>CAYVEQ010000028.1:0-23491 GCA_964450835.1 uncultured Synergistaceae bacterium
AAAATGTCGACATTTATATAATTATTGATTGACATTTTATGAGAAATAGGTTACAGTTAATGCGCTACAAAAATATCTGCGGAAACACATAACAGAAAAGGAGAGAAAGAAAATGAGGAAATGTACGTTGTTGGCAGCGTTACTGGCCATGGTCACGGGCCTGGCGCTCTGCTCCGCGGCGTCGGCGGCGGAGACAAAGAACCTGAAGGTGTCGCACGTCTTCGCGGAGAATCATCCCGTTCATCAGGCGTACCTGGCGGCTTCGGACGAGCTGTACGAGAAGACGGGCGGCCGTTATAAGCTGACTATCTACCCCAGCGGCACCTACGCCAACTACACGGACAGCATCACAGCCTGCCAGATGGGCCAGCTTGACATCGCCTGCCTTGACAGCGCGTCGGACTGGCTGGACGCGGGCGGCGTCATATTCGCTCCATATTGCTTCGACAGCTACGAGCACTGGCAGAAGTTCAAGAAGAGCGAGCTCTGCGAGAAGATGCGCGGGGAAATCAGCAAGGCGGTCGGCGGCATCTATCAGCTGAATATGTATAACTTCGGCTTCCGCAATCTGACGGCCAACAAAGAAATCCGCACGCTGAAAGATTTCGACGGCCTGACGCTGCGCTGCGTGAACTTCGAGCCGTACTCGACGCTGAAAGACGTCTTCAAAGTCGCGATCACATCCATCCCCATCGAGGACGTGTACATGTCCCTGCAGACCGGCGTAGCCGACTGCGAGGAGAACCCCGTGACGCAGATCGTTACGATGAAATTCTACGAAGTGCAGGATTATCTGATTATGACCAGGCACATGATGGCCTGCTCCTCCACCATCATCAACGCCAAGCTGATGGATTCCCTCTCCGACGAGGACAAAGCGATCTTCAGGGAAGTCTTTACCCACATGGGCGACAAGGTTGACCAGATGGTGACCGAGAATGAAACGAGCCTGATTGCCGAGTGCGTGAAAAACGGCATGACGCTTATCGATGATGTCGACACAACGCCGTTCAAGGAGAACGCCAAAGCCGTCGTGGAAAAGCACGCGGCGTGGGTTGACTGGTACAACCAGATTCAGGCAATGAAATAATACCGGAAGGAGGCAAGACGGAGATGGGAAAGCAAAACGGGCTTTTTTGGATCAACGGGAAACTGCAGAAGATTGAGAAATTCTGCGGCAGCGCCTGTCTGGGCGTGCTCTTCGTCGTGATGATCTCAAACGCGGCCCTCCGCTACTGCCTGAAAAGCGGCCTCAACTGGTCGGACGAGCTGAATCAGTTTCTCTTTGTATGGCTGGGCTTCCTCTCGGCGGCGTACACAATGGGGGACGACAAGCACCTGAACGTTACGGCCTTTACCGACCTTATGCCGGCGCCGCTGCGCTACGGAATTCGGCAGACGATGAATGTGCTCATGATCGTTTTCTTCCTGCTTTACATTCCGGATTTGTTCAAGCTGCTGGCACAGCTTCCCATCTCCAACGTACTGCGGATTCCGATGAAGTATGTCTACGCCGTGCTGCCGCTCAGCTTCGGGCTGATGGTGTTCCATATCGTCTGCAACATCATAAGAGACACGTGTGATTTTACACGCTGCCGGAAGGAGGGAAAGTAAATGCCCAATATGGTTCTGTTTATCGGCAGTTTCGGGCTTCTTTTCCTGTTCGGGATGCCGATCGCCGCGGCCATGATCGTCTCGTCCTTTCTCTACGCGCTGAAAACCGGGATGGGGCTTTCGATCATGGGGACGAGAATGTTCACGGGGCTGAATAATTTCGCCCTCGTCGCGATACCGCTCTTCATACTTACCGCAGAGGTGATGAACCGCACCTCCGTGGCGGATCGCATCTTCAAATTCTGCCGCGACCTTGTTGGCTATATCCCCGGCGGCATGGGTCACGTGAACATCGCGACAAGCATCATCTTCGCCGGCATGTCCGGCTCAGCCGTGGCGGACGCGGGCGGCATAGGACACCTCGCCTATCAGGCGATGGTCGACGAGGGCTTTGACAAGGAGTTCAGCGCTTCCACGACGATTGCCTCGTCGACGGTCGGCCCCATCATCCCTCCAAGCATTCCGGCCGTCGTTTACGCCATGGTTGCCAACGTGTCTGTCGGAAAGCTCCTCTTCGCGGGCATCGTGCCGGGCTTCGTTATGGGCGTCATACTGATTGTCTATGTCTATTTCTATTCTCTGCGCCACAACGCCCCGAAGCTCGCGTGGCACGGGTGGCGCTATTACATCAGCCATCTGCTGGCATCGTTTCTGTCCTGCATACTGCCGCTTCTGACGCCGGCTATTCTTCTGGGCGGCATTTACATGGGCGTCGTGACGACAACTGAGGCCGCGGCCGTGGCCGTGCTTTACGCGCTGGTGCTGGGCGCCGCGGTCTACCGCACCATGAAACCGAAAGACTTCGTCGCCTGTCTGGAGAATGTCTTCATCACAAGCGGTTCCGTTCTGCTCGTGATCCCCGCCGCCAAGTGCTTCAGTTTCGTCATGACCGCGGAGCATCTGCAGGACTGGATGTTCGCGACGATGACCTATTTCGCGGGGGACAGCAAATTTCTGGTGGCTGTGACCGTCACGATACTCTTCCTGATTCTGGGCTGCCTGAGCGACCCCAACGTGAACATCATGGTCTTCGTGCCGATGGTGCTGCCGCTCCTGAACTCGGTCGGCTTTGACCCGATCCACGCCGGCATCTGCATCATCGTAATCGCGATGATCGGGAACATCACGCCGCCGGTCGGCGTCGTGCTGATGACCACATGCAGCGTGGAACATCTGTCCATGGAGCAGGTCTGCCCCAAGCTGTGGCCGTTTTTGATAGTGCTTATGGTTGAAGTGGTGATCCTCTGGGCCTTCCCGGTCCTCTCGGTCGGCATACCCAATCTGTTGATGTAAGCGCGGCGTGCGATGAAATATATAACCGTAGACATCGGAAGCACATTTATCAAGGCGGGGCTTTACGATGCGGCGGCCCGGCAACAGGCCGCCGCGGTCAAATATCCGACGCCGCCCAGGCTTGGCGGGAGAGAGAGTCTCATTTATGAGAACAGGGCCGGGGAGTTCGTGGATATTGTGAAGGGAATTATCCGGCTCTTCTGCAAAAATCACCCGGACACGAAAGGGATCCTCCTCTCCACGCAGCAGCACGGCTGCGTAATCTGCCACCCGCGTCTTGCCGAGGACACATACATCTCATGGCAGGACGCGCGCAGTCTGAAGCCTCGTCCGGGCACGCAGACCAGCTATATGGAAGAGCTGAAGGAAATATTCTCCACCGAAGATATGGAGAACAACGGGGTCTATATCAAGCCTGCGCTCGCCCTCTGCAATCTCTACGCGCTCTTTGAGGAGGGGACGCTTCCCAAAAGCCCGGAAACGCGGGTTTACACGCTGGGCTCCTACATCATCGAGAAGCTGACCGGCAACAGCGTCTGCCACATCACCAACGCGGCCCCGATGGGCTTCGCCGACATACGGCAAAACCGCTGGCGGTTCGATATGCTTGAGAGAATCGGCCTTGATTTTATCAGGCTTCCGGCGATTACCTGCGAGGTCGAAAGCTGCGGCGTTTTCCGCGAAGACGGCATCTGCCTGGAAGTATTGCCGGACATGGGCGATGTGCAGACAAGCGTATACGGAACCGGCGCCGTAACGGGCGACCTGATTGTCAATATCGCCACAAGCGGGCAGCTGATCTATCTGACTGACAGCTTCACGCCCGGCGACTACGAAATCCGCCCTTATTTCGACGGCGCCTATTGCAATGTCGTTTCCCGTATGCCCGGAGGAAGGAATTTCAACGTGATTATCGATTTCATCCGGGACATCGGGGAGAAGATATTCCATACCGGCATGGAGCGCGCCGAGGTCTGGGAAAGAATCGGACGGACGGAACGGATCGGCGATTTGAAAGGGCTTGAGGTGGACTGCGGCTTTTATGAACTGCCTCACCGGCTGGCGGACGGGAATATCCGCCACATCGGCTACGGAAACCTGACGGCGGAAAACGTGATTTGGGCAACCGCGGTTGATTTCGGCAGGGTCTACCGCAGGTACGCGGACTGTCTGCGGCCTTCCGGGGAGGCCGCTGGCCGCGTGATTTTCGCGGGCGGCGCGCTGCAGAAGAACCCCCTCTTGCAGGAGGCCATCCGGCGGGAGCTGGGCGGAGAAACGGTCTGCGGGCCGGCGGACGAGGTGTTCAAGGGCATGGAGAGGCTGATTGAGAACTATGTGGCCTCCGAACGCTCTTGACGGCACGGGAAGGAAGGAACCGATGAAAAATAATATCAGGGCGGGAAAAGAACTGACCGGAATGTTCCTGTCGGAGATCGCGGCGCCCAATCTGCTGCGTCTGATGAAGGCCGCGGGCGTGGATTTCGTGATTGTCGACTGCGAGCACGGCTATTTTGATTATTCGCAGGTCGCGGCCATAGCGGCTGTGGGGAACGGAATCGGCTTTCCGGTAATCGTGCGGGTGCCGGCTCTGACCCGCGAGCCTGTGCAGAAGTACCTTGACGCCGGCGTCGACGGACTTCTTGTGCCGATGCTTGAAACGCCCGAAATGGCAAGACAGCTGGTGCTGCTCAGCAAATACGCGCCGGAGGGAAAACGCGGCATTTCAACGATGCGCCCTCACAGCAACTACAACCCCGGAAAGCTGACGGAATACACGGCTGCCGCCAACGGGCGCATTCTCCTCTTCGCGCAGATTGAGTCAAAAAGAGGCGTGGACAACATCGGGGAGATTGTCCGCGTGCCTGGGATTGACGGGGTGCTGATGGGGCCCAACGACCTTGCCTGCGACCTTGGGAAAATGGGAGATTTCTCGACGCCGGAAATTCGCGCCTGTATCGACCGTGTAATCGGCGCTGCAAAGGAAGCCGGAATCCCCAGCGGGATAATCACTTCAAGCGCGGACCTGATTCGCGAATGCCGCCTGAAAGGCATGACGCTGTTCAGCTGCGACAGCGAACTTGGACTCCTGAAGAAAGGCATTGCCGAGATGCTCAAAAAAACAAAAGCATAAAAAGCAAATCTGACGCAACCCTGCCCCGCGGGCACCGCCTGCCGGGGCAGGGTTCTTTTTTTTCAAGCGGGAAGCGACAAAACGGCCTGCGTCTGTTATAAATATAGCGGGCGGCAGATGAAAAGCAGTTTTTATGCGCGACATGCGGAAATATAACGGGAAAATATTTTGCCGCTTTTGACACAGGCTGCGGGAGGTACGGGAGCATGGAAGAAATCAGAAGCGTCGCGGTAATCGGGCTGGGGGCCATGGGCGCCGCCTACGCCGGATGGATCAAGGAGCACAATCCGCGGGCGGACGTCTGCGGCATCGTGAGAAACCTGACGAAGTACAGGGACGATCCGGTGCGGGTGAACGGAAAAGTGATTCCGATCGAGTGCCGTTCCCTGCCGGATCAATCCGTCAAGCCGGCGGATTTGATTATCGTCGCGGTGAAATCCTACCATCTGCCGTGCGTCATACGGCATATGAAGCCGCTGGTCGGGGAAAATACGCTGATTCTTTCCCTGCTGAACGGCTTGAACAGCGAGGAACATCTGATACGCGCTTTCGGTGAGGAACATGTGCTCTACGCCACGGTAATCGGCGCCGACGCGAACCGCACGGAACACAGAGTTATGCTGAACCGCCTGGGCGTGCTGAACTTCGGCGAGAAGAAGAATCCCGAACGGTCGCCCCGCGTGGAGCGGGTGGCCGAATTTCTGGAAACCTGCCGGATTGCCTGCGAGGTGCCGGAGGATATGGAGTACAAACTGTGGGAGAAGTTCCTTACCAACATCGGCTGCAATCAGGTCAGCACGGTTTATCAGATGAATTACGGACGGCTCAGGGAGAGCGCGGAGGCCATGGGCGTGATGCGTGAGGCGCAGCGCGAGGTAATCAGGCTCGCGAACTTCCGCAGCGTCCCGTTAAGCGAGTCGGACATCGAGGCATGGGAACGGGTGCTGGGCGGTCTGAGCGCCGAGGGCGGCTCTTCCATGCTGCACGACTTCCTGGAGGGGCGCCCGCTTGAGACGGAGATATTGGGCGATACGGTTCTCGCGCTCAGCCGCGAGACCCGCATTCCCACGCCGGTGAACCGGCGGCTTTCTGTTCAGCTGCGGCAGATGATTCAGGAAAGGAACATCCTCAACCGCAGTTCGATGGCTGCTCCAGAGAGGATTGCCACCCAGCTGCGGCTTGACATACTTCGCCAAAAGATTAAAAAAGGGGAGAAAATCGCGGAAAACCAACTTTCCTCGCGTTTCATGACCAGCCGCAGCTCCGTGCGCACGGCGCTGCAGATTCTTTCCAACGAGGGGCTGATCGTGACCCATAAGAACGGCAGGCGCGAAGCTGTGGAATTTACCGAAAAGCAGGTTATCGACCTCTATCATTTCCGCTGGATGCTGGAGCAGGAGGCATTAAGCGTCATCTTCCAGCGGGGCGGCTCCATCTTTCCCCTGATGGCGCAGGTTCTGGGAGATATTGAGCGGGCTTTTCTGGAACAGAACAGCGATACGGACTGGTACGGCCTGGACGTCCGCTTTCACCAGGCGCTTGTGAAGTCCTCGGGCAATATGTTCCTGAGCAAGGCGTGGGAAAGCAGCGCGCAGCTTATCTATACCCTGATGAACTTCAACACATCCGCCGACTATCTGGAGGAATATTCCGCCACATTTTTCGATAAGCACCGGCGGCTGTATGAGCTCTGCCTCTCACGCGGCGAAGAATGTTTCCGCGAGCTGGAGAAGCATATCATGGACGCGGAGGTCATCACCAAATCGCTGCTGGGACGCGGGGAGTACGACGTGACCGAAGGCCGCCTGTGACCGTAAGGACGCGGGCGGCGGTTATCCCCGGGGATTTTTAGTCACGGCTTTATCGCGCCCGTCCTCAGACGCGGAAAGCGCGAAGCCCCAGGCGCGCTTCCGTATGATTTTAATTCTCAGAGCCCCGCAATCGTCCCCCGCCCCGACCGGCAGGCATACACCTTCTCAGCAAACCGGAGGTTTGTGTCCTTGGCGTAAACCCGTTGAAGATGTCAATGACGGACGTCATGCCGTTTTTCGTCCGGCTGCCGCTGTCAAGGCAGTTGCCGGCGGCCATGAACCGGACACCGCAAGACGTGTAACAGCCGGCAGGACGCGCGGTCACAGACGAGACGTACCGTCACAGGCAAAACGTGCCGAAGCGCACATGACGCGCGGTCACGCGCAAGACGTGCGGACGGCGGCATAGCGCGTTTCCGTCCGCTCCGGTTTCCGTCGCGCGTCACGTTCTTTTTTTGCATTTTATCCGGCCGCTTGTCTGAAGCCGCGAAGAGTTTCGTTAAACGGCGCGCCGGCGTTTCGCTTTCTGTGAAAATCGCATGAGATACAAATCTTCCTTATGGCGTTGCGCGTTAAAAGTAGTAAAATTTTAGTCAGACTGAAGCCGGAGGTAATTTTATTGAATCTGGAATTTCACGATATAAGACTGGACGAGGCGCAGCATTACCTTTCGCGCTGGAACATGTGCACCCAGCGCACATCCGACTACTGCTTCCCCGTCATCTGGAGCCTCGGCCCGGACTACGGGACGAAGATAGCCTACGACGAGGCTAACGATCTTTACTGGCTGCACCAGCGCAGGGAGGGGCTCAACGACCTGGCGCCCGTAGGCCGATGGGAGCGCGGCGACTGGCCCGCGATCTTAAAGGACCGCTACGGAGAGGAGTTTGAGATAGACCTAGTGCCCGAGGCGCTCGCCGATATATGGCGCCGCGAGCTTGCGGGCGCCGCGGAAATCGAAATCACCGACGACCGCGGCACATGGGAGTACCTTTACGACATCCGCGCTCTCGCGTCGCTTTCGGGCAACAAATACATGAAGAAGCGCAACCGCGTTAATCAGTTCCGCAAAAACTACGACTACTCCTACGAACCGCTGACGAAGGCTATAATCGGCGAAATTTCATCTTTCCAGCAGTCGTGGTGCCAGGCGAACAATTTCGTGGAATATCCCGGCCTCATAGAGGAGAACCGCGCGATTCACCGCATCCTCGACAACTGGAGCAAAATCCCGAACCTCTGCGGCGGCGCGATACGCGTCGGCAAAAAGATAGAGGCCTACACCATCGGCGAGCTGGCGGGAAATATGCTCGTCGTCCACTACGAGAAGGCAAGCCTCGAATACGGCGCGGCCTATCAGGTAATCAACAAAGAGTTCCTCACGCACGTGACGGCGGAGCATCCGGAGCTTGAGATCGTAAACCGCGAGGAGGACATGAACGACGCGGGCCTGCGCGCCGCGAAGCTCTCCTATCTGCCGACAGGCTTCCTGAAAGAATGCAGGGTAAACGTCAAATTTATATGATAAAATACCGGGGTTGATCAAAACGATGAAACGGAGGATGACAATCATGAAACTACTCGCGCTCGGCGCGATGCTTGCGGCTCTCTCTCCTTTCGCGGCCGCGCCCGCGGAGGCGGCGGCGAGGCAGACGGCCGTCTTTGAGACGAACTACGGTGTCTTCAGGATAGAGCTATACAACGACCTGGCGCCCAACACCGTCAAAAACTTCACGGATCTCGCGGGCAAAGGTTTCTACAACGGCCTTACCTTCCACCGCGTCATAGACGAGTTTATGATTCAGGGCGGCTGCCCCAAGGGCAACGGCACCGGAGGCCCCGGCTACGTGATCAAAGACGAGTTCGGCAAGGGGCTGCGCCACGACAAACCCGGCGTGCTTTCGATGGCGAACGCTGGGCCTAATACCGGCGGCTCGCAGTTCTTCATCACGCTCGTCCCCACGCCGTGGCTCGACGGGAAGCACGCGATCTTCGGACAGGTCAAGGAGGGCATGGATGTGGTCGAGGCAATCGGCAAACTCCCGACGGACTCGGCGGACAGACCTTTGAAGAAAGTCGTCATCGAGAAGCTGACTATCGAGGGCTGATAAAAATTTTTTTGTAAAAACCGCGAGAGGCGGCCGTTTTTCGGCCGTCTCTTTTTTGTGCAAAACGCAGCGATATATGCTACAATCGATAAACGTAGTATAGCGCCCCGCCCTTTGCGGCAAATGGAGGAAATACCGTGAGTTTTGAAATAAAAATAAAAGACGCACGCGCTCTTACAAGCGCAGAAACTATCACGGCCCGCGAGGCTCTTTCGCTTTCGTCTTTTCCGAAAAAGGAGGCGGTCGTCGCCTGCCGCGTCAACCACGTGCAGCGCCCGCTCTCGTGGGAGATAGTTATGGACTCGTACATCGAGTTCATAACAACGGACAGCATAGAGGGCATAGAGGTCTACACGCGGACTATCGCCTTCATGCTGACGGCGGCGGCCTCGCGGCTTTTTGGCGTGCGGCTGCATCTCACTCAGTCGATGTTCTACTCGTATTTTTACGAATCGCAGGAACGGCCTTTGACAGAAGATGACTGCGACGCTCTGCGGCGCGAGATGCGCCGCATGGTGAACGAGGGCGAGCCGATAAGGCGCAGGGTTTTCCCCATCGACGTGGCGCGCGCGATAATGAAAAACCAGGGCTTCGACGACAAAGAACAACTCCTGCGCTACGCTGGAAGCGACCCCGTCATACTTTACAACTGCTGCGGCGTGTATGACTTTTTCGGCGGCGCGCTGGCGGACAGAGCGTCTCTTACGCCGACCTTCGAGCTGCACCCTTACGGCGGCGGCGTTTTCATCTCCGGCCCCACACTCTCCGACCCGTCCCGGACCACGGCTTTCGCGGAGTCGCCGAAACTTTTCAAACTCTTTCAAGAACATACGGAATGGCTGAAGAATCTGAACGTGAGCACCTGCGCCGGAATCCACAAAATCGTGACAGACGGCGGCTCACGCGACCTGATTATGCTCTGCGAGGCGCTCCACACAAAAATGCTCGGCAATATAGCGGAGGAGATAGAGGATCGTCCCGGCGTGCGGCTGCTCTGCCTCGCAGGCCCGTCAAGCTCCGGCAAGACGACCTCGTCGCGGCGGCTTCGCGCGCAGCTGCTTTCCTCCGGCATAAAATCGCGCACACTGGAGCTCGACAACTATTTTGTCGACCGCGAGCGCACGCCAAGAGACAGAGACGGCAGACCCGATTTCGAGGCACTGGAGGCGCTCGACGTGGAGCTTGTGAACGAACAGATCTCCGCGCTGCTTTCCGGCGACGAGGTGGAGACGCCGAAGTTCGACTTCATCGCGGGCCGCCGCACGAAAGGAGAAAAAATGCGCCTCGCAAGCGGCGAGCTGCTTGTCATCGAGGGCATTCACGGCCTGAACGGAAAACTCACGGCGAGCATACCTGCGGAGGCGAAGTATAACATCTTCATCTGTCCTCTCACAGGCACGAACATAGATTTTCACAACAGGCTCGGAACTACCGACACGCGCCTCCTGCGGCGCCTCGTGCGCGACGCTCGCAAACGCGGCCACACCGCCGAAGCCACGCTGACGCAGTGGCCCTCCGTAGTGCGCGGCTCGTTCCGCCATATTTTCCCCTATCAGGATAACGCGAGCGTCATTTTCAACACCGCGCTCGCCTACGAGGCGCCGGTCTTAAAAGGCTACGTCGTGCCTCTGCTCAGAACGGTGCCGGAGGAGTCTCCGGTTTACGGCGAGGCGCAGAGGCTTCTTTCGATGCTCCGTTTTGTTCCGACGATACCGTCGGACGACGTGCCGAACCTCTCGATTATCAGGGAGTTCATCGGCGGAAGCTGCTTCGAGTGAAATAAGGGAACAGGCGCGCGAAAAAGCCGCGACCGTTCCCGTTGCGGGCGAGGTCCGGGATGCTGATTCTCCATTTGGCTTACGAGAGCAATAATTTATATTTATGGGGGGAGATTTCGTTTGAACGGCCGCGCCGCCCTCGGCCCGACGACAGCGGAATCTCCCGGCTCCCGTGGGGCGCAAAGCCGCCCGACCTCCGCGCCGCGCTGAAAGAAACGGGCGTGCGTCTCCCGCGCAAGAGCGAAACGCCGGCATACATATATCTTCTTCTTCCCGCGAAAAACGGCATACCCGCCCCCTCGGACGGAATACTCGGCGATCTCCCCCGCGCCGCCGGAAAAACGGAGCTCAAAGCTTTCCGCGTCCCGGCGCTTCCGGTGGAGTTTCCGGAATTTGCCTCGATGCTGCGAATGGCGCGCGAATGCGGCGCAAGGATCCCCGCCCCCGGAATTATGCTCGCCGACGACTTCAAGTATCTTTGCCGCGCTCTCGAATATTCGGCCGCTTTAGTTCAGCGCGGGGCCTATATCCCCGACATGGAACCATTCCTCGGCTCCTACGCCTCGCAGTGGCGTTCCGTCATACTTGCGAAATATCAGGAGGAATTTTCCCTTTTCGCGAAAGCGATGCCGCCCGTGCTCTGCGGAGTGTCGGCGGACGTGCCGCGCACGGAGCCGCGCGGCAGGCGCGAAAACGCCACTCTCATACTGGATGGGTTCATCGACTCGATGATACGGGCGTCGCAGCACGGCGCGTCGGAACCGGGACGCCGCGTAAACTCCGGCAACCCGCACGAAATATGGATCCGCTCGCTGATTTGGAAAAGAACCGCGCTCACGCGGTGGCACGAGGAGATGGCCGCCCTCTACCCGCAGGTACGCGAATGGGCAGACTCTCTCAAAGCCGTCACGGCGCAGCCGTGGCGTCTTTTTATGCGCGTGGAGGAGCCCGCGGGCGACGAAAACGTCTGGCGTCTGTCGTTGCATCTTCAATCCACGCAGGATCCGTCGCTCGTAATCCCGGCCGAGCGCGTATGGAGCCCGGGGACGGCGGAGCGCGCGTGGTTTGACCGCACGAACACCAACCCGCGCCGCTATATGCTCCGGATACTGGGACGTCTTGCGGCCCGCGTGCCCGCCATAGAAGAAAGCCTCGAAACTCCCTTCCCCTGCGAATGCACTCTTGACGCGGACGCGCTCTTCGACTTTTTGCAGAACCACGTTACATCAATAATAGATCAGGGAATACAGGTGCAGCTTCCCTCCGCGTGGGGGCAGCTCTCCGACCGCCCGCGCCTTTCCGTGCGGGCCGCGGTGCACGACAGGAAGGCCTTCGCGCCGGAAGGCCAGATGAGCCTCTCGGACCTCCTCGACGTCGACTGGTCCGTCGCGCTCGGCGGCGACATACTGACTCCGGAAGAACTTGCCGCCCTCGCCGAGCTTAAAACACCTCTTACAAACCTGCGCGGCCGCTGGGTCGTCATATACCGCGACGAAGTCGAAAAAATAACGGCGGCCCTCAGAAAAATGCCGAAGAAGATAGCGCGGCGCGAGGCTCTGCTCTCATCTCTGCGCCAGGACTACAACGACGCGCCTCTCTCCGCGGTAACGGGTTCGCCGTGGCTTGACTCCGTGCGCGCGCTGCTTACTGGCGCGGCCCCGCTTGAGGAAATGGAAGAGCCGGAGGGTTTCCGCGGACGCCTCCGTCCTTATCAGGCCAAGGGGCTCACCTGGCTCGCGCGCCTGATACGTCTCGGCATGGGCGCATGTCTCGCGGACGACATGGGGCTCGGCAAGACGGTGCAGACTCTCGCTCTCATAAGAAATCTCCGCGTCCGGGGGGAGCGCCGCCCGATACTGCTCATCTGCCCCACATCCGTAATGGAAAACTGGCGGCGCGAGGCGGATAAATTCACCCCGGGAATGCGCGTCCGCATACACCACGGCATGAAGCGCGGCAAAGCCGGCGCATTCGCGAACGGCGCGCTCGACGAGACGCTCCTCGTATCCTCCTACTCGCTGCTGCGCCGCGACAGCGCGCTCTTTTCCAAGATAGAGTGGGCCGGCATAATTCTCGACGAGGAGCAGAACATCAAAAACCCCGACACACGCCAGTCGCGGGCCGCGCGCTCGCTGAAAGCCGACTGGCACGTGGCGCTGACGGGGACTCCGGTCGAAAACCACGTGGGCGACATGTGGTCGCTCATGGAATTTCTAATGCCGGGCCTCATGCCGAACCGCGCCCGCTTCGCCCGCGAGATACTGCGTCCCGTGCAGGCTGGCGAGAAAAAGGCGATAGACCGCGTGCGCCGCATGACCGCGCCCTTCATACTGCGGCGGCTCAAGACGGACAAAGAGATAATCGGCGACCTTCCCGAAAAAATCGAAACAAAAGAATACTGCGCGCTCTGCCTCGAGCAGGCGGGGCTTTACGGCGCGGTCGCGGCGACGCTCGCGAAAGGCATCGAAGGCACGGAGGGCATCAGACGCAAAGGGCTTGTCCTCTCCGCGATAACATCGCTGAAACAGATCTGCGACCACCCGCTCCTTTACCTCAAAGACAAATCAGACTACAAAAACCGCTCCGGCAAAATGGCGCGGCTTGCCGAAATCGCCGAAGAGATGCTCGCCGCCGGGGACCGCGCGCTGATTTTCACGCAATACGCGGAAATGGGCGCGATTCTCAAAAAATTCCTTCAGGAAATGTTCGGGCGCGAGGCGCTCTTCCTGCACGGCGGCGTACCGCGCGAGAAGCGCGACGAAATGGTGCGCCGCTTCCAGGAGGATAAAAACGCGCCGCCTTTCTTCATACTCTCGCTCAAAGCTGGCGGCACGGGGCTGAACCTCACGCGCGCCAACCACGTGGTCATGTTCGACCGCTGGTGGAACCCCGCCGCCGAACAGCAGGCTGTCGACCGCGCGTACAGAATAGGGCAGCGCGACAACGTGCAGGTGCACTATTTCTGCTGCCGCGGCACGCTCGAAGAAAAGATCGAAGCTCTTATAGAATCGAAAAAAGAACTCGCCTCGCGGCTCATAGCGACAGGCGAAAGCTGGCTCGCAGAGATGAACGACAGCGACATTTACGAACTCTTCACGCTCGAGCGGGAGGCGGTGGAAACCGTATGACGCCGGCAGACCGCGCAGAGAAGTTCCTGCGCTGCAAAAAACCGCTTGAAACGCGATGCGGCATAAAATCTCGCACGACGCGCGGACACGCCTACGGCTCCAACTGGTGGTCGCGGCGCTGGGTCGCGGTCATCGAGCAGTGCATAGACCCGGCGCGCCTTGCGCGCGGCAGAAGCTACGCAAGGCGCGGACAGGTTGTGAGCGTGACGATAGAGCCGGGGCTTGTCACGGCTTTCGTGCAGGGCACGCGCAAGACGCCCTATCAGATACGCCTGGGCTTTGAAACGGTAACGGACGAGGCGCGCGGATTCATACTTTTCCGCTTCCGCGAGCGCGCCGCCTACACGGCGCGGCTGCTGGCGGGTGAGATGCCGGACGAGATAGAGGTAATTTTCAAAGAATCGGGCGCGCCGCTCTTTCCGACAAAAGAGACGCTGCGTCGCTTCAAATGCTCCTGCCCCGACGACGCGACGCCCTGCAAGCACATCATCGCGGTGCTTCTTCTGCTTGCCGAGGAGCTGGAGGAGGATCCGTTCATACTGCTTCGGCTGCGCGGCCTCGACAAAGAGTCTCTGATAAACCTGCTGACGCTCGAAATCCCGCGCGACGGTCTCGCGCAGGCCGCGGGCGACTCCGCAGACGGGCCGTGGCCCGCCGACTTCGACGAACAGAGCCTGACAGGAGGCGCGGAAGCGCAGGAAGACGAGGGAAACGCGCCGCCCGCGGAAGAGCAGCCTGAGGCCGACAGCGACTGGTACGCGGCCGGGGAATTTACGTTCGAGCGTCCGGAGGCGGGCAGAGTGCGCCGCGCCGCCGCGCTCGACGTAATGAACGACTTCCCCTTCTGGCGCGGAGAACACCCTTTCCGTCAGATGCTCGCACCCTGCTACGAGCAGGCGGCGGTCTTCGCCGGAGAGATACTCACGGGCGAAAGGAAAAAGCTCGTCGGCAGACCCCGCAAACTCATATAAGCCCTCGTCAGGCCCCCGCGCGAGCCAAAACGCGGCGCGCGTCCCGGAAATTCAAAAAAAAGACAACGGCCCGCGTCCGCCTTTCCCGCGCGCGGCCTCTTAAAGAAACGCGCGCGGCGGGGAAAATATCTCTCTTTAAGTGATAAAATTACTGCGGCAGAGGTATCTGTCTGTCAGGCCGAAAATCGTGCCGCCCGGCAAAGCGGCGGCGTAACGGGTGATTATTTTGCAAAACGGCGAAGAAGAGAATAAAAAAAGCGCGGCCGTTAAAGATGAAAAGAAACCGAGGAGCAGATGGCGCTGGGTGCTCATATTCCTCTCGCTGCTTCTTTTGCTTACGGCGGGAGGCGGCGCCGTCGCCTACTACAAAATGGACGCGCTCTCGGCATTCGCCCGGGGAAAAATCTCGGCGTACGCGAAGCAATATCTCAACGCCGACCTTACCTTCGGCACCCTGCGCTGGTACCCTGCACTCGGCATTTCCGTCCGCGACGTGAAGATCGAACGCGACGGCAAAGTCTTGCTTTCCGCGGAACGCCTCTCCGCCTCCCTTTCGATACCGAGCATCACGAGCGGCTCGCCGCGCGCCGGGCGCGTGACTATAAGAGGGCTTGAGACCTCGATGGACGACGTGATGTCACTCCTGCCGAAGACAGAGAAAAAAGAAACGCCTGACGCGCTGAATATCCCCGTCGACGCTGTTTTTGTGAGGAACAGCAGAATATCGACGCCCTACGGCGCGGTGGAGTTCGAACGCGGCTCCGTGCGCATAGACAACTCCTCCCGCTTTGACGCGGACGTCACAATGAATGTCAACGGCGTGCCGATAAAGATAGAGGGCGCGGTTGAAACGGACACGGGGAGCGAGTGGAGGGCGGACGGGCTTTCCGTCACCGTCGCCGACGGGCGCGCCGATCTCTCGGGGACGCTCTTCCCCCGGCCCGACGTGAAGTTCGCCCTCAAAGAGATAGACATCTCGGCGGTCGAGAAATTTCTGCCTCAGGTGGGCCGCTACGGCGTAAAAGGCATCCTGTCGGGCGAAGGCGCCGCAGCTCTCGGCGAGAACGGCGTCGTCTCGGAGGGTTCCGGCACGCTCGGCAAAGCCACTGTGCGCGGCATGCCGATTGACGGGATAGACCTCCGCTGGAGCCTGACGCCGGAGCGCGTCATGGTCTCGCTGAATCAAGGCAGAATATTCGATTCCGAGCTCGCCGGAACTTTCGAGCTCGACCTGACAAAGCCGGACAAATATCTCAAATTCTCCGCAAGCGCGAAAAATCTGAAATTCGACGACTGGAGGGGGCAGATAGGAAGCAGCGCGCCGGCCGCAGCCGATTACGCGAGCGGCGAAATCTCGTCGCTTTCCGCCGACGTCGAAGGACCGCTCAACGCGCTGAAAGGCCGCGTGGAGCTTGGCCCCTCGCAAATCGGCTACAAAGAGATCGCGTTAAAAGAGCTGCGCGGCACGGCGGTTTTTAACGGCAAGCCCGCGGGAACGCTGGACCTTGCCGCGACATGCGAGGGCCGCGTCCTCGCTCTCAAAGGCACTCTGAGCCTCGGCGACAAAATCCCGACCGACCTTGTCTTTTCAAGCGAAGGCATCGTGCTCGACAAAGTTTTGAAAAGTTTCCCCCAGACGGAAAATTTCGCGACCGGGGGCAGCGTCGCCCTCTCGGGCACCTGCAAGGGGCTTTTCGGCAAATGGCGGATCGCCCTGCGCGCATCCACTCCCTCCGTCACCATCGGCAAAATAGGCAAGATTTCCGAGATAAGCGTGATTTCCTCCTATGACATGGAAAACGGCCTCTTTTCGCTCGAACGCTGCTCGGCAAAGTGGAACGGCCTTGCCGCGACCGCCGCAGGCACCTTCGCGCAAAACGACGAGGGAGGCGCGCTTGATTTCAAAGGAACTTTCAAAAACGCGGACATTACCGGCTTCTATCAATACGCGGACATACTTAAATCTCTTAAAGCCGCGGGCGTCGCGAACGGCGAGTGGCGCGTGACCGGGACGCCGGCCGCGCCATGCGTGAAAGCGACTGTGCGCACGGGCGCGGCCCGCTTCCGCACTCTCGATATTGCGAAACTCGAAGCCGGTATAGAATACTCCGGCGACACTCTCCGCCTTTCGCCTGTCACGGCATACGCGGGAGGCGGCAAAGGAACGGTGAGCTGCGACGTCGCTCTGCCGTCGGCGAAGGAGGACGGCACGCCCGTCCCCGCTACGTGGAAGATGAACGGGGAGTTCGCCAAGGTGGACTTTTCGATAATCAACGGTCTTCTTGAGGCAAACGAAGACATCTCGGGCGTCGTTTCGGGAAAGGTCGCCGCTTACGACACAGGCGGCGGGCTGAACTGGAGCTTTGACTTCTCCGGCAGCAAACTGTCGTGGCGCGGGTTCCGCGTGGACGAGCTTGCCGGCGTGCTGACCGGAAGCCCTGAGGAGATTCTCATAAAAAGCACTTCCGGCCTTTTCCTCAAAGGGCAGACAAGCGGCGTCGGGCGCATCGAAATGCCGAAGCCGGGACAGTCTTTCTCGGACGCGAAGCTCGAAATACGCGCGGGCATAAAGAAGCTCAACCTTTACGAGCTTCTGCGCCGCCACCTGCCCTCGGTGCGCTCGGTGCAGGGGCTGGTCGAGGGAGATGTCGTCGTGAGCGGCACTGTGGGCGACCCGCGCTTTGACGTCAAGGCCCGCGTCGCGCCCTTCAGATACCGCGGTTTCATGCTGCCCGTCATCGACGTCAAATGCGGCGGCACACTGAAAGAAATAGAGATAACCGAGGCCAAGGCGCTTCTGCGCCACGGCAGCTTCGGCGCGAACGCCCGTTTCTGGCCGGAGGAGGGCGAGTGGCACGGAGATTTCAATATCACGGGAAAGGATGTCAACCTGCGTCAGTTCGGCGCCTACCTGCCTGAGAACTTCCGCTCGCACCTCGGAGGCACCGCCGATTTCTCGATGAAGGGCTCAGGCCCTCTCGCGGAAATTTCCGGCACGGGCGCCATAACATCCCCGATGCTGAGGATCCTCGGCGTGGAGTTCGAGGATCTCAAAGCGCCTTTCTACCTTTCGAAACACTACATGATAATCGAGGATCTGACCGCCAAGACCAACGGAGGGACTCTGGAGGGAGGCGCGGCCTACGACTTCGGAAAAAGCGCATGGGGCGGCAACATCACAGTTATGAACGCCGACCTGAAGACGCTGTTCCGCCAGCTAGCGCCGGACCTCGAAGGCTCGATAAGCGGCAGGGCCGACCTGAAAATACGCGGCAGCGGCGAGACGGGACGCCTCTCCACTCTGCAGGGCGGCGGCGCTCTCTCGGTTAAAGACGGAGAGCTGTCCGGCTTCGACGTCATAGAAAAGGTGAAAAAATTCACCGGAGGCAAGCCTCTGCGTTACCAGACAGTGCAGAGCACCTTCACTTACGCCGACGGGATATTTACAATCCTGCCCGGCAGTCAGGCGATTGCGCCGCGCGGCGACATGATCTACCGCAACGTCATGGTCGACGGCACGATCAACAGCGATAAGAAAATGTCCTTCTTCGCCCTCGGCAAGATAAATATCCGCGCGCTGAACTCTCTGCTCGGCGCCTTCCACGGGATAGTAAACGCAGGCTCCGACTACGCCTCGTCGGGAGAGTTCGACAAGGAAGCGGCTCTGCACAGCCTGCTCGGCGGCGTTGTCTCCGGATTCGCGAAGAACCAGTTCAGGTTCGTCAGCATGGGCATCGGCGGAACGGTAGGCGAGCCGGAGATAAGACATCTGCGCGTCTCGCAGGCAACAAACGCCCGCTCCTCCAAAGAGCTGATACCCTCAAGCGGCGGCGACCCGGACGGCAAACAGCCGGACGACGACAACACGACCTTCCGCTTCAAATTCGAGATACCCATAGGCCCAGGCACGGATCCGGGCGGCGGTTTCGGCAAGGGCGACGTGGTCGGCCAGACGCTCGAGAACCTTATCAACAACATAGACTTCGGAATGTAGAGCATGGAAGGCATAACCCTTATCTTAGGCGGAGCAAGAAGCGGCAAAAGCGGTTACGCGGAAAAAATCGCGCTCGCCTACCCCGGCCCGGTAACATATTTGGCAACGGCCGACTGCGCCGACGAGGAGATGGCGTGCCGCATCGCGCTGCACAAAGCGCGCCGCCCCGCCTCGTGGACAACGTGGGAGGGAGAGCCAAACCTTCTGCCGGACGCCGTGGCAAAAACCGGCGGGCTTATGCTCATGGACTGTCTTACAATGTGGCTGACGCGGCTCGCTCTTTCCTCTCCGGCTTTCGAGAAGGGCGGCGAGCCGGAGTGGTTCGCGGAAGAGGCGAAAATCGCCGCCCTTACGGAAAAACTGTGCCGCGGCGTGCAAAGCGGCGCCTCTCTTGTAATCGTCAGCAACGAGGTGGGGCTCGGCCTCGTTCCGTCCTATCGCATGGGGCGCAGGTTCCGCGACACGCAGGGAAGGATGAACCGGCTCTGCGCGGAATACGCCGAACGAGTGGCTCTCGTGGTCGCGGGCTGCCCTCTCTGGGTGAAAGGGAGCGCGCCGCGCTCTCTCTAAAAAGTTTTTTCGCGGAGGTGGCGCGGATAGAGATTTTCAAAGAGAAAGCACGCGAATACGCGGAACGGCTCAAAGACGGACCGGCGGCCTCACCTTTCGGCGGCGACATCGCGGCGCGCTTCGTCGTGATATGGACGCTTTTGTCGCGAATCCCTCTGCCCCGGCGCTGGTGGCCCGATACCATGCCGCGCGGCGGCAGCGCCCTCTCTCTTGCTCCCTTGGCGGGCGGGGTGATGGGACTGCTCACGGGACTTGTCGTAACAGCCGCAGCCTTTCTGGGATTTCGGCCTCTTGTCTGCGCGTGGGCCGGCGCGGCGTTTTATTTTCTTACCGGCTGGGCGCTTCATCTTGACGGCTGGGGCGACCTGTGGGACGGCATAGGCTCCGGGCGCTCCCTTGACGGACTGCGCGAGGTGATGAAAGACAGCCGCCTCGGCTCTTACGGCGGTGCGTCTCTCGTAATCGCCTTCGGCCTCTGGACATCTCTGCTTGCCTCTGCGGAGCAAAGCGACAGACTCGCCGCCTGCGTCACGGCGGCGGCTTCCGCGCGCTTCGCAGAGAACGTCGCGGCCTTTTTCGGCCTCTACCCCTGGGAAAGCGGAATGGCGAAGGGCTGGGTCGACGGCTATACGGCCCGCGACCTTTTCGAGGCTTTCATCTCTCTTTTGCTTTTCCTGCCCTTCGCCCCTCTGCGCCTCCCGCTCTGCGCCGCCGGCGCGGCTCTCGCCGCCTTCGCCGCCGCGCGCTATATGAACAAAAGGCTCGGCGGCGTGAACGGCGACGTGCTCGGAGCCGCGGCGGTGGCCGCGGAAATCATTTCAATGGCGGTGTGGGCATTATGAAAAGACCGAAACTTATCGCGTTTGACATTGACGGAACGATTCTGAACGGCAGCGGACAGCTGACGGAGCGGACGAAGCGCGCGCTGCGCGGAGCTGCCCGCGCGGGCATCCGCCTCGCCGCAGCTACCGGGAGAATGTACCCCTCGGCGATGATTCACATAAAAGATATCGGCATAGAGGGCGCCTGCATATTCTATAACGGGGCGCTGATACGCGACACGGGGACGGGCGAGACGCTTTACGAACGCAATCTCGGGCGCGAACTCACAGCCGAGATACTCGCCCTATTTCGCGAGAAGAACTGGTACGTGCAGCTCTATTCGGAGGACGAGCTCATAGTTGAGAACCGTTCCGACGAGAGGTGCGCCTTTTACGAGAATATCTGCAGCAGGCAGGCCGTCGCTCTGGGCGGCAGTTTTTGGAACTGCGGCCTTGACACGCCAAAGATGCTCGGCATCTCTTTCGACAGCGGGATTTTCGCCGCGATGCGCGAGACTGTGCGGCGCGAGTTCGGCGCGCGCCTTTATCAGACGACCTCGTGGGATTATTTTCTTGAGATGGTACACCCTTCCGTCAACAAAGCCTCGGCTCTGCGCCGCCTGTGCGGGATTTACGGCCTGTCAAGCGGGGACGTCATGGCAATCGGCGACGGGAACAACGACGCGGAGATGATACGCTGGGCAGGGACGGGCGTCGCTATGGGCAACGCGCGCGCCTCGGTGAAAGAGGCGGCGGACATCGTGGCACCGCCGAACACGGAAGACGGCGCCGCGCAGATAATAGAGGCCGCCATCGCGGCCGGGGGATAGAACCGCCAGCCTCTTTTTTGAAGATTTTTCCCGCTCTCAAAAAGCCGGCTTTTTCATCTGAATTTCCCCAGCACAAGAACAAGGGCTGCCTTTCGCGGATTTCCGGCACAGCAGGCACTCCCGCTGACATCGTGCGCTCCCCGTAAGCCTCGCACACCGTGCGGACGGCACAGGCCGCGAGAAGAGAGCGGAGATTGTTCTCGGCGCAGACGCTGCGATTACACGCCACGACCCCGCACTGCCGGCCCGCGATTGGCGGGATAATCAAAACCGGAGCGCGCGTCGCGAAGGCGGCGGCACCGCGCTTCTTGAAGTGCGCCGCGCCTGACGCCGGCTCCGGCGGCAGTCTGCTTGCGCGCGCAGAGGAGCTTGACTTCGACAAGACGGCGGAGGCGTTTTCCGAAACCGTCCGCGCCGAGGAGAGCGAGAGCGCTGCTTTCATCCTTTTGAAACCTTTGCCGAACTTTACGGGCTAAAGGCCGCGGTTACAGCCGCGAAAGAAGCCTGTGCCAATACGAGTCCGCACATACAACCGCCGGTACAGTACGTCATGCAGCGTTTGCGGCCGATCCCGGCTTATCAAAAGAAATCTTTTCTCCCACAGGCATAATACAGCGTCTTTATGCCCCGTCGGTGCGGCTTATGATAACGCGGCCTGTCGCACTGAAAGGCTTCACGTTTGCGTTTTTGCGCCGCGTTTTGCTTACCGTATACTCTTTATCCCAAACCGTAAAAGTTGTAATAAATATATTGACAACTTTCGGCCTGCGCTGTAATATTCCTTTTGTGACGGATTTCGCATTTGGCAGCCCGCGAGGGAACGGAGGTGACATATGCAGATAGGAAGCAATTTTACAATAGGCGTACATATCCTCACGGCCATTGACTATTTCAAGGATGCGGATCGCGTGAACAGCGAGTTCCTGGCGGGGAGCATCGGCGTCAATCCCGTTATCGTCCGCACGGTTATTTCCAGGCTGCGGGAGGCAGGGATAGTCCGCACCAAACGGGGAAGCAGCGGAGCGGACCTGGGCAGGAAACTGGATGAGATCACTCTGTTAGACGTTTATCGTGCGGTGGAAAGCGTAGACGCCGCGGAGGGTTTGTTCCATTTTCACAAACACCCGAATATGCATTGTCCCGTAGGGCGGAATATTCATCATGTCCTTGGCGGCCGTTTGGCGGACGCGCAAAAGGCTATGGAAGAAAAACTCAGGCAAACAACGCTTGCGGATATCGCGGAAGATACGAAGCGGGCGCTTCAAGACGAAACAACAAAAGAAAAGGAGTAATCTGCTATGAAGAACATACTGATTGTTAATGGAAGCAAGAGAAGAAACGGCAATTCCTACGCTCTCTCAGCCCGCATCGCGGGGCAGCTTCAAGGAAAAGCGAAAGTGACCGTGTTCAACATCGGCGAGAAAGATGTCCGCGTGTGCATGGCCTGTGACGGCTGCAAACGCCTTCACACACCGAATTGTGTGCAGAAGGATGATTTCAGCGCTTTGATCCCTGAGATTGATTCCTGCGACGCAATGCTGATTCTCGCGCCGGTGCACTGGGATCAATTCCCTGCACAGCTTAAGGCGTTCCTCGACCGCACTTACTCTTTCATGGATTTCACGCAGCCGGATTTTTCTATGGCAGGGCGCAAGGATAAGAAGCTGGCAGGATACTTTTTCGCCGGATTCGGCCCGGTTGATGTTTACACCGGCATGGCCGAAGCGAATCTGAAGAGCTTCGCCACAGCGGGATTCAGTGCTTATAAGGCTCATGTCGCAGGCAATGCGAACGTCCCCGGCAGCATCATGGAAAAGGAAGAGGATTTGAATGCGGCTGACGAGATGGTTGCGTGGCTTCTTGCCTAAGCCGGCGGAATAGGCGGATTTTCCCCGACTGCCCCTGACGGCCGGACATCAAAAATACACAGGCGGCCCTATGCCCGGCGCATAAGGCCGCCTTTTTTGGGGCCGGACAGAAGTCGGCCGCAAGGGAACGGTACCCTGTGTCCGGCAGAATGTGCAAAGCGAGAAAGACGCCGCGGCTTTTCCGGCCTCAAAACTAGCCTCGCGACGCGCCGGAGCCGGCTTGCCGCAACGCGACGTGAACGGTGCGCACAACGAAAAAACGAAGCAGGAATCCCAAGGCGAAGGAGCGGTGAAGCGAAATTTTTTACATATTATCCGTGAGAAACGCGAGGAATTTTTCCCGCGCAACGCGGTGTGCCGCTTCTTTCACAAATGACCGCGTAAGGCACTCGCGGAGATATAACGCCCCGTCCTGTAAAAAGAGAGCCGCGGCTCACCTTACCCAGAGATAAAAGAGCGTCTGCGCGCCCTCGACCGGCTCGCCGCGGCTGTCCAAGGCGCGCGCGGTCACGGTGTAGAGGCTCTTGCCTTCGCGCGGCGGGAGGCGCAGCGTGCGGCGGAACTCGTAAATTGA
>CAYVEQ010000029.1:0-12396 GCA_964450835.1 uncultured Synergistaceae bacterium
AACATAAGCATGACGTCGAACATACTGTTGTTGATGGCGAAAGAGCCAATGACGCAGAGTATGACGACGGCCACGGAGAGAAGCTTGTTGCTGATTTTCGTGACATAAACGCACGCCTTGGTAAAGAAGAGTCCCTCCACAAACATCAGAATTGTAGCGACAAAGACGGCCCACAGCAGAGTATAGGTGACGCCCGCGTATTCGGTCATCAGACTCGGCCCCGGCATAATCCCGTGTATCATAAGCCCGCCGAGCAGCACCGCCGTGGTGGAGCTTCCCGGAATACCGAGAGTGATAGTCGGGATAAGAGCGCCGCCCACGACAGCGTTATTAGCCGATTCCGCCGCCGCTATACCGAACCTCGAACCGTTGCCAAACTCCGACTTATCATCGTGCCGGCGTTTTTCTTCGTTATAGGCGAACCAGCAGGCCGTATCTCCGCCCGTGCCCGGAATAAGCCCCGTGAAAACGCCGATAATGCCAGAACGGACAAATGTCGGCAGAAGCTCCTTTACCTCAGCCCAAGAAAGCAGAATACTGTCTTTTATTTTATCAAAATTTTTGTTGACTCCGTCGTCGTCATGCTCTACCAGGCGAATCGCCTGAGGAATGGAGAAAAACCCGATTAAGGCAACCGTAAAGGGAATGCCGGAGAAAAGGTTGATATTCCCCATAGTGAAGCGCGGAATGCCGCTTATCGAGTCCATGCCGACGGTAGAAAGAAGCAGTCCGGTACAGCCGGCGAGAAGCCCTTTAATCGTGGAACCCATTGACAGAGAGGCCAGAATAGTCATGCCCAGAACGGCGACGCCGAAAAGCTCGACCGGGCCAAACATAATTGCTATCTGTCCGAGCAACGGAGCCAGAGTTAAAAGAACGATACAGCTTATTATGCCTCCAACGAAGCTGGCGGTGAGAGAAATGCCGAGGGCATGTCCGGCCTGTCCCTTCTGCGCCATCGGATAGCCGTCAAGCGTCGTGGCCGCAGCCGAGGGCGTTCCCGGCGTGCAAATAAGCACGGCGGCTATCGACCCTCCGTACATTGAGCCCATATAAATAGCGGCAAGCATGCTTATGCCGCATTCCGGCCCCATAACGTACGTCACAGGGATAAGCAGAGCCACGGCCATCGTGGAGGAAAGTCCGGGCATCGCGCCCACAAGCAGTCCCAGCGCCGTGCCGCCCGCTATGGCGATAAAATTCAAGGGCACAAATACATTAAGCAATCCTGAGATGAGATGCTCCATTTTCCTGCCTCCTGATATTACTTACCCGATAAAATTCTCAAGAAAGCCGACAGGGATCGGCAGTTTGAGGAATACAAAGAAAAGAGCGTATATGAACAGAGAGAAGCAGAGACTTATAATAACGCTTCTGACGAAGCCTGTCGCTTTAAGATAAGCGTACATAACCACCATGTAAACGGGCGTCGCGACAAAATATCCCGCAATCGGAATCAGGTAGATGTATACCGCTATCGCGGCGGCAAAGACCGCGACCTGCATGATATTTATCTTCACCGGCGGACACTCGGCGGCCTCTTTGTCTTTGGCGGGGGCTTCCTTTTTCGCGTTAAAAACCATAGCGACGGCGAACAGCGCGACAAGCACAGCCAGTATCTGCGGCAACAGAGCCGGGGCGCTCGGCATCTTGGCGGCGGCATATAAGAAATAGGCGCTGATTACAAGCGGCACAATGGCGAATAACATGTGCTTCCGCAAATATTTCATCTTTCATGCCTCCTTGTTATAGTTGTCGGGCGCCGGAAAAACCGGCGCCCGACAAACGGATCGATTATTTATTTCTTGGCGTAGTCGTCTTTCACTTCATCCCAGATCTGACGGAACTTCGTCTCCTGTTCTTTCAGCATTGCTTTATATTCGTCGCCGTACTTCATGTCGATTATAGTGGCTCTGTCGGCGCAGGCTTTGACGAATTCCGGCATCTCGGCCATTTTCTTGAAGGCTTCGATGAGTGCCTCGCGGATGTCCGCGGGGATGCCCTTAGGCGCGCTGTATCCGCGCGAAGAACCGGATACCAGGTCGTAGCCGAGCTCTCTCATTGTCGGAACATCCGGCAGACCTTCATATTTTTCTTCGGCGAAGAGCGCAAGAGCTCTCAGGTTGCCGGCCTCAACCTGCGGCATAACGATACCGAGATTGTTGAAGCTGGCGTCGATTTTGTTGCCCATAGCGGCCTGCCACGACGGACCGTCTCCCTCAAAGGGAATCATCTGGACTTTCAGTCCTGTCGCTTTTTCAAAGAGCAGCGTCGTGAAGAAGTCGTCCCCGCCGACGCCCGAGTTCCCGATTGTGATCTTTCCGGGGTTGTTTTTCATCGCATCGAAAAGATCCTGCGCCGTTTTGTAGGGGCTGTCTTTGCTGACGACAATGATTCCGGGGTCGGTGACGACATTGGCAATCGGATCCAGATCGTCGATGGTGTATTTAATCTCCTCGTTCATTATGTAGTTTGTCTGGAGCATCGGCGTGTTGGTGATGCTGAGCGTATAGCCGTCGTTTTTGGTCGTTTGGGCAAGAGCGGTCCATGCAATGGCTCCGGTCGCGCCGGGTATATACTGGTTGACAAAGGACTGACCCAAGACCTTCTCAAGGTAAGGCTGTGTCAGCTGAGCCACCGTGTCGCTGCCGCCGCCGGCCTTGAAGCCCTGAGTCACCGTAATGGGCTTTGTCGGATATGCCGCGAAAGCCGCGGAAACGCCAATCGCCAATGAAAGGCATATCGCCGGGACAACCTTGCTTGCAAACTTGCTGAGTTTCATGACAAACCCTCCTGATATTTTTGTTTTTTTGAATATTTTGGTACCGTGAAATTAGATTAAAAGAATTCACGGTCAAAAGCAAATCTTAAAAAACTGAGACTTCAACAAGAAATTTCTTGTTTTTACGCCGTTTAACAGGGTGTTCCGCCGCACCTGACGCGGTCGAGCTCCTCCGGCGTCTTGCTCTTATACCGGAGCGTGGCTCAGCTCAGCACACACCCAAGGTGCCTAGGATGATGGCCAGGACAGCGCCGGCCATGGTGATGGCAATGTTCACCACAGCCACATCAACGTATGAGTCCTTGTGGGTCAGGCCGCAGACGGCGAACATGGTCATAACGGCGCCGCACCAAGGCATGGAGTCCAGGCCGTTAGCGGAGATAGAGGCCACTCTGTGCAGGATTTCGGGATTGATACCGGTAGCCAGCAGGCGATCGGACAAGGTTGTCAGGGCGATGCTCAAGCCGCCGGAGGCGGAGCCGGTGACACCAGCCAAGAGGTTTATCGAGATGAACTCATAAATTAGGCCATTGCCGCCTGATAGCTTGTCTATGGCATCGGTGATAACCCCGAAAGCCGCGGAGGCCTGAATGACCGTGCCCATACCTACCGTAAGCGAGGTATTCATAATTGCGGCGGTAGAGTTAAGGGCGCCCTGATTGATAGTCTCTTTGAAGTTGTCCTTAAGCCGGTTGAAGAAAAGTATAATGGCAAGCAGAATGCCCAGTCCCAAGCAAATCATGGTATTCCAACCCACGAAGATAATGGTGCAGATGACAACAATCAACGGGGCAAACGAGATGACTATGTTAGGTAGCTCTCGATTCTTATTGGTCTCCATGATGACCAAGTCATTCTCACTGGGAACGAAATGCTCCCCCTTGGCTTTCGCTTGCCTGGAGCGCCAGTTCATGTACATGATACTGAGGATCAGGATAAATATGGACACGATGATGCCCAGTATAGGGGCAGCCGTAGGGGTGGTACCAAAATAATTGGTAGGCAACACGTTCTGGTTCTGGGGAGAACCGGGCATGGCCATGGCAGTAAAGCTGAAAGCTCCGGCAGCAATACAGCCGGGCAACAGGCGTTTAGGCAAATCAGCCTCCTGGAAGAGGCTCACGGCAAACGGATACATGACGAAGACCACTACAAACAGACTGATGCCGCCGTAGGTCATAACGCTGGTAGCCAAGATGACTGCTGTACAAGCATAACCCGCTCCTATCAGATTGGTGACCCAACGAGCGATAGAGGCTGCGGCACCGGATACCTCCATTGTTTTGCCGAACAGGGCACCCAGCATGAACAGACCGAACCACTGGGCCAGATAGTTACCTGTGCCGGGCAGGAAGTTCTTCGTAATGGCTGTCAGGGGATCCATTCCCGAGGTGACCGCGATTATAAGAGCACAGATTGGGGCGGAAATATAGATACTCCACCCCTTCATGCACATGTAGCCCAACAAAAGAAACGCGATAATAACGCCTACGATCATAATGGGCGTGCTCATAAATTCTCCTCCTTATCGTTCTGCAATCTCTGTCAGCATTCTCATCTGCAAATCAGGTGATATACACCGTTGTCCCCGTCGGCACAGCCCTTGGGCAACATGATGTCTAAGGTCAGTTCGCTCTCGGGGACAACCTTTCCGTCCTCGACGAACAGGTATCCGTCATGGCCGGGCAATACTTTATAGGCCATCTGCTTGATCCGCCTGATGCTGTTCGTGCTTGCTTCCTGATCCACATACTGATCCGAGAACTCCAGTTCCAGCTCACTACGGTTCTTTACCGAGTCACCGGCCAGGACAAGAATGCCCTCTGGAGTATCGATAGCCAACGCCATTTGCCCTGGAGTATGGCCTGGAACAAAGATGGCCCGCATGCCCGGAAAGATCTCCTCATTGTCCTCAACAAGGCGCACATCGCGCTCATTTTTCAGGTACAGAATGCTCTCAAGCGGAGTCCACTCGTCCTTGGTCGTAGTGGCGTACTCCCACTCTTTTCTGCCGCAGATAATCTTGGCATTGGGAAAGTAGGCCACGTTGTTTAGGTGGTCATAGTGTAGGTGGCTCAGGAAAATGGTGTCTATCTCATCTGGCTCGACACCCAAGTCCGCCAGTGATTTCTGCAGGATCTTGATGATCCCGTGAGCTCCGGTATCAAACAACATCGTGAGATCCTCGGTGCGGATTAAGACGCAAGTGCTCAGTCCCAGCGCCCCCGCGCTAGACTTACCAGGAAATACCTTCGTAAGCAAATCAATCTTCATTGCTTTGAATCCCCTTTCTATACCGATTCTGTGGGAGAAACGGTCAATTACACGCGTTGCGTCTTAATGATTCCAGTTCCTCCGGCGTCTTGCTCTTATAGCCGTGGCGTCTTGCGATGCAGAAGAGCTCGTCCGCCCCTATTTGCTCGGCGGCCGTCTGTCTGCCGTTCGCGACTTCAAGCACCAGGCGGAAGAGCCGCTCGCCGCTTTCTTTCAGCGTCTCGGTGCCGGAGATTATGCCGCTCGCGTCGAAGTCGAAATTTTCTTTCATATTTTTATATGTCTTAGCATTGCCTGTGATTTTGATAACGGGCGCAATCGGATGCCCCGCGGGAGTGCCGCGCCCCGAGGTAAATGCCGTCAACTGCGCGCCGCAACCGAGCATGCCCGTGACGACCTCCGCGTCGTGACTCTCGTATTTCATGAGGAAAAGCCCTTTTTTGCCTGCGGCGGGGCGGCAGGCGTAGTCAAGCACGTCCACGATGGGGGATGTGCCGGATTTGTGTACGCCGCCCAAGGCTTTTTCGACAACGGAGCTTACGCCTCCCGCAAAATTGCCGGGAGAAATCAGCTGGTTGCGGTTTTTCCCCAGTTTGTCGTCAAGGCCGCTTCTTAAGACGTCCTCGATCTCGTATATCGCGTTGTATATTTTCTTCGCGATTTCTCCGTTCACCGCGCGGCGCGCAAGAATGTCCTCCGTTCCGAGAAGCTCGTTGCATTCTGAGAGTATGGCGCTTCCGCCGAGAGCCACGAGCCTGTCCGCCATCCCGCCGACCGCCGGGTTCGCGGCAAGTCCGCTTGTCGCGTCGGTGCCGCCGCATTTCGTGGCGACTGTGAGCGCTGATATGTCGCAGGCTTTCCTTTCCTGCGCGGCAAGGTCTCGGAGCATCTTCTTTCCCGCTTCGACGGCGCGCTCTACTGTGTTTGTCGTGCCGTGTTCCTCCTGAATTACGAAAAGCTCAACGGGCCGCCCGCTCGCCTTTATCGCGCCGTAAAGCTCGCGGGGGTCGAAACGTTCGCAGCCGAGTCCGATTACGAGCGCCGCCCCGACGTTCGGGTGCGTTCCCATGGCTTTCAACGTCCTGGCGGTAAGTTCCAGGTCAAGCCCCACCTGACTGCACCCCACGGCGTGCCGCATCGGAACGGCGCCCGGCAGCCGGGCGGCTATGCGCTCGACCGTCCTGTTGGCGCAAAATACAGAGGGGATAACCGCCAGGTAGTTCCTTATGCCGACTGTGCCGTCGGCGCGTTTATATCCCATGAATTCCATTTCATCACACCCCTGATGCAGTTATTTTGTCCCGCGCTCGCAGCCCATGTTGTGGTTGTGTATCCATGTGCCGCGGGGGGCGTCTGTCAGCATCCTGCCGATTTCCTCGCCGTATTTGATGACCGGGTCGCCTTGTTTCAGGTCGCAGAGGAGAATCTTATGCGCAAATTCAATGTCCTCTAAAAGATCTGTGCGCATCCCGCCGATTTCCACATAATCGCCCTTTTGCCCATCCTCAAGCAGCATGGCTACATTGTCTTTGTCGTTAATACGAAGGCATTTCCTCTCCATTACTTTCTTCTCCTTGTTTATGCGGTTTTATGGCGAGGCGGGCTTTATATCGCCTTTACCATTCCTCCGTCAACGAGTACAGACTGCCCGGTGATAAATGTGTTTTGCGGCGCGCAAAGAAATACCGCGAGCTTCCCGTATTCCTCGGGCGTTCCGTACCTGCCCAAAGGAATGTTTCTGAAGGCCGCCTGCTGTATCTCCTCAACGGTTTTGCCGGCTTTTTCAGCGCGCACCCTGTCAAGATAGTCAATGCGGGCCGTGCCTATGCGCCCCGGGGCGATAACGTTGATGAGTATTTTGTCTTTTCCGAGTTCCTGTGAAAGAGTTTTCGCCAGACCCACGACGCCCATGCGGAAGGTATTGGAGAGTATCAGGTTGTCCAGCACCGCTTTGATAGACGACGATGTCGAGCAGAGTATGCGGCCGCCGCCGTTCGCGCGCATGTGCGGCAATACCTCGCGTATCGCGCGGATGTAGGAAAGCAGCGTCAGCTCGTATGCCTTCTGCCACGCGGCGTCGTCAAAACTGTCGAATGTCCCGGCGGGTGGTCCTCCGGTATTGTTGACGAGGGCGTAAACCGGACCGTACTCGGCGACGGCTGCTTTCACCAGTTCGCGGATGTCTTCGGGGTTTGTTATGTCGCCGCGGAAATACGAGGGTCTCCTGCCTGTCAAGGTGAAAATTTCTTCCCGCGCCGACTTCAGCTCCTCCTCAAAAGGACTGAAGAGCATGACATTCGCCCCTTCTCTTGCGAACTCCGTCGCTATTGCCTTGCCGAGGCCTGCGCTTGACGCCATTACGATGGCGCACTTGTCATGAAGCCCAAGCTCCATCATCACACCTCCTGTGATTTTTTCTGTCCTTTTTTGCCGTGTTGCCAAAATTCCTAATATTGGGATATTAACACCCGCGGCGCAAAAATGCTAACAGATTAAATCATAAAGGTTGACAATAAAAAGCTTGTCGCGATTAAGAAAGGGTGTAATTTATGAGTTTCCGGAACTCCGTTTTGATAGATTGATATATTTCGTCCACGTAGCAGGGCTGCTTTATGCCGTGGCGCACAACGAGGTCAATGCGCAGCGTTTTCTCAAGACCGTGCAGAGGGAAGGCGTAGAGCCTTTCTTCGGGGCTGCGGTGGCGGTTCAGCTCCAAAAGCGTCGATACGCACATTGACGGGATAACGACCGTTATATCCATGTTGCGGCACAGTTCGAGCTGCGTATGGTAGTCGTTGATTGAAAAAATATTATTCAGCATAATGTTGTTGCGGCAGCAATATTCCTCTATGACGGCGGTGAGGCGGCTCGGGTGGTTCCTTTGCAGCATGGGCACGTTTTGGAAATCCCTGAGCATCGCGCTTTCGGCAAACCGTTCGACACATTCCGGGTAAGAGGTGGCGAAGTACTGCCGCATCGTCTTGTCGGATATGGCGATAAAGAGATTCTCGTATGCGATATGCATCGCGTCGAAAAGCATATCCATATGAGTGTTGACGCCCATGAAGGCGTCCAGCTTCCCCTCTTTCAGCGCGCTTTCCATTATCTCCGTGTCCTCTAAATGCATCTTGAGATTGACGTAGGGGAATTTATTGTGGAAAGAGGGAAAAACGCGGGGCAGCAGCACCGAGGCTCTGTTGGGGTTGATGCCCAGGTGCAGCGTCCCGCGAGTGCCGTTTTCTATCTGGTCGATTGTCAATTCGAGATTGTTCTCGATCAGCGAAATCTGCAGCGCGGCCGCCCGCAGCGTCTCGCCGGATGGGGTGAGGGCGATTCTCGGCTTGCGGTAAAAGAGTTTCGTGCCGTATTTCTCTTCAAGCCTTTTTATATGATCGCTGAGACACTGCTGCGTGATAAAGGCTTTATTCGCTGCCTTCACAAAACTGAGTTCGTCCGCAAGTATCAGGAACATCTTTAAGCTGGTATTCACCGCGCATATCTCCCTGTGCTTTTGTAATTGCCCGTATTTTACTAAAAAGGGCGCGATGGCGCATCATTTCCGCCCTGTCTGCGCTTTTATCACGCCGGCGTATTTCCGCCAGAGGCCCGTCTTGTGGTAAAGGGCGTTTATGGCGAACATCAGAAACCAGCTCGATACGTAAAGATACCAGACTCCCGACGGCGTCGGCCATACCGAAAGAAAAATGTTTATTGCAGCCATTCTGTAAGCGAACTGGGTCACTAAGGAGACAACGAGCGGAAAGACCGTGTCTCCCGCGCCACGGAAAAAGGCCTGCCAGATTGTGGCCAGGCTGTAAGCAACGAAGGCCGGCGCTATTATGCCGACACACCGCCTCGCCTCAAAAAGAGCGGCTTCGTCTGCGGAAAATATTCTGAGCACGGGTTCCGCGGCAGCCGCCAGAACAAGCCAAAAGGCAAGCGCGACGGCGCCTCCCATGACAAAGCCGCATTTAAGGCCGGCCCGCGCGCGGTCTTCTTTGCCCGCGCCGATGTTCTGTCCGGTGAAAGTCATGACGGCGGTCGCGATTCCGGCAAGCGGGATAAGCATTACGCCCTCGATTCTGGCTTCTATCGCGCGCCCCGCAATCGCGGCAACGCCGAACCCGTTGGTCGCCTTTTGCAGAACCATCATCGAGACGATCATCAGAGAGTTTTGCAGCCCCGTCGGCAGGCCGAGCCTCACGATGAGCCACAGCATCTTCCCGCTGAAGCGAAAGCCGCGCAGCCGGAGCGCTATCAGGCTGTCGGCGCGGCCTAAACAGAAAAGACAGCCCGCGAGCGAGGCCGCCTGCGCCGTTACTGTGGCGAGGGCAAGGCCGCCCGTTCCCATGCCGAGTACAGGGACAAAGAGTATGTCGAGCGCGACGTTCAGCGCAGATGCCGCGCCGAGCAGCGCGAGGGGGGTCCGCGAATTTCCGACGGCGTTCAAGAGCGCCGCCGTTATCGTATAGCCGAGCGAAGGCACGGCTCCCGCGAAAATCACCCGCAAATAAAGCAGGGACTCGCCGATTATGTTTTCCGGCGTGGAGATGAGGCGCAGCAGCGGTTCAGCAAGCAAGGCGCCGAGCGCGGAGGTGATCAGTCCTCCTGAGACGAGCAGCACGGCGCATGTGTCGACCGCGCTTTTTACCCGTTCACGCTCGCCCGCGCCGTACAGCTGGGAGATTATTATCGACGCGCCGTTTCCGAGGCCGAGGAACATTATCGTCATAAGCAGAATGATGTAAAAGCAGTTCGAGATCGCGCCGAGCGCCCCGCTTCCCAGGAAACGCCCGGCGATCACCGCGTCCGCCATACTGTACATCTGCTGGAGCGCGCCGCCCGCCGTGAGCGGAACGGCGAAAGAAAGCATCCGGCGGAAAGGGTCGCCCTCCGTCATGTTAATTTCTTTACGAACCATCTGTCGCACCTTTTCCCGCCCGTTCGCGCGCGTCAGCCGCGCGTCCCGGGCCGGTTTATTATAACCGCGCCGCACGCGGGGTGTAAACGCGCGGGCGCGGCGCCAAAAAGAACCGAAGCTCTTTTAACGTGATTCAGACAGCGGCGCGCCGGACAAAACGTCGGCGAACCGCCCGGACACTTTCGAGCGCCGCCGAAGAGGCCGGCAAGAAGGCGCGACGGCTTTGCCGTAAAAGAACCGCGACGCGAGATCCGATGTTAATATTAGTCAAAGGATAAATACTCTTTTTTGCGTGAGCAGAGCTGAAGCATGACGCGGCCGGTGCTGTTTTGCCTCTTTGAACTGGCAATTTCGCGCGGAAAGACGTGCACAGCCGCCGCCTGTTCCGCTTTTGCAATAAAAAAGAGATAGCCGCGAACCGGAAGCGCGGTTATCTCTTTATCTCTTCTCCGCTCAAAGCCGGGACATCGGCCGCGGATTACTCGAGCGACGCCGCGCCTATCGCTCCGGCGAACTGAGCTTTGTCGGGGGCGATTACGCGACGCCCTGTCTTTTGCCCGATGAGGCGTGCAAGCGGGCCGATTTGCGCGCAGCCGCCGGTGAAGCAGATGTCCCCGCTCTCCGATACTTTCGCAAGCAGATTCGCGGCGCGCTGCGCCACGGAGTCAAGCAGGCCGAGGCAGATTGAATTTTTGTCGGCGCCTTTTGAAAGGAGGCCGATGACCTCCGACTCGGCAAATACCGCGCACATGCTGTTGACGGGCTGAAGCGGCGTGTCTTCCGGAATGTCGCAAAAGTCGGAGAGTTTGCAGCCAAGGCGGGTAGCCATATTCTGGAGGAAACGGCCCGTACCCGCCGCGCATTTGTCGTTCATCAGGAAGTCCAGCACCTTGCCCTTTTCGTCTGTCTTTATCGCCTTTGTGTCCTGTCCGCCGATGTCGAGCACCGCGGCGGCGCCGGGCGCGAGCAGGCGCGCCCCCGCGGCGTGGCAGGTTATCTCCGTGACGCGGCGGTCGGCCTCGACGATGTTTCTGCCGTAACCCGTCGCCGTTATGCTGATGTCGCGGCGGCTCGTTATGCGTGCGCTCCGGCATACGGCGCGCACGGCGCACTCCGCGCTTTCGGCGGGAGACCAGCCCGTCGGCGTGATGTAGTATACGAAGCGAGAGCCGTCCCAGAGCGCACACTTCGTCGCCGCGGAGCCAACGTCAAGGCCTATTTTCACCATCAGAGCATCTCCGCGAAAGCGCCGAATCTCGTGGCGAGCTGCCCCGCGTCGCCCTGCGAGTAGTCAGTCTCAACGGACATGTAGGGCACGCCCCTCTCGGCGAGGAACCGTTTTATCCTGTATGTCTCGACGTTGTAGGTGTGGCAGGCCTGGAGTATCACGTCGATCACCGCGTCCGCCCTGTATTTTTTGACGTATTCGCCAAGCAGCTCGAGCCGCCCGTCGTTGGGCGACATGACGGAGCAGGGAATCGAGAGATATTTTTCCGTGAGCGCGTCGATCGGGTCAATATCCTCGCGCACTTTAATGCTCGCGTTTTTCAGGCTGCCGCAGTTTTCAAAGCCGACCACGACGGCGGGAACCTCGGCGTTTTCTATCGCGTCCACTACTTTCTCAAGAGATTTGCCCATGGGGCAGCCTGTTACCAGAACGCGCTTCGCGGCAACATCTTTGCGCCGCCGCCCCCGCATGTACGCCTCGAGTATCGCGTCCGTCAGCCTGTTTGTTTTTTCTATGCCGCGCTCGCAGTCGAAGCTGAATTTGATGAAATCGGAGACGAGCATGATTTCTTTTCCGCCGACCATCGGGGAGGGGAGCGCCGCGACGTCGTAGAAGCGCATCGCCGCGTCCTGTATTCTGTTGCGCAGTTTTATGGCCTGTCTGATTTTTTCGTCCGTTATCCCGACTGCGAAGCGCTCCTCCAAGACCTTTTTGAGTTTGATTATTTCATGTTTCCAGAGCTCGCGGCTCATTTCGTGCTTCGGGTCCTGCGGGAGCTGCATCACGTGTGTCGGACGGAGTTCGCCGAGCAGCTCGTACATTTTTTTCTTACCGTCGCAGGTCGTCTCGCCTATCACTATGTCGCAGAAGTGGAAGTAGGGGCAGGTGTCCGTGAGGGCGAAGCCGTAGCTTGATTTAATGAGCGGGCAGAGATTGCGCGGAAGGCGCGTCTCCGCCGCCGCTATCGGCTTGTCGCTGGTGCTGCACAAAGACACGGCGATTCCGCCGGCCGCGTGTATCAGCTCCCACGGCGTGAAGGTGCAGTATGTGCCGACTACCGGCACACCCGCCTCTTTCAGCTCTTTGACGCGGACGGAGGCGTTTCGCACGTCCTCTCTCATTTCCTCGAATATTCCGTCGATTATATCCATGTTATGTTAAATTTCCCCCTCTTTATTTTCAGCCGCGCGG
>CAYVEQ010000029.1:12496-17849 GCA_964450835.1 uncultured Synergistaceae bacterium
AGCCGCGCGGGAAACGCAGCGTCATGTCATAACGGCGGCACCTTCTTTTCCGGTTTTTTACAGCGGGAACACAATCTCTTCCTCATTCGCATTGTATAACAGAAAGAGGGAATTTGCCACGAAGCGTGCGCGCTTTCCCTCTCTTTTGTGCGGGCGGATAAATTTTCTCAAAAAGCTGCAAAAGCGCAATGTGCTCAAGCGCCGCTAAAGTTTTTACGCCGCATCTTTTCGCGTAATCGCGGCGTAGGCGGCAAGGCATATCGCGATCGAAAGAAGCGAGCCCGCCACCGTAGCTATGCCCATCGGGTAGAGCGTGTCGGGAAAGAGTTTCGATGTCAGGTAGGCGCCCGGTATACGGACCGACAGGACGGAGATTATGTTGTGCAGAAAGGAGAGGCCGGACATCCCCCGGGCGCAGAAATATCCGCTGAAGCAGAAATGCACTCCCGCGAGAGCGCAGTCCCAGATGTAGCCCCTCATGTACCCCGCGCCCAGCCGCACGACCTCGGCTCCGCCCGGGGCCGAACTGTCGGTAAAGAGGGCGACCGCGCCTGACGCCGCAAACTGCGTGATAACCGCGACGGCAAAGCCGAAGCAGACCGTGATCATTACGGCGTAGCGCAGTGTGAGTCTCGCCCGCTCCGGCTTGCCCGCGCCGAAGTTCTGCGCGCAGAGCGCCGAGACCGAGGAGAGCATCGACGAGGGGACGAGGAATATGAAGCTGATTATCTTCTCGACGATTCCCACGGCGGCCGCGTCGTTCAGCCCGCGCGTATTGACAATCACGGTTATGACAAGAAAGGCAATCTGTATGCACCCGTCCTGAACCATCACGGGCACGCCTATTTTCAGTATCTTCGCCATAGCGTCGCGGCAGGGGCGAAAATCGCGCAGATTATTTCCCGCGCCCCGGAAGCCCCGGGCAAAGAGCGCGAACGCCACGCTTAAAGCCTGCGAGAGCACGGTGGCAAGAGCCGCGCCCTCCGGCCCCATGCCAAAGCCGCCGATAAAAAGATAGTCAAGCGCGATGTTCGCGGCGCAGGCGGCGGCGACGAAATACATCGGGCTTTTTGAATCCCCCATGCCCCGGCAGACGGCGCTTATTATGTTGTAGGCTGTGATGAAGGGCATTCCGAGAAAGCAAATCTTAAGATACAGCGCTGTTCCCGCCGCCGCGTCCGCCGGCGTCATGACAAGCGAAACCAGTTCCCGAGTCAGCGCGAAAAGAAGCGCGGTGAGCGCGAGCGAAAGCGGGAGAAAGAGTGCTGCGGTGCTGCCTGTCGCACGTTTGGCGCGGCGGCTGTTCCCAGCGCCGACCGCCCGGCCTATTGTCACCGTCGAGCCCATCGCGAGGCCGACAATCATGACCGTCAGCATATGCATCACCTGCGAGCCTATCGCGACCGCCGTCGTATCCGCCACGCCGCGGAACTGTCCGATGATAAAAAGATCCGCCATTCCGTAGAGCGTCTGCAAAAAATAAGACAAAAGAAAGGGCAGCGAAAAAACCGCGATGTTATGAAAGACGCCGCCGGTCGTCAGGTTTCTCTCCATTTCCATCACCCGCGTAAATCCTATAATATGCCGCCCGCCGCCGCAAGCGGCCCGCCGCGCGGCGGACGCTTTGATTTGTCCCCGGCCCGCGCGACTTGCCGCTCTCGCTGTTGATAGAGCCGCCTTTTCACAATATAATTTAACGGCGCTTTAATAAAACCGACGGCGCGGCGGAGGCTGTCCGCCGCGAGCGGCGCGGGAGACAAATTGTCAAAAGGAGCATAAGATGAAGCAGATAATATTGACCGGCGACCGCCCGACCGGCCGCCTTCACGTTGGACATTACGTAGGCTCGCTGCAGGGACGGGTGAAACTCCAGAACTCCGGCAAATTCGACGAGATTTATATAATGATAGCCGACGCCCAGGCGCTCACGGACAACGCGGAGCACCCGGAGAAGGTGCGGAACAACATACTGAACGTCGCGCTCGACTACTTGGCCTGCGGCATCGACCCCGAAAAGGCGACGATCCTGATTCAGTCGATGGTGCCGCAGCTGACGGAGCTGACCTTCTATTACATGAACCTGGTCACAGTCGCGCGCGTGCAGAGAAACCCGACGGTCAAGGCTGAAATACAGATGCGCAACTTCGAGGCGAGCGTCCCTGTCGGCTTCTTCTGCTACCCGATAAGCCAGGCCGCCGACATAACGGCCTTCCGCGCCACGGCCGTTCCGGTGGGCGAGGACCAGGAGCCGATGCTCGAACAGTGCCGTGAGATCGTCCACAAATTCAACGCGGTCTACGGTGAAACGCTGACTGTGCCGGAGATAGTCCTTCCCGACAACGCGGCCTGCCAGAGGCTCCCGGGCACGGACGGCAGGGCGAAGATGAGCAAGTCTCTCGGCAACTGCATCTATCTTTCCGAAGAGCCGGATGAAATACGCCGCAAGGTCATGTCAATGTACACGGACCCGCTTCACATACACGCGCAGGACCCGGGACATGTCGAGGACAACCCCGTTTTCATCTATCTCGACGCTTTCTGTCTTCCCGAATATTTTGAGGAGTTTCTGCCGGAGTACGCGGGGCTTGACGAGCTGAAGGCGCACTACTGCCGGGGCGGCCTGGGCGACGTAAAAGTAAAGAAATTTCTGAACAGCGTCATGCAGGAGCGGCTGCGCCCGATACGTGAGCGCCGCGCGGAGTGGGAAAAGCGCCTGCCCGATGTGGTGGAAATCCTGCGCGAGGGAAGCGCGCGCGCCGAGAGAAAAGCGGCGGAAACTCTGGCCGACGTGCGCCGCGCGATGAAGATAGACTACTTTGACAACGGCAACCTGTTAAGATAACGCGCGCCCACTGACAAAGCAAAGCAAAAACCGCCGCCTCCGGCACAGCGCCGGGCGCGGCGGTTTTTTCACGCGCTTTTTTGAGATTTTTCGCCGTTTGGCAACGCGCGTAAATTCGGCCCGCGTCGGCGAAGGCGCCCCGTCGGACTCATCGCGCGCCTCTTGTTTTTGTGCGCCCGCGCGGATTTCGAAACGATGAACCGTTCTTTCGCGACGGCAGGCGGTGCTTCGCGCCCTTTCCGCAGCGCGCCGCTAATCCGCCTTTTTCAGAAGATTGTTCAGAGCTTTGATAAGCCCCTGAATTTTCTTTTTGTCCGCGGGCTTCGCGAGAGCCTCCTTGACCGTGGTGGCGCGCCCCCAGTACGCCTTGTTCGCGTCGCGGTTCTGGTTGATTACGCAGCCGTCGATGGCAACTCCGGCATAAAGCCCTTTTGAAACGGAATAGCTGTAAATCGAGGCCTGCCCGCGCCCGTCCGTCGCGGCTGAAGTGTCCCGCCCGACGGGGCCGGCTGCGATCGCGACGTCCGCGCCCAGCTTAAAGCTGTTGCCCCCCGTGAAAGCGTGAAGTCCGTCCTGATTCGTAATGACAAGCACGAGCCCGGTGGACTGGACGCCGATCTGAAGGCCGACGGAAGCGCCGTTAATCCCCATAAAAGCTGGGCCCTTCCACGAGTTTCCGTTTCGCAGCAAGACGAGCCCTTCGCCCGTCTGTCCTCCGAGGCCGAGGCCCGCCTTCGTAACCTTCGGGAAAATCGCCACTCCCTTGCCGGACTTGATAACGTCCGCGAGCGCGTCCGCGTCCTCCTCGGCCGCCATCTTGTTTATAAGTTCCGTCGCGAGCCTTATGCGGCGCTCGTGAGCGGCCTCTTTGGCGAAAGCCGCGCCCGACGCCGACAGCGCGAAAACCGCGGCAAACAGCAGCGCCGCGGCAAATCCGTATTTTTTCACAGCAAACCCTCCTTGAACTGAAGCACTCTCTGCTTTGCCATCATTTTAACTCACCCGCATCGTAAAAACAAAAAAAGCAATATAATGGAAAGCGAAATTATTTACGAGGAGATGTGGCTATGGAAAAGATTTTCGCGCCGTGGCGCGCGGAGTACATACTCGCGAATTCCGACGACAAAGAAAAAATAGAGGGCTGCATATTCTGCGAATTTCCGAAGCGCGACGAGGACGACAAACGGCTGATAATCGAGCGCGGAAAACTCTGCTTTGTCATAATGAACGCCTACCCCTACAACCCCGGCCACCTTATGGTTGTCCCGTACCGCCACACATGCGACGTGACATCGCTCGCGCCAGAGGAGCTCGCCGAAATGACAGCTCTCATGCAGAAATCCGTCAAGGCTCTCACAAAGCTGATGCATCCGCACGGATTCAATATAGGCGTGAACCTCGGCAAAACGGCGGGCGCGGGCATAGACCAGCACATCCACATGCACATAGTGCCCCGCTGGAACGGCGACACGAACTTCATGCCGGTAACGGGCGAAGTCCGCATAATCTCCGAGTCGCTCTCCTCCACATACTCGCGGCTCAAAGCCATATGGCCGGAGATAAAGTAACATCATTCCGCGCGCCGCGCGAGGAGTGCGACGCCGAGTTCACGGAAAAGCGATCGCGCTTCATAGGCTCGGTGCGCGTCGCCCTCTCCGCCGGCGAGGCGGCGGAGACAATAAAAAAATTTCCCGAGATCTATCCGAAAGCAAACCACCACTGCTGGGGTTACAGAATAGGCGCGGACGCGCCGCTCGAACACTGCTCCGACGCCGGAGAGCCGGCCGGCACGGCGGGACGCCCGATACTCGGCGTCATAAAGCGCTATGACCTCACAAACACGCTGATTGTCGTCACGCGTTACTTCGGCGGCGTAAAGCTCGGCGTGCGCGGCCTGATTGACGCCTACAAAAGGGCGGCGGAGTTGGCAATCGAACAGGCGGGCGTTGTCGAGATGGAGTTTCACAACGCGCTTCTGCTCCGCTGCGGCTACGGCTTCTCAAAGACGCTGCTTGCGACGCTGAAAAAACAGGGCTTCGGAGACGGGCGCGTAAACGCGGAATACGGCGCGGACGTCGTCCTGCGCCTTGAAGTGCCGCTCTCAATGCGCGGGACGCTCGCTCCGCCGCTTGCGGAACTGCTGGCGCGGGGCCTTCTCACAGAATGTCTTTGGGACGACACTCCGCTCGCGCGCGAAAAACGGAGATAGCCCGCGCCGCTGAATTTCCGGCGCCTCGCGGGCTTTTCGCCACGTTGTAATCTTTTCAGCCCGTCGTCGGCTTTTCAGCGCGTCACCGACCTTTCGCTGCGTCGCGGAATTTCCCACACGTCGCAAACTTTTCCGCACGTCACTGACGTTTAGACACGCTGCCGAAGAACGGAAGCGTCTCTCCGTAACAACGACGCAAACGTGGCAGGCACGGGCGGCTAAAACACTAATATCTTTCGCCTCGCGGACTTTTCGCCATGTTGTAATTTTTCCTGTGCCTCGCAGGTTTTTCCACACGTTGC
>CAYVEQ010000029.1:17949-22076 GCA_964450835.1 uncultured Synergistaceae bacterium
CGGCTCGCGTGATTGAGCGGCCGCGCGCGGCCCTGCGGATTTTCCGGCGTACCCGCAAAAGAGGCGCGGCCCGTTTTTTCTGTGCCTCGCGGACTTTTCCCGTTTTTAACCCGTCTTTCTGCTTTCGCCCGTCGCGGCAATTCCTCCCCGTCCGGGAGCAACGGCGCGCGGCTTTTTTCTGATATAATTAGCCGAAGAGCGGCGAAAAACCGCCGCGTAAATTTCCTCGCGAAAGGAGCCGCGCAGCAGATGAAAAAAATACTCCGCGCCGCGGCCGCGCTGTTTGCCGCGATTTGCGTTTTTTCGGCGCCTCGCTGTGTTCCCGCGGCGCGCGGCAGCGACTGGCCGCTTGAAATCATAAACAAAAGTGGCGTTGAGATCACCTCTCTGCGTCTGTCGCAGACGGGAACGGAAAAATGGTCGGAGAACCGCGCGCCCTCCCCGGTGGCCGACGGCGCCGCAGAATCGCTCGACATAGAGCGCGCTTCGATACTCGGCCTCTGCGATATAAAAATAACGGCCGGGGGACGCGAAGTAATCTGGCACAGGCTCCCGATGCTCGAAATCTTTTCTATAACGGTCGACAAAAAATTAGAGCCTCTATACGAACGCATTAAACTCGGCTCGTGATAGGCCCCTCTCCCCGCGGCGCGGGGAAAGAAAGCGGCACGGACGAAGGCGCGCAGAAAAGCGAAAATCAAAATTAAAGACGCGGCGGGAGCAATGCCCGCCGCTTTTTTATTTTTTCCGGCCGTCCGCGCCACGTCGCTACGTGTCCCGCGAGCGGACGCGCCGTCCCTGTTTTGCCCCGCCCGCCGAAACGCGTTTCCGTCCCGTCCGTCATCTGTCTGATTTTGCTGCGGCCGGAATGTTGTTCGAAAGCCAGTTTGTGTTTATCATAAAGCCGTGAAGAACGGGAAGAAAAAAAAAGCAAAAAAACAAAAGAGCGTGAGGTAACGGCATGAGGGACGCGGAACAAAAACAGGCGGCGAAGAGATTCTCCGCCTTCTGGAAGGATAAGGGATACGAAAAAGGACAGAGCCAGCTCTTCTGGATTATGCTCCTGAAGGATGTCTTAGGCGTCGAACACCCGGAGGAGTTCATCGTTTTTGAGGAACAGGTGCACCTGGATCACACAAGTTTCATCGACGCGGCAATTCCGTCTACAAAAGTCCTCATCGAACAAAAGAGTCTCGGCAAAGATCTGAACAGTCCCATCAGGCAGTCTGACGGCTCCCTGCTGAATCCGTTCCAGCAGGCGAAGCGCTACATCACGGAGCTGCCGCTTTCAAAGCACCCGCGCTGGGTCGTGACCTGCAACTTCGCCGAGTTCTACGTGTACGACATGGAACGCCCCGGCGGGGAACCGGAGAAGATACGGCTTGAAGATTTGGAAAACGAATATTACAGGCTCAGCTTCCTCACGAAACAGGGGAACCGGCACATCGAGCGCGAGGTGCGCGTTTCTGTCGAAGCGGGCGAGATCGTGGGGCTTTTGTACGACGCAATCCTGAAACAGTACAACAATCCCCAAAGTCCCGCCTCGCTGCGCAGCCTGAACGTCCTCTGCGTCAGGCTTGTCTTCTGCCTGTATGCCGAGGACGCGGGCATATTCGGCGCCCGGGGCATGTTCCACGATTATCTGGCTCAATACGACGCCGTCCACATGCGCAAAGCGCTCATCGAGCTGTTCCGCGTGCTGGACACGGAGCCTGAAAAGCGGGATCCTTATCTGGAGCCGGAGCTCGCCGTTTTTCCCTACGTCAACGGGGGCCTGTTCGCGGAGGAGAGCATAGAGATTCCCATGTTCACGGACGAGATTCGCGCTCTCCTGCTCCGAAGGGCGAGCGAGGATTTCGACTGGTCGGAGATCAGCCCCACCATTTTCGGAGCCGTGTTCGAGAGCACGCTGAACCCGGAGACGCGCCGTTCCGGCGGCATGCACTACACGTCAATCGAAAACATCCACAAGGTCATCGACCCGCTCTTCCTCGACGGGCTCAGACATGAGCTTGATGAAATTAAAAGCCTTGCCGTGGAGAAAACGCGCGCGAAAAAGCTCAAAGAATTTCAGGAAAAACTTGCCTCGCTCTCATTTCTGGACCCCGCGTGCGGTTCGGGAAATTTTTTAACCGAGACATATCTGAGCCTGCGCCGGCTGGAGAACGAGGCTCTCGCGCTGCTCAACAAGGGGCAGATTGTGCTGGACCTCGACGACCCTATCAAAGTGTCAATCCGCCGGTTTTACGGCATCGAGATAAACGACTTCGCGGTGACCGTCGCCAAGACCGCGCTGTGGATAGCAGAGAGCCAGATGATGAAAGAGACGGAGTCGATCGTTCATTTGGTTCTCGACTTTCTGCCGCTCACGACAAACGCGAATATTGTCGAGGGCAACGCGCTGCGCCTCGATTGGGAGAGCATTGTGCCGAAGGATAAGCTGAGTTATATCATGGGCAATCCGCCGTTTGTGGGTGCACGGATTATGAACGCCGTTCAGAAGTCCGACATAAACGCTCTCTTCCCGGGCTGGAAGAACGTCGGCAGTTTGGACTACGTTACGGGATGGTATAAAAAATGCGCCGAACTGATGCGCGGCACGGCAATACGTTCGGCGCTCGTGTCCACCAACTCGGTCACACAGGGAGAAGCCGTCGCGAACCTCTGGAAACCTCTTTTCGATATGGGCGTTCACATCGACTTTGCCCACCGCACGTTCCGCTGGGACAGCGAGGCGAGCATCAAGGCTCATGTCCACTGCGTCATCGTCGGTTTCAGCGTCGCGCCCAACAGCGCGCCGAAGGTGATTTACACAGACGGCAGGCCGCAGATCGCTCAAAATATCAACGGCTACCTGTTGGACGCGGAGAATATTTTTATCGAGAGCAGGAACAAGCCGCTCTGCGACGTGCCCGAAATCGGAATCGGAAACCAGCCCATCGACGGGGGAAATTATCTTTTCACGAAAGAACAGATGGAGGATTTCATCAAAAAAGAACCAGCCTCTGCCAAATGGTTTCGCCCTTGGTACGGTTCTTGGGAGCTTATCAATCGTCTGCCCCGCTACTGCCTCTGGCTGGGCGACTGCCCGCCGAACGAACTGAGAAAGATGCCGGAGTGCATGAAGCGCGTCGAGGCAGTCCGCAACTGCCGCCTTGCCAGCAATAGACCGGGAACGGTCAAGCTGGCGGACAGACCGACACGGTTCCATGTGGAGAATATGCCGAAAGGGAATTATATCGTCATCCCGGAGGTTTCGTCAGAAAAACGACTTTATGTGCCGTTGGGCTTTATGTCGCCGGACATTCTTTGCAGTAACTTGGTAAAAATCGTCCCCGACGCCACGCTCTATCATTTCGGCGTTCTGACATCCGGCGTCCACATGGCGTGGATGCGCGCGGTCTGCGGACGCTTGAAAAGTGACTATCGTTATTCCAAAGACATCGTCTACAACAACTTCCCGTGGCCGGCGCCCTCTGACGCGCAAAAAGCGCGCATTGAACAGACCGCGCGGGGAATTTTAGACGCGCGCACCCTTTACCCCGATTCGAGCTTTGCCGACCTCTACGACGACGTCGCGATGCCGCCCGAACTGCGAAAAGCGCACCGGGAGAACGACCGCGCCGTCATGCAGGCGTACGGCTTCTCCGTCAAAGACATGACCGAGAGCGATTGCGTCGCGGAGCTGATGAAATTATACCGGACACTGGCGGCGGAAAGCCGCTGACACTGCGCGGCCGTATGCCGCCGCCCGCGCGCGGATTGCGAATGTCCGCACACAATGTCCGGTCCGGCCGGCTGCGCCGTGCGGCATAATGTCCGCGGCAGCCGGGAGGGTCAAGCGTCTCTCGGAAAAATTGCCCGAAGAAATCCGGCCGATTGCAAAAATCAGGCTCGCGGATATTCGCTCCGAGGCAGATTCCCGGCAAAATGTGCGTGACGGCGCTCTCTTATAAACTATTGCCGGTTTGGACGTTTCGGTGAAGAATATTATTTTGCCGGCGCCGCTCCCCCGCCCGGCGGAAAGGACAATATGCCGTCGTGTCCGGCGAGCCCGGCAACGAGCGCTCGCGGGGTCATTGAGCGCGGATTAACAGGCTTTATCCCCGACGGCCTCGCGCAAAAAA
>CAYVEQ010000030.1:0-8604 GCA_964450835.1 uncultured Synergistaceae bacterium
CGCCTTTTTGTAATCAACGGGCCGGCGAATAAAGTTTCTATTTGCGGTTTTTGCATGAGATGCTGTGCACCGGCATAAAAAACCGCCGCACAGCGGTGCCGGCAATATTCAGCGGGAAATAAAAACTTTTCGAGCGGCTATCCGGCTTTTTTGCGCGCTCCTTCCAGCTCCGTCACGAGCATTCCGCATATTATAAGCAATCCTCCCGCCGCGCCCTGAAGGTGAAAGGGATCCTGCCCGCTCGCCACCGCGATGATGTAGCCGAAGAGCCCCTCAAGCGAGAAGATGACGGCGGCGTGAGTGGCGTTGGTGTGTTTCTGCGCGCGGAACTGAAGGTTGAAGCAGAGTATCGTGTTGCAGAGAGACACGCAAAGCAGAGCGAGGCAGACCCGCGGCGTGAAGTCGGAAATCTTCGGGAGAGGCTCGAAGACCAGAGCGAGAACGGAGAGGGCGAGCGCGGCCATTATTATGTGCAGCGCCACGAGACGCGACGGCTCGACGCGGCGCGCGCAGTATTCGCTGCCGATTACCTGAAGCGCGTAGAAGATTGCCATAACGAAAGAGAGCGCGTCGCCGAAATTAAATTCCATTCCCCGCGTGAAACCCATGACCAGAAGCCCCGCCGTGGTGAGCCCTGCGCCGGCGAAAAGCCGTGCCGAGGGGCGCTTTCCGTAAAGCAGCCAGACGAGGAGCGGAACCTGTATGACGCTTGTCCCGCCGATGAAAGCCTGCTTGCTCGCGGTGCTGTAAACGAGGCCGAATGTCATCGAGACAAATACCGCGGCAAGCACCGATGTGAGGATAAAAGAAATTTTCCAGTCGCGCGCGGTCGACGAGAGTATCGCGCGGCGCGAGATAACAAGGAGAAAGAGGGCGGCGAGCAGCATCCGCAACGCGACGGCCCAAAGCGGCGTAAGAGCGCGCGCGAGCAGCGCGGAAATCGGGATTCCCGCCCCCCATATGAGAGCGACGAGAGCGAGCGTGAGGTCTGCCGCGAACACCGAGCCGCGGAACTTCGGCAAACTCAAAGCACCGTCACCGGCCGCGCGGAAGTGCCGGCGTGTCCGCGAGTACCGGCGGCTTCGTGCGGGTCATCGCGCGTGCCAAGCGCCGCGCCGGACCCGGAGAAATATGCGGGAAGAGAACGGCGGGCGCGCGGACAAGAAGGCGCGAAAGAAAAACGCGACGCGGCGCGCGCGGCGCAAGCTATGCTCTTTCTCATTTTTCCATCTTCCCTCCGCTTGCATATTTTACACGATTTCGCCTCGGGGCGGCGGCCCGCGGGCGGGCCCGTGCGCCTTATGCTATACTAAGTCGCGTATCGAAACAAAAAAGAGGGGGATCCGAATTGGAATCTTTCGTCGCCGTTTTCCGGGCGATTACCTGTCAGAACCTGATAATGATCTTCGTCGGCGCTTTGCTGATGTACATGGCGATAAAGAAGGAGTTTGAGCCGAATCTGCTTCTTCCGATGGGTTTCGGGACAATTCTGGTCAACCTGCCGCTTTCGTCGGCCATCGATCAGGCGGCGGGCGGCAAGGTCGTCGAGGGCGCGCTTCAGATGTTCTTCAACCTGGGCATCGCGACAGAGATACTTCCCCTGCTAGTGCTCGTGGCGGTGGGCGCTATGTGCGACTTCACGCCGCTGCTCGCCAACCCTAAGGTCTTTATCTTCGGCATCGCGGCGCAGGCGGGGATATTCCTCACGATGGGGCTCGCGCTCTTCTTCGGCTACAATATATACGAGGCGGCGTCGATAGGCATAATAGGGGCGGCGGACGGCCCGACGTCGATATATGTCTCGACACGCTTCGCGCCGAACCTGCTGGGGCCGATCTCCGTCGCGGCCTATACCTATATGGCGCTCGTCCCGCTCATTCAGCCGCCCGTCATAAAAGCCCTGACGACGAAAAAAGAGCGCGCGATGAAGATGCCCTACGCGCCACGGCCCGTTTCCGCGAGGAAGCTCGTGCTCTTCCCGATAGCGACAACGATAATCGGCGGCTTAATCGCCCCGGCCTCTGTCTCTCTTCTCGGCTTCGTCATGTTCGGCAACCTTCTTCGCGTCAGCGGTGTTACGGAACGGCTGTCGCAGGCCGCGCAGAACGAAATGGCGAACATCGTGACGATTCTCCTCGGCTTTTCCATATCTGCGACGATGACCGGCGAGAAGTTCGTCAACACGGGAACGGTGGTAATAATAGGAATGGGACTCGTCGCCTTTATTCTCGACACGGCGGGCGGCGTGCTCACGGCAAAGTTTCTCAACCTCTTCCTGCCGAAAGAAAAGAGGGTCAACCCGATGATAGGGGCCGCCGGCATCTCGGCCTTCCCGATGTCGGCGCGCGTCATACAGCGCCTCGGCCAGCAGGCCGACCCCGGCAACCACCTGCTCATGCACGCGGTAGGCGCGAACGTCGCGGGACAGATAGGCTCGGTGCTCGCCGGCGGTGTGCTCCTCGCCTATCTGGGGTAGCCTCGCGCGGCCCGCACAGGCGCCGCGAAAATAATTTTTCGCCGTCCGCCGCGCAATATCAGGCCAGATATAGTTTCGCGGCCTTCTTTCTGTATGCGCGCCCCGCGGCAGCTGCCTGCCGTTCCCGCGCCGCGCGGCGGAACGCCCCCGCAGCGACAAACGGCGCCGCAAGCGGAAACTTGCGGCGCCGTTATAAAAGGCCTAGGAGGCGCGGCGAAAGCTCCCCTCGGTTTCCCGGATTACAAACATCCGTCCTTTCCCCGAACGCTTTATGCCGCAGGTAAATAAAAACGGTATTCCACTCCACGGAGTTAAATGCCCCATCTCGCGAAACACCGTCTTCGATGGGTATAGTGTATCAGTCTTTTGCGAAGTTGTCAATATCCGAATCAAATAAAAGATGCAAATACGGCTCAAACATTCTGCCTCGGCGAAAACCGGGGATATAACGCCCGGCAGCGCGGGCCGCGCGCGCAATGAACGGCAAGGGACACGCGTTCGCGCGGAACGTCGTCGGCTTTTCACAGACGCGCCATGCCGCCGCGCTATATGTCAAGATTTTTGACCTCTTTGCCGAAATCCTCTATAAATTTGCGCCGCGGCTCCACGACGTCGCCCATCAGCACGCCGAACAGTTCGTCGGCCTCCACCGCGTCCTGCACCTCGACGCGATTAATGACCCTGTTTTCCGGGTTCATCGTCGTGTCCCACAGCTGTTCGGCGTTCATTTCACCCAGTCCTTTGTAGCGCTGTACTTCGATTTTTTTGCCGTTCGCCTTGTTCTGCGCATCTTTCATCTCTTTGTCGGAGAAGCAGTAAGTTGTCTCTTTGCCGCACTGCACGCGGTATAGGGGCGGCTGAGCGACGTAGAGGTAGCCTTTTTCGATTATCTGCGGCATGTAGCGGAAGAAGAGCGTAAGCAGCAGTGTCCTGATGTGCGCGCCGTCCACGTCCGCGTCCGCCATGATGAATATTTTGTGGTAGCGGAGTTTTTCTTCGTTGAAATCGTCGCCGACGCCGCAGCCGAGCGCGAGGATTATGTTGCGTATCGTCTCGCTGCTTAATATTTTTTCAATGCGCGCCTTTTCGACGTTGAGTATTTTTCCGCGCAGCGGAAGTATCGCCTGGAATTCGCGGTTGCGTCCCTGCTTTGCGCTGCCTCCCGCGGAGTCTCCCTCTACGATGTATATTTCGCAGTCGGCCGGGTTGCGGTTTGAACAGTCAGCGAGTTTACCGGGGAGAGAAAGGCCGCTCATTACGGATTTGCGGCGCACCAAGTCTTTTGCTTTTTTCGCCGCCTCGCGCGCCTGCCGCGCGCGGAGAGCGCTTTCGATTATCGGCTTGAGTATCTCGGGCCGCTCGTCGAGGGCGTTTTTCAGCCCCTCGTAGACGATGGAGTCGACTATTCCTTTTACGTCGCTGTTGCCGAGCTTTGTCTTTGTCTGTCCCTCAAACTGCGGCTCCATCACTTTGACCGATATTATCGCGGTAAGCCCCTCTTTGAGGTCGTCGCCCGTAAGGTTCGCGTCTTTTTCCTTAAGCAGCTTTTGCTTGCGGGCCTCGTCGTTCACCGCGCGCGTGACGGCTGTGCGGAAGCCCGCCACGTGCGTGCCGCCCTCGATCGTGTTGATGAGGTTGACAAAGCCGTAGAGCCGCTCGATGTAGGTGTCGTTGTACTGGATGGCGACTTCAAGCTGTGTTTTATCCTTTTCACCGCTGATTACGATCGGATCTTTGAACAGGGTCTCTCTTCCTGTGTTGAGGTACTCGACGAAGGAACGGATGCCGCCGGGGTAGTGGTAGGTTTTCGTCTCAGGCTTCTCGGGCCGCTCGTCGGCGAAGTTTATCGTGACATGCGAGTTCAGGAAAGCGAGTTCGCGCAGGCGCTGTTTCAGGATGTCCGCCTGAAATTCAGTCGTTGAGAAAATCTCGCCGTCCGGCATGAAGCGCACGCGCGTGCCGCGCAGTCCGGTCGCTCCGACGGCTTCAAGCGCCGTCACAGGGTTTCCGCGCTCGTAGCGCTGGCGGTATTCTTTGCCGTCGCGCCAAATCGTCAGCTCAAGCCACTCGGACAGGGCGTTGACAACGGAGACCCCGACGCCGTGCAGCCCTCCCGATATGCTGTAGGCGCTTTTGTCGAATTTGCCTCCCGCGTGGAGAACTGTGAGAACAACCTCGGCAGCGGACCGGCCGGACTCGTGCATGCCGGTCGGTATGCCGCGCCCGTTGTCCACAACGCTTACGCTGCCGTCGCCGTGTATCGTAACGCCGATTGTGTCGCAGAAGCCTGCGAGAGATTCGTCGATTGAGTTGTCCACGACTTCGTAGACGAGATGATGCAGGCCGCGCGGCCCCTGGTCACCGATGTACATGCCGGGGCGTTTGCGCACGGCCTCAAGCCCTTCGAGGACGTGTATGTCTTTTTCGTTATAGTCGGAGGCGTGGGCTTCTGTCTGCGGATTTACCGGAAGTTCCTTATCTTCCATCTATGAATTGCTCCTTTTGTTCAAGCGTTCTTTCATGAGCGCGGCATTAGCCGTCCATCGCGCTTCTAGCGCTGCGCAACGGCGGGCGAGCTCCCGAGGAGTGAAAGATGTCTGTTCTTTTACGCCGTTTCGTTTGAGAATGACCGTGGCGCCGTCTTCTTTATATATCGCCGCGACGTTTTCGAGGCAGAGGGCTTTCTCGCCCTCAAGCGGAATGAACATTCGCGCAATCCCCCAATCGTCTATAATTATACCATGCGGCGGGCTGTCGCGTAAGCGCGAGGCTCTCCCGGAAGGGCGGTGGCGCAGTGGGGCTTTTGTATATTCTTTCAAACTCGCCGGGCGAGCTGTCCGGCTGGGTGGAGCCCGTGACGCGGGCTGTCGCGGCCCGCCGCCCGGAGCAGCGCGCGGTCGCCGTCTTGCTGCCCTGTCCTTACGCGAGCGGACGCGAGGGGGCGCAGGCGCTCACGATGCCCGGCGTCGCGCGCGTGATGACTTTTCGGCGCGCCATGCGCTCGGCGAAAGAACCGGGGCGCTCGCTGGTTCTCCAGCTCGGGGGCGACCCGATGTACGGCTGGGTGCTCTCCGCCCGTCTGCGCCTCCCGTGGATGATCTACACGTCGCGCCCGAGGTGGCGCGGCAAGGTCTCGCGGTACTTTATCCCGGACGGCGCGGCCCTCGCAAGATTCAAACGCGCCGGAGTCGACGAGAGACGCTGCGCAGTCGTCGGCAACCTGATACTCGACAGCGTGAAGCGCCCGTGCGGGCGCGAGCTTGCCGCGGCGCGCGAACGGTACGGCGCAGGGCGAAGCGATATGGTTGCTTTTCTGCCGGGCAGCCGCCCTTTTGAATACAAGCCGGGCTTTGGTTTTTTCTGCGAATGCGCAGCGAGGCTGCGCGCGCGGTGTCCCGACTGGCAGGCCGTGCTCCCAGTCGCGCCGACGGTCTCAGAGGATATTCTGCGCTCCGGCCTGCAAAAGAGCGGGCTTGAGTGGCGCGGCGGCGAACGCGTGAAAGAGATAATACTGAAAGACGGAAGCGCGGTGCCGCTCGTTCGCGAAGGGCAGCACGCCGCGATAGCAGCCTCGTCGCTCGCCGTGGCTTTTCCCGGCACGAACAATTTGCAGATTGCGGCTCTCGGCGTGCCGCTTCTGATGATAGCGCCGCTCAACTGGGCGCAGAAGATTCCGCTCGACGGGCTGCCCGGCGCTCTGCCTCACAAATACCGCGCCGTCGCCTCCTTCAAAAAAAAGCTGGTGCACTTCTACAACGACAGGCATGAATTTGTGTCGCTGCCTAATATGCTCGCGGGGCGCGCTCTTTTGCCCGAACACCGCGAGCTCATGACGTCGGAAAGCGCCTGCCGCTACATAGCGGAGCTGATGGAGTCGCCCGAACACCGGCGCGCGATAAAAGAGTCCTACGCCGCGCTCGACCTGAGAGGCGGCGCTGCGGACCGCATAGCGGCCGACCTGTGCCGCTGCCTGGACGGCGAGGAGTTGTAATAGAAAAAATGCCCGGCGCGGCGCTTCCGGCGCGACGGGCTAAAAATGCGCACACGGCCCCGAACCTCCTCGAAAGTATAAAAAATAGTACGCGCCGCGTTCCGCAGCCTCGGGACGGAACGCGGCGCCGCTTTATGACGCGGAATAACGCCGGTTACTTTCTCAGAACTTTTTCGATTACGTCCATGCCTCTTTCGACAAGAGCCCTGTCAGCCTGGCTGCCCATGTGGCCGATGCGGAAGACTTTGCCGGCAAGCGCGCCGTAGCTGCCGCCGACGGCAAGCCCTTCAGCGCGAAAGGCCGCGTCAAGCTCTTTCCACGTCCGCCCGACGGGAACCGTGAGCGCGGTCACCGTCGGCGAGCACAGGGACTCGTCCGCGGCGTAGAGCCTAAGCCCCAGATCCCGCGCGCGGGCGCGACAGTACGCGGCGGCTTCGCTGTGGCGCCTGAAGACGTTATCGGCGCCCTCCCCGAAGAAGTGTTTCAGCGCGATGTTGAGCGCCGCGTTCGCGTGCCAGTTATGCGTGTAGGGCATAAGTCTCTCGTCGAGCGCTCTTTTCCAAGGCGTCAGCGCGTCGTATCCCGCGTAGCCAGTTTCCTCCGCGCGTTTCCACGCGCGTTCGCTCACCGTTATCATGTTGAGGTCGGGAAGTATGGAAAGGCACTTCTGGCTCCCCATTAGGCCGAGGTCTATCCGCCAGCCGTCCACGTCGACCGGGGTTCCTCCCGCGCTTGCGACGAAATCCGCGACGAAGAGCGCGCCGCTTTCGGCAACAGCTTCGGCTATCTCCGATATGGGGTTGAGAAGACCGCTCGGCGTCTCGCAGTGTACCGCGGTCACGACGTCGGGGCAAAACGCCGCGAGTCTGGCGCGCAGTTCCTCTTTGCTTACGAATTTCCCGTCAGGCGCTTCAAGGTATTCCGCGCGCGCCCCTATCGCCTCCGCGATTTCTCCGAAGCCGCGGCCGAATACTCCGTTTGATATCGCGAGCACCTTGTCCCCGGGCTTTATGACGCTTTTCATGGCGCCCCAGAGCGCCGCCATTCCCTCGCCGGAGCCGATGATCACGTCTCCGCTCGCGTTCAGCATTTTTTTCAGCAGAGACCGGTTCTCGGCGAGAAGCTCAAAAAATTCTTCCTCAAGATCCGAGCTGCCGTAGTCTGTCAGGTAGGCCTCGCGGTATTCGTGAGGCACTGAGGTCGGCCCTGGTACGAGAGGTATCGCGTATGTCTTCATAGTCTGTTCGCTCCTTTGCGCTCCGCACGGAGCGCTGATACAGAAAAAGCGCCGGGGCACATCGTCCTCCGGCGCTTTGCTGCTGTTTCTTAATGTTTTTACTGAGTTATGGAGGAAAGGTGCTTTGTAACGGCGGCTTTGACTCTGTTGCCGTCGGCTCGGCCTTTTACTGCGGCCATCACCCTGCCCATGACTTTGCCCATATCCTTCGGGCCCTTCGCTCCGATTTCTCCCGCGACGCCCGCCACAATTTGCGCTATATCCTCGTCCGTGAGCTGCGCGGGCTGATAGCCTTCGAGCACTTTGGCCTCGGCGAGCTCACGTTCGGCGCGGTCGGCGGCCCCGCCCTTTTTGTATATCTCGGCGGCCTCGACCCGCTGCTTGATAAGGCGGCGCACAAGCACGAGTACATCTTCGTCTGTCAGCTCCTTCTCTTTGCCCTTTTCAACCTGCATGAGCTGAATCGAGGATTTAAGCATACGAAGCACCGAAAGGCGGAGCTCGTCTTTGTTCTTCATGGCGGCGATCAAATCGCTCTGTACTTTAACCGCAAGGTCGGACATCAATAATCGGACCTCCTGCCTCTGTTTCGAGCCATCTCTGCTTTCTTGCGTTTCTTGATTTCGCTGGGTTTTTCGTAATGTTCATGCTTCTTTGCCTCGCGAAGCACACCCACCTTCCGGATCTCTCTTTTAAAACGTTTGAGGGCATCTTCTATCGACTCATTGTCGCGTCTTGTTACGGTGGTCATCAACATTCCCCCCTTTCGTTCGGCCGGGGATCAACACCTAAGCGAAAAATCTGAAACCGTCTACGCCTGATGTCTTTCTCTGCGGATATTACAACAGGATATTATGGAACCGCAGCGCGGTTTTGTCAATGCCGCACGCGATGGATCGG
>CAYVEQ010000030.1:8704-12912 GCA_964450835.1 uncultured Synergistaceae bacterium
AAAAATCTTAACCTGACTTTTACATTACTGAAAATCCGAAAACTCTGCCCTGTTATAAGCGGCTCCTTTATGTACAAAGTTATACACAACCTGTGTATATGCCCGGTGGATTTCTCGTTTTACAAACTGTTTATAGCCTTTTTCGTTTGCGCGAAGGCCGTTTTTTATGTGGATATCAGCCGGGCGTAACTGTGGAAATCGCGCGGGCAACTCGTGGGCGCCCTCTTTTATAGGACTTCCCGCTGTTGTTTTTCCGAACTAAAAACAGATAAAAGCCTGAATGTTAGGAAAATTATAAGAGCTCGGACGCTTTGCCCGCGATTGACAGCAGACAAGAGGCCGCAGAAAAATTCCAAAGCCGCGGCTTTGCCTCACGCGCGAATAATTTTACAGCGGCGCGGTCTCGCCGAACGCGGCGCCGAAAGACCTTTCCTCTGTCCTGTCCTTCCGCGCGTCCGCACGTCCTCTTTTTTGCAGGCCGCGCTCCTCTCACCGAAATTATTAAAACGCGCCGTCTCTCATGAAAAAAGCCGCCCCTAAAGGCGGCTTTCTCTCTTTTTTCTTTTTTTGTGAATTTTTTACTTGACTTCGATTTTCTTCGAGGCTTCCCAAAGGCCGTGGAGGTTGCAATAGCTGACGGCAATCAGCTCGCCCGACTTAGCCGGCTTGAAGATTACGCAGCTTCCCGGCTCGGCAAGTGCTACGCCCGGCGTGTCGAGATTCATCGTGTCGCCGTGGCTGTTGTAACAGAATTTCGCCACGTCGCAGACCGGCCCCTGCTCCGGCTTGAAGTAGAGCTGGATCCACGCGATGTGGTGGAGCGGGGTGTTCGGGTGCTTGATCTCTTTTCCGACTGAAACTTTTACAAGGGCTTCCTCTCCGGCTTTGATTTTGTCGGGCGCCTCGATTGTCGGCACGTGTTTTTCGGCTTTGAAATCTCCATCTTTTACGACTTCTCCGATTTTCATTTTTATTCCTCCGTTTGTTGGATTTTTAAATTATTTTCAGCTTCCGCGCTTCGTTCATTATATCACCGAATACTTAAAAAATCCGAAAGATTTGTCATGCCGCGTTAAGTAAAGCGCCGCCTTACCGCCGCTTCGCTATCTTTTCAAGCAAAAGCATGACGCGCGCCATCGCAACGGAAAGTTCCGGCGAAAGACCGCTCTCTTTGAAATATTCGGCGCGTTCTTCCGCCTCGCCCTCGCTTACCGCGACCGGGGCCCGCCTGTACCGCGGGATGCTTGCGCCGGCCCGCGCGGGTTTAACCGGGCCGATTTTAAACTCAACGGCGACGGGCGCGCCTCCCAAAACGGGGGATATCGAACTCTCGAGGCGAGCCTTGCGGAAGCGCGCCGCGGAAAGCACCATCTGGTCGGGGACGCTGACGGTGATTAAAAGCATTCCCTCTTTCTCTTCGCAGGCACAGGGGGCGCTGCGGGAGGCAAGCGGCTCTCCCGCCACGGCTCTCCACTTTTCCGAAAGCTCGGACATTTTCATCGCAAGAAGGAGAAAGTTCCAGGCCGAGCCTTTTTTCGCGCCGCCTTCGCCGTTCTTTTCTGACAGAGCGCAAGACAATATGTCGCCAGCTTTTTTCACGTTCTCTTTCAAGCCGTCACTCTTTCTTTTTTCTGCGGGCGCTCTCTATCGCGACCCAGAGAAGCTGTATATCCGAGGGCGGCACGCCGGGGATTCTGGAAGCCTGTCCCAAGGTGGCGGGCGATATTTTCAGAAGTTTTCCGCGTCCTTCCGCGGACAGCCCGCTTATCTTACCGTAGTCGATGCCCTCCGGGATTTTAAGCTGTTCCATACGGCGGAATTTTTCAACCTGTTTTTTCTGGCGCTCTATATAGCCCTCGTATTTCAGCTCGTTCGCTATTTTTTCGCCGAGTTCGGCGTCAAGCCTGGAGTCTGTGAGGCACGAAACTATTTTCCATGTCACTTCGGGGCGGCGCAGAAGCTCGAGCGCCGCCGTTCCTTCGGCGAGCGGCGAGGAGCCGGCCTCTTTTAATTTTTCGTTCACCTCGCCGGTAGGAGGGATTTTGAAGCGGCCAAGGCGCTCCAGCTCCTCTTCCGCCTCGCTTCGGCCCTTCAGATATTTTTCCCATTTCCATTCCGGAAGAAGCCCCAGCGCGCGGCCTTTAGCCGAAAGCCTGTCGCAGGCGTTGTCGTGCCGCAGAATAAGGCGGTACTCGCAGCGGCTCGTCAGCATCCTGTAAGGCTCTTTCGTCCCTTTTGTGACTAAGTCGTCTATCAGCACCCCTATATAGGATTCGTCGCGGCCGAGCACGAATGGCGCCTCTCCCCGCGCCCGCAGCGCGGCGTTTACGCCCGCGACAAGCCCTTGTCCCGCCGCCTCCTCATAGCCCGATGTGCCGTTTATCTGTCCCGCGAGAAAGAGATTTCTCACAACCTTCGTCTCAAGCCACGGATTCAGCTGCGTGGGATCAACGAAATCATATTCTATCGCGTAGCCGGGGCGCAGTATATGCGCACGCTCGCAGCCCTTTATCGTCCTTATGCTTTCAAACTGCGCCTCGAGGCACATAGACGTAGAAAAATTCTGAACGTACACCTCGCGCCCCTCAGGCGTTACAGGTTCGAGGAAGATGGGATGACTGTCCTTTTCCGGGAACTTTATTATCTTGTCGTCGATGGAAGGGCAATATCTGGGCCCCTCTGTGCCGAGCTTACCTGTGTAGAGGGGGGATTGGCCGAAGTAGCTTTTGATTATCCTGTGAGTTTCGGCGTTGGTTCTGGTCAAACCGCAGACCATGCCAGAATATACTCTCTTTTTTCCGAAGTGCGAGAAGGCCTGCGGTTCGTCGAGGCTCCTCTGGCACTCGAGTGCATCCCAGTTTATCGTGTCAAAATGCAGTCTCGGCGTCGTGTCGGTGCGAAGCCTCCCTATCTTGAGTCCGTTCCTTTGAAGCGACGCGGAAAAATCTTTGGCGGACGTCATGCCGAGCGGCCCCGACTCGCGGCTCGCCATGCCTATATATATCCTCGACGCAAGATATGTCCCTGTCGCCAGCACGACGCAGGCGGAGCGGAAAGACTCTCCCGTCGTGAGCTTTACGCCGCGCGCCTCGCCGTTTTCGACGATAAGCTCCGCGGCCTCTCCCTGGTGGAGCTCGAGGTTTTTTTGAGTAAGAAGCGCCGTGCGGTAATGATCGCTGTAACGGCGCGGGCTGCACTGAGCGCGCAAAGTTCTGACCGCCGCACCTTTTGACGTGTTGAGCCAGCGAAGGTGCTGCGTGGCGTCGTCGGCCGCCTCGGCGCATTCGCCTCCGAGCGCGTCAATCTCGCGGACTATATGACCCTTTGCCGGACCGCCTATCGAGGGGTTGCAGGGCATCATTGATATACTGTCAAGATATATGCAGAGTATCAGAACGCGTGCGCCCATGCGCGACGCTGCGAGGGCCGCCTCGCAACCTGCGTGCCCCGCCCCTACCACAATAACGTCGTAAAATTCTCCTGTTTTCATTTTTTTATCACTTCTTCGCTGTTTACCGCATCTCGGTTATTATATCGATTTTCCCCGCTTTTATCCCGTATAGGACACAGGGAACGGACAGTGAAAAACTTTCGGCCGTCGCCGCGAAAATCTGTCCGCCGCGGCCGTAAAGGGTAGAAAAAAGCTGTTCCTTCCCCGCGGCGTCGAGCTCAGAGGCAACCTCGTCAAGCAAAAGCACAGGCTCGGTGCCCAGCTTGCGCCTTACACTCTCAGCCGCGGCGAGCATCACGGCTATCGCGGTTCTCCTCCTCAAGCCGCGGCTTAACGATGACGATGCGGGCCTGTCGCGCGAGGTGATTATTATATCGTCGCGGTGCGGGCCCACCAGAGGAAAGCCGGCCGCGCGCTCGCGCTCGCCGTTTACGACGACGGCCCTCGCGTAATCGTCCTCGGCCGCCCTCTCAAAGCCCGCGCCGCCGCGCTGAAGATAAAGGGCTATTCCGAACGGGGCGAGCCTCTCAAAGCCCGACAGAGAATCCGAAAGAAGCGCCACCCCCTCTTCCCGCATCTTCCAAATCCACGAGGCCAGGGGAAGCAGAGCTCTGTCCGCGATCATAGTCGGCATGCCGCGCTTTAAAAAAACCCCCTTCTGCCGCACTCCTCTTCTGTACTCGGATAGCCGCAGCGCGTAAGACGGGACAATAAGAGCGAGCACCATGTCGAGCACGCGCCTTCTGTAAACGGAGGA
>CAYVEQ010000030.1:13012-17221 GCA_964450835.1 uncultured Synergistaceae bacterium
GAGCCGTTTTCCCCGGTCAGCAAATTCAGCCCCGGGGACCATCTCATCTCCCGGGGCTCGATATTTCTGAAATTGTTGAATCTGACTCGCTTAAACCCCATATCAGCCGAGATCGGAATCGAAAGTTTTAAGCTCTTCTTCGGAAAGATTTATAGGCGCTATGAGACAGAGGAAATCATCTCCGTCGCCGCGCTTCACCGACATGTGGCTTGTGCGTCCGTTGAAAGAGAGCTTAACCTGCGGGTCGCGAAGCACTTTGAGAGCCTCAAGGAAAAATTTGGAATTGACTGCGACGCGGACGCCGTCGCCGGCAGTCTCGGCCTCTATCTCCTCTTTCGCCTGGCCGAAATCCGGCGCGCGCCCGCGAAGCACCAGAGGATTACCAGGCGCCATATCGAGAATCACCATTCTGTTAAAATCGCGCACGATGACATCGACGCGTTCAAGCGCCGAAATGAGCTCGCCCCTGTCGGTCAAAACATCAAGAGTGCTCTGCTTCGGCAGAATTTTCTCATAAGGCGGGAACTTAGACTCGACACGGCGCACGCTGAACTCAAGCGATTCCGTCTTGAAATAAAACTGCGATCCGTCAAACATCACGGAAACGGCGGTCTCCGGCGAAAGCGACCCTAAAATGCGCTGCAGCTCCTTTACCCCTCTCATCGGAATAAGGGCGGACTCTCCCTCTTTGCCGTCAGACACCGGAACGGCTGAAAGAGCGAGCCTCCTCGTGTCCGTAGAAACGATGTTAAGGCGTGACGAGATTATCTGAAAGTTCGCCGAAGAAAGATAAAGCGGGAATTCCTCTCCGGCCGAAGCCGCGAGCGTGCCTTCATCAAGCACCTTTGCAAAGTCGGCCGCGCTGATTGAGCAGAAAAGCTCCGCCTCGTCCGACGAAGGCAGAGGAGGAAACTCACTGACAGGATAAGTCGAGAAATTATATTTGCTTCTGCCGGCCTTCAGCACAACCTTGCCGTCGTCAACGTCGAGAGTGAATTCCTCGCCAGGAGCCTTCTTGAAAAGGTCGCTCACCATCTTTATCGGAAAAACGGCCTCGCCGGGCTCGATAACTCTGACTCCGGCAGCACGGCAGATCACCGATGTCTTTATGTCGGTAGCCTGAAGAATAACGGATTCCGCCGACGCTTTGACTAAAATCGACGAAAGTATGCTTACTGTAGCCCCTCCGGTCGATGTGCTTCTTTCTGCAAGGCTCCAGCTTCCGAGGAACTGTTTTTTATTTATCGCAAGTTTCATTGTTTCAGCCTCCTGTTATTACGTCTGTTTTATATTTAAAACCGTAGTAGTAGTCGTAGGCGCTGTGAATATGTGAAAAACCGTAATTCTCAAAGAACGGGCGCGGGTTTTGCCTGTGGAGAAATTTTTTCTTTAAAGGCGAACTTATACACAATATCCACAAAAAAAGTGTGAAAAACCCGCTTTAAAAAACTGCCCACATTCCGATACACCGATTTTTTTGTATTTTTCAGAGTTTATTTACAATGTTATCCACAAAAGATCTGACTCTTATGTCGGTTTTTATGACGTCTGAAATTTTGTTGCAGGCGTGCAGAACGTTGGTGTGATCGTTCTTGTTGAAGGCCTGCGCTATTTTTTTGAGCCCCAGGCTCGTCTTGTTGCGTGCTATGTACATCGCGACCTGGCGGGCGAGCGCGAGTTCCGCGGTGCGTTTCTTGGAGAGCAGCTCCTCTATCGTGAAGCCGAAAGTCTCCGCCGTAAGCTGCTGTATCAGCCCGACGGTGACTTCCGTGCCGTGATTGTTCTTCATCAGATCTTTGAGCCAGACCGATGCGTTTTCCAGAGTGATGGGCTCGCGGTTTAAGTCCGCGCAGGCCACGATTCTGTTGAGAGAGCCTTCAAGCTCTCTGATGTTGCTCGGGATATTCTGCGCTATGAACATGATGACCTCTTCCGGAATGTTGCGGTAGCCTTTCATTTCGACCTTTTTCTGAAGAATGGCTATGCGGGTCTCAAGATCCGGCGGCTGTATGTCGGTGACAAGCCCCCACTCAAAACGCGAGACAAGCCTGTCCTCGATGCCGTGTATGTCTTTCGGCGGCCGGTCCGAGCTTATTATTATCTGTTTTTTGGCGTCGTGAAGGGCGTTGAAGGTCCAGAAAAACTCCTCCTGCGTCTGCTCTTTGTCCGCGATAAACTGAACGTCGTCGATCATAAGCACGTCAAGCTCGCGGTAGCGGGCGCGGAACTCCTGAGTGGTGTTGGTGCGTATGGAGTTTATGAGGTCGTTCGTGAATTTTTCTGAGCTGACGTAGCGTATCTTTGTTTCCGGATTGGCTTCCTCTATGTGATGGCCGATCGCGTGCATCAGATGAGTCTTGCCGAGGCCGACTTTTCCCCAGATAAAGAATGGGTTGTATGTGTTTCCGGGTGATTCGGCCACGGCCAGGCTCGCCGCGTGAGGCAGGCGGTTTGATTTGCCTACGACGAAGGTCGAGAAAACATAATTGGGATTGAGGCCGTTTTTGCCGGTTGGGATTTTCTGCTGCGGCTTTTCGGCTTTCGGCGTCGCGACGCGGTTTTCCGTTGTTTCCTCTTTTGCGCCGACGAAGTTTTCCGACACGGAAAAGCGCAGTTCGGAGGCGAAACCCGTCTCCGCGATAAGCTTCTGCATCCTGTCCATGTATCTGTTCCTGATTTGCTCCATCGCGAAAGGTGTGGCGACGTCTACAAGCAGCACGCCGTTCGCGAGAGAAACAGGCATACAGGTTTGCAGATACATTTCGACCGTCTTGTCCTCTTTTCCTATTTTCTCGAGGCAGTATTTATAAAACTCGTTCCATACCAAATCCGCGTCGTTAGCCATCAGTGTCACTCCAAAAAATAACAGAAACGAGAAATTTCATAAGTATGATTTTATCATGAATCCGTTGAAGGCAAGAATTTTTTTTATGCCGCAGGGCGCCGCCTTTCAGATTTCGTAATCGTCGCAATTCGCGCTAAATAATACACAATAGTTATACACATATCAACATTTTTATTCACAGGGTCTTGTGAAAAATACGCGGATACGGACACCGTGTCGCTTTTCAGCAAAGGCGCAGGAATATCTGTAATTCTGACAAAGGCTGATAATATCCTTTTCCCGCGGTATTTTCAGGTAAAGATGAAATCTCGGACGTTATCCCAGATTTGTGGATATATTCGATACAAGAAGTATCGCTGCTCGCGGCCGTTTATACATATATAGAGAGCATCAGCGCGGAAGAGGACGCCTTTTATCAGTCGGGCAGCGGATTTAGCCGCTGTTTGTGAAGACTCTTAACAAATTGTGTATAAGCTTCTGTCTCTCTTATCACGGCGGCGGAAAGCAGCCGCTTTTTAATATAAACAGGGTGAATATTGACTGACCAAAGCTGATTTACGAAGGCCGAAAAAATTCCCCGGTTTGCCCGGGGAAAATTTTCGCCTCTTTTTATTTCCGCCAGTTCCAGCTTTCGCCTTCGCCGGCTTTTTGGGGGTTTCCCGACAGCGTGACTTCGGAATTTGTCATTTTTATGTCGCAGAACATTTCAGTATCGCCGGACTCGTTCCAGAACGGTATGTCGCGGAATGAGAGAAGAGGGTTCACCCTGTCTGTTATCAGCTCCGTTACGGTTTCCGACTGCCGGGAGCCTTCGGTGTAAATCACAGTGTCTTCGAGGTACACGCCGTCTTCTTTCAGCCCGAGAACCCCTTCAGCCTCGATGTCCAGGCCAAGAGGCAGGCCAAGCAGCTCCAGCGAGAAGCGGCCCTTGGCCTTGTAGCCTTCCGGCGTGAAGTCGAATGAAAGTCCGGAAAAGCCCCCCGCGTCGCCGTCGCGGCTTTCAAAGTATCTGTTTATATCTTTTTCCGTGAGAGTTATCTCGCCTCTGGCGTCTTCGACGCAGTTCATTATTTCGTCGCCGGTTTCGGCGGCTTCAAGCGCCGCGAGGTCAATAGAAGCGTCGAGCTTTATTTTTTTGATTTTTATCTCGGATATAAGCGCGCCGGAGCATTCGGCCCACAGCTTTCCGCTCTCCGCCACAGTCACGCTTATACTGTCGGGGCACAGCTCTTTTTGAAGGGCAGCCCCTATTTTGGCCGCGGCATCGGCCCCGGAGGTCCCGGCGCGCGCCTCGCCCGCGATCATCACGGCCGCCGCGGCAATCGTCGCTATTTTTTTATCAAACAACGCAAACACCTCTTTAA
>CAYVEQ010000030.1:17321-20795 GCA_964450835.1 uncultured Synergistaceae bacterium
CTTTATTCCCGCGCCTGTGACGCTGACGAGGCAAACAAAATATCCGGCCCGAACCGCCGTCCGCCGGTTCGCGAAGGACACGCGAAAAACAGATGGCCGGACGGCAGCCGGATATATTTATGAAACGTCATGGGTGCGATGCCGACAAGAATCGGCGGCGGCGGGACGCCGGATCTCCGGCAGCCGCGCAGCTCTTTCGTCCCGGCGCGGGGCGCGTCCGAAAAGCGGTTGAAAAAACCGGAATTTAAAACAAGGCGCAAAAATTTACGTCGGATTCTAAAAGAAGTGGTTGTATTTTTGTCCCCGGCTTCGTTTGACAGAAAATAGTTTTTGTTGTATCTTTGTTCATAAGCCCTAATTATAACAGTGCCGGAACTGTATTGATGAGGAGGGTTGTTTATCGGAATGCGCTGCCGGCAGGGGTAGTGTTTTTCAGCAGACCTATGAAACGATACTGAAGGGAGAATTTTAATGAGAAGATTTGTACTTATGCTTGCAACAGTGTTTGTTTCCGCGGCTCTTGCGGCGCCAGCGGTCGCCGACCCGTTAGTCTTACGCTTCGCCGGACAGTCTCCGCCGGAGCATATGTGCACCAAGACAATGGAAAATATGGCGAAGGAAATCAATGAGGGCACTGCCGGACGCATCGAGGTAAAGGTATATCCGGCCGGGCAGCTCGGAAACTACACCCTCGTTATGGAAGAAATGATGCGCGGCACCATCGACATGGCCTGCCTGAGCGTCGCCACCGACTTCGACCCGCGCCTTGAGATACTTTACGCGAACGGATACATCTCCGACTACGCGGGCGCTAAGAAGGCGTTCGACCCCGATTCGTGGCTTCTCAAGAAACTCGACGAGATTCTTTCCCCGCTCGGTGTCCACCTCCTCGGCGCCTACATCGAAGGCTTCATCGGCATAGCCTCCACGAAGGAACTGATTGAGCCTCTGAACCCGAAGGTTGACAAGGGCGTTCTCTGCCGCGTCCCGAACATGGTCTCCTACACGACCGGCGCGACGGCAATGGGCCTGCGTCCCATCACCATTCCGTATCCCGACGTTTACCAGTCGATGCAGACCGGCGTCTGCGACGCGGCTGACGGCTACCCGACGGCGGCGGCCTACACCATCCTCGGCGACGTCGTGAAGTACTGGTACGCCACCAACTACTCGACGGAATTCCTCGGCATGATGGTAAGCGACAAGACATGGCAGAAGATCAGCCCCGAGGACCAGAAGGTAATCCGCGACGTTGCAAGGAAGTACACGCTGCTTTCGATAGACAACGCCGAAAACGAGGATAACAAGTACATGAGCCTCATGGAGCAGAAGGGCGTCAAAGTCTTCAAGTACACGGCTGAAGAGCTGAAACCCATCAAAGAAGCCTGCATGACCAGCTGGGACGAGATAGGCAAAGCCGGAGCCGGCGAAGACCTTATCAAGGAATTCAAGGAGAACCTTGGAAACCTGTAAGTCTGACAAGTAACAAATACTTCTGTTAAAAAAGCCTCGGGGAGGATTTTTCTCCCCAGGCTTTTTTAACCTCTTGATGAAAGGAGATCTGTATTTTATGGCAACCGAAGAAGCAATGGCTGATGGGACGCAGATAGCCGCAGAAGAAGCGCCGGCCATAAGACAACCGAAGTGCTTCTTTGACAAGGTTACGGTAAGCTTTTATTCGATCGTTTGTTTTGTGATGGCGGTCCTTCTCACCCTGATAATAAGCGCTGCGACGGCATTGCGCTATATTTTTAAAATGGATCTGTACGGATATGAGGAATGGGTCAAGATATTCGCTTTCTGGCTTTACTTCATGGGAGCCGGATACGGCGCTTTCGCGGGTACGCACGTTTCAGCCGACCTTGTCCAGTCTTACATGAAAGACGGGCTTTTCAAAAGGCTTATGCTTGTGGTTAAGTGCGTCATAACGTTCGGCGTCACGCTGCTCTTCACCAAGTACGGCTGGGACTACCTTATGTTTGGCATCTTCGGACCCGTCGGCACAGGAATAGGCATCCCCCGTTCGGTTGCCTGGCGCATCCCGCTCTGGACAGCCTATATTTCGATATTCATCGGCCTGGCCTCCATGTCCTATTACTTCCTGTGGGATTTAATCCGGGCGGTGCAGGCTCTCGCGGCAGGAGGTAAGAAATAATGATTTATGTTGCTCTGGTTATCCTTATAGTCTGCCTGATAATAGGCGTTCCGGTTCCCGTCAGCTTCATGTCCTCCTGCGCATGGCTGATTTTCTTCGGCGGCCCCGACATGGGAGGATATCCCGCGACTCAGCTGCTGCCATACGGGTTCACACAGATGAACTCCGTCTCCCTCATAGCGATAGCGATGTTCATCCTCGCGGGCGGCATCATGGAGCGCGGGCGTATAGCCGAGAAACTTATTGACCTTGTCGACGTGTTTGTCGGCCACATTAAAGGCGGTCTCGGCATTGTCGGCACAATATCATGCGCGGTGTTCGGCTCCATCTGCGGCGCCGCCTGCGCCACACTTTCCTGCATCGGCGCCATCATGTTCCCGCGCTTCAAATCCAGCGGCTACCCGATGGGCCACGCGTGCGCGCTTATGGCGAACGCCTCTCTGCTCGGACTGCTGATTCCGCCTAACGCGACGCTTATCATATTCGCGTGGATAAGCGGCATCTCCGTCCTCTCCTGCTTCCTTTCGACAATAGGCCCCGGCATCGTCACAACGATACTGCTTTCGGCCATGAACGTCTGGATGCTCCGTGACAACAAGCAGGTCTTCGTCACTACGAAGAGAACGACCGCCGAGCGCTGGAAGATGTTCCGCGAGCGCGGGCGCCTTGCCATTCCGGCGCTGTTCATGCCGATAATGGTTCTCGGCGGAATTTACGGCGGAATCATGACGACTACGGAAGCATCGGCGCTCGCCGTTCTCTACTGCGTTCCCATAGGACTTTATGTGTACAAGGGAATGAACTGGAGCGATTTCTACCATATCGTCGTCGAATGCTCGGTGACAACGGGCGTCATCATGGTCATGCTCTATTCCGTCTCGATGCTCTCAAGGCTTTACATCCTTGAGGACCTCCCCGGAAAGGTGCTTTATCTGTTCTACTCGATATCGAAGAACAAGTGGGTCATTATGTTCATGATCAATGTGTTCCTGGTCCTCATGGGAATGCTTATGGACGACATCAGCGTCGTCGTTCTTACGACGCCGATACTGCTCCCGATTATAAACGAACTCGGCATCAACCCGGTTCACTACGCGGCCGTTGTCGGAGTCAACACGGCGCTCGGATGCATAACGCCGCCTGCGGCGCCTGTCCTCTACCTGAGCGGACGAGTGGGGGGCGCGTCCATCAACGAGATAATGAAACCGGCCCTTATCTTCATGACTGCCTGCTGGATTCCGGTTCTTCTCATTACGGCGTACATTCCGAAGCTCGTTCTGTTTATGCCGCACATTATCCTCGGTGTGCCGTGGTAAGTC
>CAYVEQ010000031.1:0-19848 GCA_964450835.1 uncultured Synergistaceae bacterium
GGCACCCGGTCAAGTTTACTCTTGTACACGGAATAGTAAGGAGCAAGCGGGGGAGCGGGGGGCACAACAGATCTTCGCGTCAAACCGTTCCGCTTGTGAAAAGACCGCAAACTCCGACCCGTTGTCAACTGTTAATGACTTTAGGATCCCGTTACTTGTCCGGGATTATCCGTTTTAACAATGAACCTCAATTTGTCTTCCTTTTCTATCTCGTGCTTATTGTAGCGATTAAGACCTTTCTTAAAAAAAATTTTTGCACTTTTTGAACCGGCTTCGGCAGTAGGAATATCGCCTGAAGAGTATCGTCTTTTGATATTCCCGAGTACACTCTTTTGCCTCTCCCGACCTGCCAAAACCGCCGTGGAAGCCCGCGCCCGTCAGGCTGCCGCCGCCTTTCGGCTTGCGTAAACTCGCTGTCAAACCGCAGAATTTTAATACCGGTTCCATATATTTTGCAAAAACAGTATCAGGTGTACTGCCATAGACAACAATGGCCATGGTATAAAGCTCATCTACGAGGCAGGCGAGTCCGGCTTGAAAATAGCCCGGATCTTCACCAAGGCTTTGAGCCGGCTCCACCGTCTTACATAAAGTATTATCCATTGTACCGGGTCACCGGATATTCTGCCTCTATTAAATCTTTTCTATGACTTGCTTATTGCGAGCTGAATTGTATGCTGTCAGAGAAAATTCACCAGCTTTGGAAAAATTCAGGAAACCTTTTGTATAATCACCGCGCGTCCGGCAATCTTTAGCGCGTGCCGAAAATTTGTACGCGCCGGTAAGGCTCGCGTATGCGCGCAATCGGCGCGGAACCGGATTTGTCCGCCGGCACTTCCGCAACAGCCGCCGTGGCATTAAAATGTCGGTAGCACGGAGCGTCGGAGCGCGCCGCGCGTCGGGGCAGGCCGGTAAGGCCAAGACATTCGAATAAAAACAGACGGCCCGTTGAGCCGCGAGCGGAAGGCAGAATCTCGTTTGGACGAAGAGAGAAGAAAAAAAATCACCGATATGGAGGTGCGCGCCTTTATGGCATTCGCGCGCGCGATACGCCCGGGGTGGCGCGCCAAGGCACTCGCCCTCCCTCTTATCGCACTGCTTAAACTCACGGGAGTGCGCAAAGACATCGCGCGGCGCAACATCATGTACTGCTTTCCGGAGATGGGGCGCGCGGAGCGGGAAAAAATTCTGGCGGAATCCTACGAGAACATGATATGGACGGGAGTCGAGCTGCTTGCGTGGCAGCACGACCCGACCTTGATCGATCGTATGCCGGTGAGCGTCGAGGGCGAGGAATATGTGAATCAGGCCTTTGAACGCGGCAAGGGGCTTATTGTGTTCTCCGCGCATCTCGGCAACTGGGAGCTGGGTCCGGCGTGGTTTTCACGCCGCTGGCCTTTCTGCGGCGTCGTCCGTCATTCGGACAGTCCCTTTCAGCGCGAGGTGATAGCGCGCCTTCGCGCTGCCTCGGGTCTTGTGACGATAGACAAAAGAGCGCCGATGATACGCATCGTGACAATGCTTAGGAAAAACGGCTGCTTCGGAGCACTTACCGACCAGCATGACGGCGAAGGCTTCAAAGCGCCTTTCTTCGGACACGAGACAGGCACGGCGACAGGCTTGGCCGCTTTCTCCGTCCTTACGGGCGCCCCTCTCCTGCCCTGCTCTTTGCGCCGGCTCGAACCTTTTAAGTTTGCGATAAAAATGGGCCCTCCCATGCCGCCCGCGCCCGAAGAATTGTCGCGCGACGAGGCTATCGCCTATCAGACTTGCCGCATCAACGAGGTCTACGAGAAGATGATACGGGCAAACCCCGGCCAGTGGCTCTGGCAGCACAGACGTTTCCGCGAGGTAATCACGGACTGAGAAAGCGCGCGGGATTTCCGCGCTTTCGCGAAAAATCCGGCGCGCCGGGTTGACAAGCGCGCTTTTCGTCATTACAATATCCTGCATATTTGAAGAAGGAGGAGCGGACGGTTTTGAACGTTGCCCATGTTGCGGACAAAATGATAATGTGCGCGTGCTTCGAAGGCTCCTCTTGTGGTTTGCCGGACGCCTGAGGCGCGCCGCGTGTGAAATCATAAGACCGGGCCTTTCTGGGGTCCGGTTTTTTTTGTTGTGAAATCCGAAAGCGGGAGGGCGGGTTTTATATGATCGAGATAACCGGACTCGGGAAGTATTTCGGGGAGCATAAGGTTCTTTCCGATATTTCCCTGTCGGTCGAAAAGGGCGATGTTTTCGGGATTGTCGGCCATTCCGGGGCGGGCAAGTCTACGCTGCTCCGATGTCTTAACGGCCTTGAAAGCTATTCCGAGGGCAGCGTGAAGGTCAAGGGAAGCGAGGTCAGGGAGCTCGACGACGCGGGGCTGAAGATGCTGCGCCGTGACATGGGGATGATTTTCCAGAATTTCAACCTCATGAACAGAAAGAACGTCTTCGAGAATATTATCTTCCCGCTCAAAGTGTGGAACACGCCTAAGGCCGAGGCGGAAAAGCGCGTGAACGACCTGCTTGAGCTTGTCGGCCTTACCGCGAAGCGCGACGAGAAGGTGCGCAATTTGAGCGGCGGACAGAAACAGCGGGTCGGCATAGCCCGCGCTCTCGCGCTGAATCCGGAGATTCTGCTCTGCGACGAGGCGACTTCGGCGCTTGACCCGAAGACGACGATTTCCATTCTGGAGCTTCTTATGGACATCAACAAGAAGCTCAACGTCACGATTATCGTAGTCACGCACCAGATGGAAGTGGTCAAGATGATCTGCAACAAGGTTGTTATCCTGGACGGCGGGCGCATCGTGGATTCCGGCGACACGGACAAGCTCTTCCTCGCGCCGGGGCCGCAGCTGCGGAAGCTGATAACGGACGATTACGCCGTCATTCCGTCGGGGATCAATATCCGCCTTATCTTCCCGCGCGAGGTGGCAAACGACGCCGTTATCACGAGCATGGCGCGCGCTCTTGATGTCAATTTCTCAATCGTCGGCGGGCGCATCGAAAAATACCGCGAGACCGTGATGGGATTTCTGATAATCAACGTCGCGGAAAAAGACGTCGCCGCGATAGAAAAATGGCTGAAAGAGAACAAAATGCACTGGGAGGTGGTAGAAGATGGTCGGTGAGCTTCTTTTCGCTCTTTGGGAAACGCTTTACATGGTCGTCATAGCGACCGTGCTCTCCGGCATATTCGGCTCCGGCGTCGCCATTCTTATGATAATAACCGGGCCAGCGGGCCTTCGCCCGAATCCGCCCGTTTACCGCGTGATAGACGCGGCGGTCAATCTGCTGCGCTCCTTTCCCTTCATCATACTGCTCATCGCGATAATCCCGCTGACGCGCCTCATCGTCGGGACTTCCATCGGCAGCACCGCTTCCATTGTGCCGCTTACCGTCGCCGCCACGCCTTTCTTCGCGCGTCTGATGGAGGGCAGCCTGCTTGAAGTTGACAGCGGCGTCGTGGAGGCGGCGAAATCCTTCGGCGCGTCCACGTGGCAGATAATCTGGGGCGTCATGATAAAAGAGGCGATGCCCGCGATAGTGCTCAACTGGGCGGTCGTCGCTATAAACCTGCTCGGCTATTCCGCGATGGCGGGCGTAGTCGGCGGCGGCGGACTGGGCGACCTCGCGATAAAGTACGGCTACAACCGTTTCCAGACGGACGTCATGATATATTCGGTCGCGATACTAATAGTGGTCGTCCAGGTTATACAGTGCATAGGCAACTACGCCTACGAGAAGATCAGGTAATGGTAAAAACGCCGCGGCGCGCGGCGGAAAAACAAATAAAAAGGAGAGGTACAAAAATGAGGAAGCTTTTTGCGGTTTTATTGGCGGCGGCGCTTATCGTCCCGGCGGCGGCGTTCGCGGACGACAAGGAAATCAAAATCGGGGTGACCCCATTCCCGCACAGGGATATCGTCGAGGCGGCCCGCCCGCTTCTTGAGAAAGAGGGCTACAAGCTGACGATAATCGATTTCACCGACTACGTGACGCCGAACACGGCTCTTGCCGAAGGCGCGCTCGACGCGAACTTCTTCCAGCACATTCCCTACTTTGACAACTCGAACAAAGAGCGGAACCTTAAATGCGTCTGGGTGGCGAAGATTCACATCGAGCCGATGGGGCTTTACTCGTCGAAGGTAAAGAGCGTCGACGAAATCGGCGAAGGCGCGCAGATTGCGGTGCCGAACGACGCCACCAACTGCGCCCGCGCGCTTCGCGTTCTCGAGAAGGCCGGGCTGATTAAAGTCAAGGAGGGCGAGCTTGTAACGGCCAAGGACATTACCGAAAACCCGAAGAATATTAAAATCAGCGAGATAGAGGCGCCGCAGCTTCCGCGAACGCTCCAGGACGTGACGGCCGCCGTCATCAACACGAACTTCGCCGGCGAAGCGGGTCTCAACCCGGCAAAAGACGCGCTCGTAATCGAGGACAAGGATTCGCCCTACGCGAACGTTATCGTCGTGCGCGAGGCCGACAAGGACAGCGACAAGACGAAAGCTCTGGTAAAAGCCGTCCAGTCGCCCGAAGTCAAGGCATACATCGAAAAAGAGCTGATGCCGAAGGGCATCTTCCCCGCATTCTAACATTACCGGCAGCAGAAAAACGCCCCGCGCCCGGGGCGTTTTTTTATGGCGCGGGCGGCTTTGCCTGCGCGCAGCAAGAGCGGAACGCGCATAGCGGCGAAAACTCCGGCACACCGGGCGTCGGGGGCTTTCCCTTACATACGAAAACCGAGGCTGACAATATTTGACGAGCCTGTCGTCGTCGAGACGGCGGGATTTACGCGGGCGCGCTTGAAAAGAAAAATGTTCAGGAGGCCGGGAGGTGAGCGGCCTGCGCCGAAAGCGCGGAACCTGCCCGTTAAGAAAATTCTCCGCGCGCAGCGCGCTGTTATATAATAACGGAGCAGCGGCGGCGGAAGCGGCCGCCGCGTGAAAGAACAGGTTTTTGTCAGTCGGGAGGCTGGAGGAATGAAAATTTTCCGCAAAGCGGCGGCGGTTGCGGTTGCGGCGGCGATAGCGGCGGCTGCCCCGGCACCGCTTCATGCCGCGGCGCTTGAGTTCAGCGCGGAATTTCGCGAGAAGCTCGGAGACGATGTGCGCACGGGCAAAATATACGTAACTGAGGATAAATTCCGCTGTGAGACGGACGGTGCGGATTCGATTGAAATCACGCGCGCGGACAAAAAAGTCATGTGGGTCATATTTCCCAAAAGACGCGTCTACGTTGAGGAGGAGTTCTGGGGCAGCCCGGCAGACTTGTCTGCCGTCGGCCCGCCCGAAAGACAGGACGGGGGAAACCTCTCGCGCGAAGAGCTCGGCTCCGAGACAGTGGACACCTTCCGCCTGAAAAAGTTCCTTGTGACCGTGAAGTACAATGACGGTGACACGGAGGACAGATACTACGAATGGTACCGTTCCGACTTTCCCGTCCCGGTAAAGACTGAGTCGCTCGACGGCTATATGTCCTACGAGTACCGCCGCATCAAATTCGCGAAGCAGGATCCGAATCTTTTCGACCCGCCGCACCGCTATAAAAAGATAACGGCTGAAGAGCTCGCCGAGCTTGAGGAAAAACAGCCCGTCAAGGCGGCGAAGAAGAGAAAATAACCGCCCGCAAAACCGCAGAGGGAAGCGGTGAGCGCAAAACGTCACGGGACCGGCGTAAAAGTAAAAATCTCAAAGCACAAGAAAAACCAAAAGCCCGGCGAAAGAACGCCGGGCCCGTTATTTTCTGGTGGAGATAAGGGGATTCGAACCCCTGACCTCTTGAATGCCATTCAAGCGCTCTCCCAACTGAGCTATACCCCCGAAAGACAAAAGCGATTATACTGACTAAGGCAGGCGCTGTCAAGCGATTCGCGCCCGGTATCGGTATCATAAAATGCACGTGACTTTTTGGTATAAACCGAAACGGCGCGCCGCAGGCCGCGCGGTGGTAAAATATGCGCGCGGAGCGGCGTTCGCGAGGCTCCGCTAAAAATAACGGACTGCGGAGTTGATAACGTGGAGATAAAATCGCCGAAAAATATAAAATTTGCAAGACGCGCTGCATTCGCGCTGATTGTCTTTCTTTGCGCGCTTTCGTTCTGCCGCGCCGGACGCGCCTTCGCGCTGACACGCGGGAAGGTTGAAGCGTCCGTTGCCGCGGCGCTCGGGCGCGAGGCGCCTGCCGAAACTCAAGCGGAAGAAGACGGCGATATGACGCGGCGCGACGCTCTGCGAATCGCGCTTGAGGCCATGGGGTGGGGTTTTGCTGTGGCCGCCGTAGACCAGATAGGCATACTGCCGGAATGGCCGGAGGCGGAGGGCGTTTCCTATATCGCATCGACGATGAACCCCGCGCCGCCGGAGGTCATGACTGCCGAGCCGGACGGGTTCCTTCTGCCGGAGGAACTGGAAGGGCTCGCGCGCTGGCTCGGCGAGTGCCGCGAGTCCGTGTCGTGGCGCGCCTCTTTCGCGTGGAACGGCACCGAACTTCTGCTGATCAAGCGCGGCGTCGGCGACCCGTCCGGCCCAGCCTCAGGAGATCCCAAGGGCGGCAGGAACGAGCCGTTTTTCGCGGCGGCGCTCTACACGGATATGAAATCCGTCCACTGCCAGATTGCGACTGCGGAAATGATTGGCGCGAAACGCGCGGCTCTCGCCACGATAGCCGGGGAAAATTACGGCGTCGCGGGAGGCGTCAACGGAGGCTATTTCGCCGGCGCAAAGCCGATAGGCGTGCTGCGCCGTCAGGGGCGCACGGACAACGCCCGCTTCTGGCCGCACAGGTCGGCTTTCGGCTGGAACGAGGCCGGAGATTTTATCTTCATAGACGGCAAGATTGTGAACAATATCGGCTCCGCGCGCGAGTACGACGAATACACCGAGCTTATGCAGGCCGGGCCGCTTCTTGTCAAGGGAGGCGAGCCTTCGCCGAACACGGAAGACATCGATCCGAACGTGCTTAACCGCAGGCACCCGCGCACATTTGTCGGGACGGACGGCTCGCGGGTCGTCTGGGGCGTCGTCGACGGGCGCGACAATATGCACAGCGTCGGCGTGACGATAGAGGAGCTGCGCCGTTTCTGCGCGGAGGAGCTTTCGCTCACCGACGCGCTTAACCTTGACGGGGGCGGCTCAAGCTCGATATGGTGGCGCGGAATGACGTTTTCTCTTCCGAGCAATACAAGCGACAGCGAGCGGCCGATACCCTACGCGGTGCTCATCTTCGAGCCGGGCGCGGGGGTGCGGCAATAGGCCGTTGCGCCGGAGGGCTTTCCGCTGTTAAACTATGAACGGCGGTTGTCCGCGAGATCAAAAGGCGAGGGGAAAATTAAGATGACAGGAAAAATCTACGCGCCGGACATGGAGTTCGGCGAATGGGAAAAATATACGAAAGAAGAGCTGGGCGAGCCCGCCTACCGCGCCGCGCAGATATGCCAGTGGCTCTGGCAGAAGCGGACGGACGACCCCGAGGGAATGACGAATCTCTCAAAGCCGCTGCGCGCCAAGCTCGCCGAGAAACTTGACTTCGCCTTCCCCGCGCTGGCATGCGAGCGGAAATCCGCCGACGGCACGCGCAAATTCTTATGGAAACTCCGCGACGGCGAGGCCGTCGAGTCCGTTCTGATGAAGCAGGACGGCAGGCTCACGGCCTGCATATCGACGCAGGTGGGCTGTCCCCTGCAATGCTCCTTCTGCGCCACCGGACTTTCGGGCTTTGTCCGCGACCTCACGGCGGGCGAAATTGCAGGCCAGGTGGGCGCGATAGAAAAAGAAACGAAACGCGAGATAAGCAACGTCGTCTACATGGGCATGGGCGAGCCTTTTCTGAACACCGAAAACGTGCTGAAGTCGATAAGGATTTTGAACAACCCGAAAACGCGGGGTCTCGGCATACGCCGCGTCACTGTCTCGACCTCCGGGGTAATCCCCGGCATACGGGCGCTCGCCGAGTCCGGGCTGGGCGCGCGGCTTGCCGTGTCGCTGCACGCGGCGGACGACGGGCTGCGTGGCGCGCTGATGCCCGTCAACAACAGCTACCCCGTGGGGGAACTGCGCGAGGCCATTGTTGAATACCAGGCCAAGACAGGCGACCGCGTTACGATAGAATACGCGCTCTTAGGAGGCGTGAACGACAGCGTGGCACGCGCGCGCGAGCTGGCGCGCTATCTGCACGGGATACACGTCTACATAAACCTCATTCCTTTCAACGCGGTCGGCGGGCGCTACGCGAAGCCGGAGGCGGAAGACGTGATGCGTTTCAAGAGCGTCCTTCAGACGGCGGGATTCGAGTGCGAGGTGCGCGAGGAGCGGGGCGCCGACATAGAGGCGGCCTGCGGACAGCTCCGCAGAAAAGAGGGGCTTGCGGACGCGCCTTTCACGCCGGACTCGCACTCCGCGCCCAAAAATATCATGGCGGAAGAGCGCGCCGCGGCACGCGCGGCGAAAACTCCTGCAAAAACCCGCGCCGGCGCGCGAAGCGGCGCGAAGAACAAAGGCGGCGACGCGGGACCGCGCGACAGAGGCGGCGACAAAAGGCAGGAGCCTCGCGAACCCGGCAAAGGCGCGGCCCCGGGCGGAAAGGAATCAAAGCGCGGAGAGAAGCCGCTCCGCGAATGGCAGGGCAAAGGCGCCCCGCGCGACAAAAAAAGCGGCGACACGGCGCGGCATCCCTTTGAGAGATTTTATCGGACTCGGGCGAAAGCGAAAAAGAGCAGCGGAAAAGCGGGAGGCGGAAAGAAATGAACTTCCCCGTCTATCCGATCCTCTTTCTCGTGCTCGGGACGCTCGCCTTCGGGCTTGCTTTCCCTGTCATGATAGCGTTCATCGGGCTGCTCTTCGCCTTCCTTGTGATATTCATCGTGCTGCGGCTGCTCAGGGGCGGCTCGACATTTACCGTCTACACATCGCGCACCGGCCCGGGGCGTGAAGACGGGAGAGAAGCCTCGCGCCGCCGCGTATACGGAAAGAGCGAAGAACCCGCCCGCGCGCCGCGCGGCGAATACATAAACGTCGCGGCTGACGACGCGGAGATGGAAGAAGCAGTGGAAACGGTGGAACTCCCCGCCACCGCCCTCAGCAAAGAGGACGAAGACGGAAAAGAAAACGGCGGCCCGCGGTAAGAGCGCCGCCATGCAAAAAAATTCCCGCTCCCGGCTTTATGCGGAAGCGGGATTTTTTTATCTCCCGGCTGCGAGCCGCGACCATTGCGCAAACGTGTCCGATGTTTCAAACTCTCGCGCAGGAAGCCGCGCGTTTCGGCAAAGTAAAAAAACGGCGCCGCATTGTCAGCCGCGCGGGAAAAATTTTTTAAGCCCCGCGCGCGTCAGGCCCTTTCCGGCGCTCCCTGAGCAGACCGCCCGTTCTGTCTTTCGCGAGCCGCTCGGCGAGTTCATATCCGCCCCTTTCTTATTGACAACGGGAAAAGAAAAGAGTTATATTATAAAAGCGGAAAATAGCCGAAACGCCGTTCAGGCGTACTGAACATTAAGCGTGACGGGAATTTGTTCAGGAAGAATCTTTTCAAAGTCTGTATAAGGAGGCAGTAAACGATGAAAAAAATCGTTACATTCGGGGAAATTATGCTTCGCCTTTCGCCGTGCGGCACAGACGTTCTCTTCCAGAGGCAGCAGCTTGAGGCTACCTTCGGCGGCGCCGAGGCGAACGTCGCGGTCTCTCTTGCCAATTACGGCGAGAACGCGGTGTTCGTTACGGCTCTTCCCGAGAACCCGGTGGCGGACGCCGCGATACGCGAGCTGAGGAGCTTCGGCGTGGACACGAAATATATCCGCAGAAGCGGGAACCGCGTCGGCATCTACTACGCGGAAAAAGGCGCCTGCATGCGCCCGTCGAAGGTCATATACGACCGCGCCAACTCCTCTATTGCCGAAGTAAAGCCCGGAGACTTCGACTGGAAAGAGATTTTGGAGGGCGCGAAATGGTTCCACACGACCGGGATTACTCCCGCGGTCGCGGAAGGTACCGCGGCGGTAACGCTTGAGGCGATGAAAACGGCTCACGAGATGGGCGTGAAAATCTCCTGCGACCTCAATTACAGGAAGAAACTCTGGAAATGGGGCAAAACGGCGCAGGAAGTGATGGCCGAGCTGACAAAATATGTGGACGTCCTGATTGCCAACGAGGAGGACTGCCAGAAGTGCCTCGGCATAGAGCTTGACGTCGACGTGACCTCCGGCAGCCTCGACAGCGAAAAATATAAGCTGCTGGCCGACCGCATCATGGAAATCTACCCGAACGTGAGCAAGCTCGCGGTCAGCCTCCGCGAGAGCATAAGCGCCGACATCAACAACTGGTCGGTGGTCATGGCCACGAAGGACGGCTTCTACACAAGCAAAAAGTACGAGATCCGCGACATCGTCGACCGCATCGGCGGCGGCGACTCGTTCGGCTCGGGCCTCATCTGGGGGCTTAACAACCTTGAAGGGCCGCAGGCGGCGGTTGAGTTCGCGGCGGCGGCCTCCGCGCTGAAGCACACGATATTCGGCGACTACAACAGAGTCTCGGTCGCAGACGTCATGACCCTCGCGGGCGGCGACGCCTCGGGCCGTGTCCAGAGATAGGAGGGTACACAGATGAACGCGGTTCTTGAAAAACTCGGACGCATCGGTCTGATTCCGGTAATCAAGCTCGAAACGCCGGACGACGCTCTGCCGCTCGGCAAAGCGCTTATCGCGGGAGGCCTCCCCGTGGCGGAAATCACATTCCGCACCGAGGCCGCGGCGGAATCGATAAAAATATTGGCGCGCGAGCTGCCGGAACTGGTGCTCGGCGCGGGCACCGTTCTCACGACGGCTCAGGTTGACGCGGCCGTCGAAGCCGGCGCGAGATACATCGTCACCCCCGGCTTCAATCCGAAAATCGTGGAATACTGCCAGAAGGCCGGCGTTCCCGTCACACCGGGCGTAAGCTCGCCGAGCCAGATTGAGCAGGCTCTTGAAATGGGGCTTGGCGTCATAAAATTCTTCCCGGCGGAGCAGTCCGGCGGAGTCGCGATGCTGAAAGCCTTCAACGGCCCGTACAGCGGAAAAGTTTCTTTCATACCGACGGGCGGGGTCGGCCCCAAGAACCTGCTGGATTATCTCACCTGCCCCAACGTCTTCGCCGTCGGCGGAAGCTGGATGGTTCCGGCTGACGCGGTGAAGGCGCACGACTTTGAGAAAGTCGAAAAGCTCTGCCGCGAGGCGCGCCTGCTCTCGCTCGGCTTCTCGCTGCTGCACATCGGCCTCAACCACGACTGCGAAAACTGTGCGCTCGACGAGGCCCGCATGTTCGCCGCGATGCTCGGCATGCCCCTCAAAGACGGCAGAAGCTCCGCTTTCGTCGGCAAGTCCTTTGAGTTCATGAAATCAAAAGGGCGCGGCGCGAACGGACACATCGCGATAGAGACGCTCTCGGTCGAAAGGGCGCTTGAATGGTTCTCGGCTTTCGGAGTCGGCGCGGTGGAAGAGACCGTAAAGATGAAAGACGGCCGCATCTCGGTAGCCTACCTCGACAAAGAAATCTCCGGCTTCGCCGTGCACCTGAACAGAAAATAACGCCGGCCGAAAGGCGGGGAAGGCGCGATGCTTTCCCTGCCTGTTTATGGATTTAAGGTGATTTGCCGATGATGAACAGTTTTACCTATTTCGCGCCGACGAAAATCATTTTCGGACGGGGAGCCGAAGAGAAGACAGGCGATCTCGTAAAGGAGTTCGGCGGCAAAAAGGCGCTTCTGCACTACGGTGGCGGCAGCGCGGAACGCAGCGGCCTCCTTTCGCGAGTGCGCGCGTCGCTTTCGGCGGCGGGCGTCGGCTTCGCCGAACTCGGCGGGGTCGTGCCGAATCCGCGACTCTCACTCGTATATAAAGGCATAGAGCTTTGCCGGCGCGAGGGCGTCGACTTTATCCTCGCGGTCGGAGGCGGCAGCGTGATAGATTCCGCGAAAGCCATCGGCTACGGCGTCGCCGACAAAGAACACGGAGACGTGTGGGACTTCTATTCCCGCAAACGCGCGGCCGCGGCCTGCCTTCCCGTCGGTGCCGTGCTCACGATAGCGGCCGCCGGCAGCGAGATGAGCAATTCCACAGTAATCACCGACGAGAAAACAGAAAACAAACGCGGCTATAACTGCGACCTCGGCCGCGTAAAATTCGCCGTCATGAACCCCGAGCTCACCGCGACTCTCCCCGCATACCAGACAGCCTGCGGCTGCGTGGACATACTGATGCACACGATGGAGCGGTGGTTCACCGGCGGCCCGAGCATGGAACTGACCGACGGGATAGCGGCCGCGCTTATGCGCGCGGTTATAAAAAACGCGCGGATACTCGTGAAAGAGCCGCATGACTACGATGCGCGCGCCGAGATAATGTGGGCGGGCAGCCTTTCGCACAACGGGCTGACCGGATGCGGCACAGACGGCGGCGACTGGTCGTCGCACCTGCTGGAGCATGAAATCGGCGCCATGTTCGACGTCGCTCACGGCGCGGGCCTGGCCGCGATCTGGGGAAGCTGGGCGCGGCATGTGTACAGGGCCGCCCCGGCGCGTTTTGCCCGCTTCGCCGTCGAAGTGCTCGGCGTGCCGCCCGCCGCGACGGACGAAGAAACTGCCGAAAAAGGCATTGCAGCGATGGAGGATTTCTATCGCGAACTTTCGATGCCGGTCTCCCTCCGCGAACTGGGGATTGCGCCGACAGAGGCTCAGATTGCCGAAATGGCGCGCAAATGCGCGGAAAAATTTCCGAACGGCTTGGGCGCGGTGCGGCCTCTCTTTGAAAAAGACATGGCGGCCATTCTCTCGTCGGCGCGATAGAACGCCGCCCGGCCGGTAAGAAGGCTTTTACAGGTTTTTACGAAAAACCTGAATATTTTACAAAAGGAGTAACCTGCTATGAAGAAACTGTTTGCTTTGTTCCTGGCGTTTGCCGCTGTGCTTGGAGCCGCTTTCTGCGGAGCCGAGGCGGCCGACAAGTACACGCTGAAGATCGGCACCTCACAGGCTGATCAGGCCTTCATCTCGAGAGCCTATACGAAGTTCGCCGAGAGAATCACAGAGAAATCGGGCGGACGCATTGAGGCCAAAGTATTCCCGGCCGGGCAGCTCGGCGGCGACGAAGACATCCTCGAGCAGGCGATTCAGGGCGCGCCGGTGGCGGTCAACACGGACGCAGGCAGAACCTCGGCCTATGTAAAAGAGACCGGTATCCTGATGATGGCTTACTTCGCGGACAACTATGACGAATGCCTGAAGGTTACGCAGACAGAAACGTTTAAGAAATGGGAAGAAGAGCTTGCAAGCAAACACGGCATACGTGTCCTTGCTTTCAACTTCTACGACGGCCCGAGACATTTCATGACCAACAAGCCCATCAACACCCCCGCAGACCTTAAAGGGCTGAGAATCCGCACCATCGGTTCCGAAGTCTGCGTAGAGTCCATCGCCGCTATGGGCGCGACCCCCGTTTCCATGTCATGGGGCGAGGTTTACAACGGAATCCAGTCGAAGGCTATCGACGGCTGCGAAGCGCAGAACACCTCCACCCTCCCCTCGAAGATTTACGAGGTGGCGAAGTACCAGAGCAAGACCGGCCACTTCCAGCTCCAGCAGGCTCTTCTCTGCGGCGAGGCGTGGTTCAAGACTCTCCCCGAAGATCTCCAGAAGCTCCTTGTCGAAACGGCGCATGAAGTAGGAACGGAGACCGCCGCCCAGCTTATGGCGGAGGCCGAGGAGAGCGAGAAGGAAATGGCCAAGGCCGGACTTACAATCGTAGAGCCCGACACCGCTCCGTTCAAGGAAGCCGTAAAAGCGGCCTATGAAAAGCTCGGATTCACCGAGCTGAGAGAACAGCTCTACAAGGAAATCGGCAAGACGAAATAACGCCGGACTTTCGGGCTATGAAACAGATTGAGGCATTGGTACTGAAAGCAGAGGAGCTCGCCACGAGCTCCCTGCTCTGCATAATATCCGTTCTGGTTTTTATTTCGGCGGTGGCCAGAACAGTCGGCCGTCCGATAAACTGGGCGCAGGACGTGGCGCTCCTTGCTTTCGCGTGGCTTACTTTCATCGGGTCGGACGTCCTCGCGCGGTCCGGCAAACTTATCAACATCGATATGGTCATCTGCAAACTGCCGAAGTTCGCGCAGAAAATTCTGGGCGTGATCTTCGATATTATGATCGTGTTATTCCTCGCGGTGCTTCTGTGCTACGGCTACAAGCTCGTCACGCAGAGCTGGCCACGCGTCTTCAACACTCTGAAACTGAGCTATGCCTGGTGCACGATGGCCGTTCCCGTCGGAGCATTCCTGCTTCTTACCACAATGATTCACCGCACCTTCGACGACATCAGGAAACCCGTTGATGAATGGGGGAGTAAATAATGCTCGGGGCAATAGGTTTCTTTCTCGTATTCCTCTTCCTCGGAATGCCCGTCGCTTTCGCGATAGCCATCTCTGGCGCCATATTCTTCATACTCACGCCCGAGATACCGTGGACGATACTCGTGCAGAAATCTCTCTCCACGACGCAGTCCTTTACGATGCTCGCCATACCGCTCTTTATATTCGCGGGCAACCTGATGAACAACACGGGCATCACGTCGCGTCTTGTCAAGCTCGCCAACGTCCTGACAGGGCACATGTACGGCTCTATCGGCCAGGTCTCCGTTGTCCTCTCCACTCTCATGGGCGGTGTCTCCGGCTCCGCCGTCGCGGACGCGGCGATGGAATGCCGCATACTCGGCCCCGAAATGACAAAGCGAGGCTACGCGCCCGGCTGGGCCGCCGCTGTCAACTCGCTCACGGGGCTTATCGTCGCGACGATTCCCCCGTCGATGGGGCTCATCATTTACGGGACTGTCGGCGAAGTATCTATCGGCCGTCTCTTTGTCGCGGGCTTCGTCCCGGGCATCATCATGTGCATCGCGATGCTTGTCGCGACTTCATGGTCGGCGCGCCACCTCGGCTACAAGCCCGACCACGACAAGCCCTACCCGCTCGGCGTGATTCTCAAAGCCTGTTGGGAAAGCATCTGGGCGCTGCTCTTTCCTTTCATACTTATAGCGCTCATTCGCTTCGGCATAATGACTCCCTCCGAGTCCGGCGCTTTCGCTATCTTCTATGCCTTCGTCATAGGCGCCTTCATCTACAAGGAGCTGACTCTCGAGAAGTTCAAGATATGCGTCATCGACAGCGTAAAAGACCTTTCGGTCATCACGATGATTCTCGCCTTCTCGGGCATATTCAGCTACGGCGTCGTCTACGACCAGCTGCCGGCGCAGATAGCAAAGATGCTGATAGGCTTTACCGACAGCCGCATCGTGCTGCTGTGGAGCATAATCATTCTGCTTACCATATGCGGCATGTTCATGGAAACGACGGTCATCACTCTTATCGTCACGCCTATACTTCTTCCGGTTGTCACGCAGTTCGGCATCGACCCGGTTCACTTCGGAATAATAATGATGACGACAGTCACGATGGGCTGCTCCACGCCGCCCGTAGGAGTGGCGCTCTACACCTGCTCCTCGATCATGAACTGTTCCGTTCAGGAGACCACGAGATATTCCGTCCCGTGGTTTGCCGCCATATTCGCGACGCTCGCCGTCACGGTGTTCTTCCCGAAGCTGATTCTCTTCCTGCCGAATCTGGTTTACGGCGGTTAGCCGCCCGCAGATTCATGTCCGCACGCAGGGCCCTGTCAGCCGCGCACCGGCGCAAGGCCCTGTTTTTTACATAAAAATACGGATTTTACAGAGGTGTTGTTTAATTGGTCACTTTGACTCTGAAAGACTTAAAGCGCCCCTCGCCGTGGAAAGAGGCCGGCATCGGCATACCCTCTTTCGACATCGAAGGCATGAAGAAGGAGACGAAGGCTCATCCCAAGTGGGTTCACGTGGGGCCGGGGAATATTTTCCGCGGCTTCATCGCCGACATCGCCGACGGACTGCTCGAGGCGGGGGAGATAAAAAGCGGAATCACCGTCGTTTCGACCTTCGACCAGCAGATTGTGTCGAAAATCTACGAGCCGTATGACAGCCTCGCGCTGCGCGTCGTCATGGCGCCGGACGGCGGCCTCTCCAAAAAAGTGGTCGCGGGCGTCGGCGAGGTGGAGCGGGCTGACCCGGCTTACCCTGCGGAGTGGGAGCGCTGCCGCGAAATCTTCCGCTCGCCGGAGCTTCAGATGGTGAGCTTCACGATAACGGAAAAGGGCTATCACATCAAAGACCTATCGGGAAATTATTATCCGGCCGTCGCCGCTGCCTTCGAGGAGCCCGCGCCGGAAAAAGTTCTGAAAAACGGCATGGCGGCAATGGCCGCGCTTCTTCTTGAACGCTTCCGCGCCGGCGCGTGCCCCGTCGCTATGGTGAGTATGGACAACTTCTCGCACAACGGCGACAAACTGCGCGATTCTCTCCTCGCCTTCGCGGAAAAATGGACGCAAAACGGCGCCGCGCCGAAAGAATTTCTCGACTATATGACGGGAGGACGCGTTTCCTTCCCGTGGTCGATGATAGACAAGATAACGCCGCGCCCCGACCCCTCGGTCGCCGAATCTCTCCGCGCCTCGGGCTTTGAAAGCACGGAGCTTGTCATAACGGACAAGAACACCTATATCGCGCCCTTCGTCAACACGGAGGGGCCGCAGTACCTCGTTATCGAGGACGATTTCCCGAACGGCCGCCCGCCGCTTGAAAAGGCAGGCGTGAAGATGACGACGCGCGAGACGGTAGACCTTGTCGATCGCATGAAAGTCTGCACCTGCCTGAACCCGCTGCACACGGCGATGGCGATTTTCGGCTGCCTGCTCGGATACAGGTCGATAGCGTCCGAGATGAGCGACCCGTCGATCGTCCGCCTCATAAAGAGAATAGGATACGTCGAGGGAATGCCCGTCGTCGCGGATCCGAAAATTTTTGTTCCTTCGGAATTTATCGCGGAAGTCATCGGCGAGCGGCTGCCGAACCCCTACATCCCCGACACGCCGCAGCGCATAGCCACCGACACGTCGCAGAAACTCCCGATACGCTACGGCGAGACGATAAAGCATTACCTTTCGCGCGAAGACTTGGACGAGCGCGACCTGCTCGCAATCCCGCTCGTCATCGCGGCGTGGTGCCGCTACATGATGGGCTTGGACGACGACGGGCGCGCGATGGAGCTGAGTCCCGACCCGCTGCTTGACGAGCTTCGCGGATATGTGGCGGGAGTCCGCTTAGGCGACCCCGATTCCGCGGACGGCTGCCTGCGCCCGATACTTTCGAGCGAGCGCGTCTTCGGCACGGACCTCACTCAAACTGCGCTCGCCGGGCGCGTTTACGGATATTTCAGACGCATGATCTCGGGGACGGGAGCCGTGCGCCGCACGCTTGACGAAGAAACTTCCGCGCCCTCCTATATCCCCGGGGAGATCGCGTAAAAATTACAAGGAGGCTGATTACGCCATGAAAATGACCTTCAGATGGTACGGAGAGAAAGACCCGATACCGCTGAAATATATAAAACAGATACCGGGCTGCACCGGCCTTATGGGAATGCTTGAAAAAGCCGCGGGCGACGTCTGGACGGAAGAGGAGATAAAACCGTACGTGGAGACCGTGCACGCCGCGGGGCTTGAGGTCGAGGTCATCGAGAGTGTCAACGTCCACGAGGACATCAAGCTCGGGCTGGAAAGCCGCGAACTCTACATAGACAACTACATCAAGACTGTCGAAAATCTTGCGAGGTACGGCGTCAAAGTAATCGTCTACAACTTCATGCCGGTCTTTGACTGGCTCCGCACCGACCTGGCGCGCGACATTCCCGAGGACGGCTCAAACTCTCTTTACTATGACGAGGCCGATCTGCTCGGCATGACGCCGCTGCAGATTGTCGAAAACACGGCGCGCGGCTCGCGCGGCTTCACGTTGCCGGGCTGGGAGCCGGAGCGGCTGAAAGAGCTCGAGAGAGTGCTTAAGCTCTATGAGAAAGTGACGCCGGACGACCTGCGCGCGAACTATAAATATTTCCTCTCGCGCGTCATACCGGCATGCGAAAAATGCGGCGTCAGGATGGCCGTACACCCCGACGACCCCGCGTGGCCGATATTCGGGCTGCCGAGGATAGCGCATTCGAGCGATGACTTTGACAAAATCACCGCGATGGTTGACAGCCCCGCGAACGCCCTCTGCCTCTGCACGGGGTCGCTCGGCTCCAACCCCGACAACGACGTGCCGGAAGCGATACGCCGCTTCGGCGGAATGGGGCGCATCGCCTGCCTCCATGTCCGCAACGTGAAACTCCTGGGCTACCGGAAATTCCGCGAGGCCTCGCACCTGTCGAGCGACGGATCTCTTGATATGTACGAGATAATGAAAGCCGCATACGAAGCGGCGCCCGACGCCTACATCCGCCCCGACCACGGAAGAATGATCTGGGACGAGCGGGGCATCCCGGGCTACGGCCTATACGACAGAGCGCTCGGCATCGCCTACATCAACGGCCTCTGGGAAGCGATAGACAAAGGAAAGAAAAACAGATAGGAACGCGGGAAGCGCACGGCCATGAGAGTAAAATACGACGAGATGAAGCGCGTCTTCATGACAATACTGTCACGCAGGGGGTTCGCGCCGGAGAAAGCCGAAGCCGCCGCAGCCATATTCGCGGATAACAGCTGCGACGGCGTCGCGTCGCACGGCCTCAACCGCTTCCCGCGGTTTCTCTCTTATATCGAAAGCGGCTCCGTAGATCCGAAAGCCGAGCCCGAGCTCGAAACCGCCTTCGGCGCCATAGAGCGCTGGAACGGAAATCTCGGCGTGGGATGCACAAACGCTGTCTTCGCCGTCAAACGCGCCATGAAGCTCGCGTCTTCATACGGGATAGGCTGCGTCGCGATGAGGAACACAAACCACTGGATGCGGGGCGGCAGCTACGGTCTTCTGGCCGCCCGCGCAGGCTTCGCGGCAATATGCTGGACCAATACTACCGCGAATGTCCCCGCGTGGGGCGCCAGAAGCTGCAACGTTGGGAACAACCCGCTTGTAATTGCCTTCCCGGGGCCGGAGGGACCGATGGTAATGGACGGCGCCCTCGCCCAGTATTCCTACGGAGCGCTTGAGGCCGCCGCGATGGACGGCCGCGAGCTGGATTTTCCCGGGGGCTATGACGAAGAGGGCAGGCTCACGCGGGATCCGTCAGCGATACTCAGGACGCAGCGCGTCCTTCCGATAGGATTGTGGAAGGGTTCCGGCTATTCCCTGCTGCTTGACGCGATAGGCGCGGCGGTCTCGGGCGGCAACACGGTTCCCGAGGTCGGACGCCTCGATGACGAGACGGCGCTTACCCAGGTGTTCATTGTGATTGACCCGGCGAAAACCTCCGCGAAGGAGGAAATCGCTGCGATGTCCGAACGGCTTCTGCGCGACTTCCGCGCGGCCGAGCCCGCGGAAGAGGGAAAACCCTTTTTCTATCCCGGCGAGAAAGCCGCGGGGATCAGAAAGAAAAATCTTGAGGAGGGCGTTCCCGTGAACGAGGAAATATGGAACGCCCTCGTTTCCATTGCGGAACTTTGAACCCAAACTCCGGCTGCCGGTTATTTGCGCGCTTGCGCCGCACCGGAGCGGCGGCTGCGCAGTGAACGTTTCACGCAATACGAAAGCGCGGCGTATCCGGCTTCAGCCCGCCGCCCTTTCCCTGCCGCCCCGCCGGCGTGTGTCCGGGACGGGCGGGGTACCCGGGCCGCGCCTCTGTGACAGGGCGTCCGGTATCGCCTGCGTCAACGGCCTTCTTGAGGGGACAGACAAAGGCAGAAAAGCCGAACGCGGATAAACAAAGCAGCCGCCGGCATAAAACAGCTTCCGCCGCGAGAGTCCGCGGCGGAATTTTTTTT
>CAYVEQ010000032.1:0-1119 GCA_964450835.1 uncultured Synergistaceae bacterium
GCCGCGCACTTTGGCGCGGAAAGCGTGACGGGCGGCGGGGAAGTTTTTGCCGCGCGAAATGAGAAAGGCGCGCCTGAGGCGCGCCGTAAAGCGGGGGATTGCGGGAGGAGAGCCGAAAATTATATTATATCCCGGCGCGAGGTCAGGCGCTCGCGCGCCGCGCGCCGCGTGTGCGGAGAGCCCCGTGCGGGAGGATTCTGTCGTCGCGCGCCTCTTCGAGCTCTGCCCGAAGGCGCAGCAACTCCTCCTCAATGCGGGCGATGCGCGTTTCAAGTTCGGCGGCGCGCGCTTCGCACACGCCTTCGCCTATCGGCACGCCGTTGATTTTTACGACGCGGGCGCGGGTGCCGGTAACTGTCGCGCCCTCGGGAACGTCGCGCAGGACTACGCTGTTTGCCCCGATTTTCGAGCCGGAGCCTATTTTTATCGGGCCCAGTATCTTCGCGCCCGTTCCTATGACTATGTTGTCGCCGAGCGTCGGGTGGCGCTTTGCCGACTTTTCGTTGCCTGTCGCGCCGAGGGTGACTCCGTGGTAGAGTGTGACGTTTTCGCCGATTTCGGCGGTTTCGCCTATTACGACACCCGCGCCGTGGTCGATGAAGAAGCCTGCGCCGATGCGCGCCGCGGGGTGGATTTCAATCCCCGTCCACCAGCGGACGAAAAGCGACAGAAAGCGCGGCAGCACAGGCAGGCGCAGAGTCGAGTGCAGGAAGTGCAGCGCACGATGCGCTGTTATCGCAGCAAAGCCCGGGGTGCAGAGAACCACCTCGAAGAAGCCGCGTATTCCGTCGGATATCGAGGGGTCGTTACGCCTCGCCGCGAGGTAGTCGCTTTTGATTGTCTTCCATGCGTTCATCTTTTTAGTCTCCGTTCGCGCGAAAAAAAAGAGCTCGCTTTCGCGAGCCCTTTGATAAACAATGTTCCGGTTCAGACTTTTTGCCCCGGGCCGCGCTCTTATACGCGCGGCACGCCCTCCGCGCGGTTTATGGCTCCGTGCGGCGACAACAGACGCTAGCTGTGGGGCGGTTCGTAAATTGCTTTCTCATGTGCTGTATTCTATAACGTCCCCCGCGGATTGGCAAGCCCCCGCCGGAGGGATTTTTTTGTTTTTTCGCGCGT
>CAYVEQ010000032.1:1219-12268 GCA_964450835.1 uncultured Synergistaceae bacterium
TCCCCCGCGGATTGGCAAGCCCCCGCCGGAGGGATTTTTTTGTTTTTTCGCGCGTCGCCGGGAAAAATTTTTTCGGCTCCGGCCGGGCTCCGTTGCTTTCGGCGAGCCCGTGAGGATCTGATTTTTCGTTTTTGATGACGTGAGCAGATTGCCCGCAAGCCTAGCGAATCGGATTTTTTGACTTTTCGCGCGTTGCGGGGGAAAATTTTTTCACAGCTGTCAAGCTTTATTCCTTGACACTTCTTTTGCCTGCCTGTATAATCCCGTAGTTGTCTGGAGGTGGCTTCCGTGGCGGAGAGGGATTCTCTTAATCAGCGCGTGCGCGACGTGCTTTTGTTTGACAACTACGGACAGCGGCTAACGGAGAAGCAGCGCACGGCCTGTGAGATGATTCTGATGCGGGATTTTTCGCTGGCCGAGACGGCGGAAGCGCTCGGCATGTCGCGGCAGGGGGTGCACGACCTCGTGTCGCGGGCACGGGAGCATATGGAGGAGTACGAAAGATCTTTCGGCCTCGTTGCCTCGCGGCGCCGGACCGAAGAGATGGCTCGGGCGCTGGAGGAGAACAAGTCCCGGCTGCCGCGCGATTTTTATACAAATTTCAAGAAGCTGCTGGAGGGTTAGGTTTGTTTGATTCGCTGAAAGAACGTTTTGAAAATATTTTCGCGAGCCTCCGCGGCAAGGGAAAGCTCTCGGAGGAGGATATAAGCCTCGCTCTGCGCGAAGTGCGCCGCGCGCTGCTTGAGGCCGACGTCAACTACAGGGTGGTCAAAGACGTCGTCGAGGCGATAAGGACGCGCGCGACGGGACACGAGGTGCTTGACTCAATCACGCCGTCGGAGATAGTTTTCAAGATAGTTTACGAAGAGCTTATAAAAATCATGGGCGATGCTCCCGCGCCGCTTCTCATTTCGCCGAAGCCGCCCACCGTCTATATGATGGTGGGGCTTCAGGGTTCCGGCAAAACGACGACGGCGGTAAAGATAGCCCGCCGCATGTCGAAGGGGCATAAGCCGCTTGCCGTAGCCTGCGATCTGCGCAGGCCGGCGGCCGTCGAGCAGCTTCGCGTGCTGGCCCGTCAGGCGAATATTCCTTTCTTCGGCCCGGAGCCGGGCGAGAGCGACCCCGTCGGGGTCGCGCAAAAGGCTCGCGGCTACGCTGAGGCGCATCTCTGCGACATGATAATTCTGGATACGGCAGGGCGCCTTCAGATGGACGACGAGCTTATGAAAGAGCTTGAAACGATGAAAGCCGCCGCAGAACCGACGGAAATTCTGCTTGTCGTCGACTCCATGACGGGGCAGGAAGCGGTCTCCGTCGCGGGCGCCTTCCACGAGAGGCTCGGCCTGACGGGCGTCGTCCTCACAAAGCTCGACGGCGACGCGCGCGGCGGCCCGGCGCTCGCCGTGCGCGCGAGCACCGGCGTTCCGATAAAACTCGCGGGCTGCGGCGAAAAGACGGAGGATCTCGAAGTTTTCGACGCCCGTCGTATGGCTCAGCGCATCATCGGCATGGGAGACATGGAAGGGCTTTTAGGCAAAATCCGCAGCGCCACATCCGAGTCCGATATGGAGCGCATGACGGAGAACTTAAAGAAAAACCGCTTCACTCTGGAAGACATGCTCATGCAGCTCCGCCAGATACAGAAACTCGGTCCGTTGGAAAAAGTAATCGAGATGCTGCCGATCCCGGGCGTCGCGAAAGCGCTGAAAAACGCCGAGATAGACCCGAAACTGATGAAGCGCACCGAGGCCGTAATTCTTTCCATGACGCCGGAAGAGCGCCGCAGCCCGGAGATAATCAAAGGCAGCCGCCGCCGCAGAATAGCGGAAGGCTCGGGCACTTCGGTTCAGACGGTAAACCAGGTGCTCGCGCAGTACGAGCAGATGAAGTCGATGATGAAAAGCTTCGGCAAAATGGCCGGCGGCAAAGGCGGCTTCCGGATGCCGCCCGGCATGGGAGGCCCTGTCCGAGGCAGGCGCGGCTTCTTCCGCTAAAAAAGATTGAGCCGGATATAATCCGTTTTCAATAAAGTTAAGAGAAAAACACAGGAGGTGTAAAAAGCAAAATGTCAGTACGTATACGTCTTTCCCGTCACGGGAAAAAGAAGGCTCCTTTCTATCGTCTGGTCGTGGCGGATTCTCACTCGCCGAGAGACGGCCGTTTCATAGAGATACTGGGAACCTACAACCCGCTCACCGACCCGGCGGAGATTAAAATAAACGCCGAGCGTGCGGCTTTCTGGCTCGGCAACGGCGCTTCCCCGTCCGACACGGCGAAAGCGCTACTTAAAAAGGCCGGAGTGCTGGACATGCCGCCTGCGGCGGAAGCGGAATAGGGAGGCGAGATCATGCCAAATTATGTCGACTTGGTCGAACTGATAGTGCGCAGGCTCGTCACGAAGCCCGATGAAGTCCGTGTCGGCGAGGAGCGCTCCGAAAACGGAGTCATACTCGTTACGATAAAAGTGGATCCGGAGGACGCGGGCCGCGTGATCGGCAAAAAAGGCTCCACCATCAACGCCATACGCCACATCGCGAAAGCGGCTTCTGTAAAGGTCGGCGAAAAGGTGGACGTTGATGTCAAAGGAAACTGACCCGCAGCGCGAAGGACGGTGCGAAATAGGGAAAATAACCGGCGCGCACGGAGTGCGGGGAGATATGCTCCTTCTGCCTCTGACAGACTTTCCCGAACGCTTCCCGGGAATGGAAAGGCTTGACCTCTCGCTCCCCGGAAAGCCGGTGAAAAGCTGGAAAGTGCAAAGGCTTGAGCCGTACGTGGGAAAAAATCTTTTTTTTCTCCGTCTTGAAGGCATAAGCGACCGCGCCGCGGCAGAAACGCTGAAAGGCGCCTCGATCACCGTTCCGGACGACGAAAGGGTTGGGCTGGAAGAGGACGAATACTGGCTTGACGACATAATCGGCCTCGAAGTCATAGGCGAAGCGACGGGGAAGCGCCTGGGACATGTGACGGAAGTCATACGGACGGGCAGCAACGACGTCTACGTCGTAAAGACCCCCGACGGCAAAGAAAAGCCCCTGCCCGCGACGGGCGAGGCGATAGCCCGCGTGGACATAGCGGGCGGCACCATGACAGTGAATGTTCCGGAGGGATTGTGGGACTGAGATGAAAATATCCGTCGTCACGGCCTTCCCGGAGCTGATAAAAAGCTATCTCGCCTCAAGCGTCATAGGGCGCGCCGTAGCCTCCGGGCGGCTCGCGGCGGAAGTCGTCGACATACGCGACTTCGCCGAGGGTGCGTACAGACAGATAGACGACTATTGCTACGGCGGCGGCGGCATGATGTTGATGGCGGAACCTTTGGCCAGAGCGGTGGATTCTCTCTCGGCGGAGGGCAAGCCCTTCGTCGTCTGTCCCGGCCCGCAGGGGGTGCGCCTGCACCAGGAGCTTGTGGAAGAGCTCGCGCGCAAAGAGCGCCTCGTCATAGTCTGCGGCCACTACGAGGGCGTCGACGAACGCTTCACGGAAAAGTACGTCGACATGGAAATCTCGCTTGGCGACTTTGTGCTGACGGGCGGCGAAATGCCGGCGATGGCGATAATCGACGCTGTGGCGCGGCTCATTCCCGGAGTGGTCGGCAGCGAAAGCTCGGTGGAAAACGATTCCTTCTTCGACGGAATGCTCGACACGCCGCACTACACGCGCCCCGCGCTCTGGCGCGGGGCGCCCGTGCCAGACACGCTGACGGGCGGAGACGCCAAGGCAATAGAGCAATGGCGCAGAAGACAGTCGGTTGTACGCACACTCGGCAGACGCCCCGACGTCATCTCGCGCGCGGGGCTCGCCCCGTGGCTCTCGGGCGGCTCCTACGTGATGGAAGTGCACTACCCTGTCTTAGACAGGAACGGCGGCAAAGCATCCACTGCGATAACCGGCATGGATCTGCACGACATCGCGCGCGCCTGCCGCACCTACGGAATAAAAAAATATCTGCTCGTCACGCCCATAGCGCAGCAGCGGGAAATGGCGAAACGCATAGCGGAACACTGGACCTCCGGCTGGGGCGCGGACTACAACCCGGACCGCCGCGAGGCCTTCTCCACGCTGAAAATATTCGCCTCGGCGGAGAAAGCTCTGGCGTGGGCGCGGGAAAAAGAAAAAAAACCGCCCTTTACGATAGCGACGACCGCGAAACTCCGCCCCGGCGCACGTCACTGGCTGTCGCTCAAACGCGAGATACTCCGGCGCGACCACAGCCCCGTCTTCATATTCGGGACGGGCTGGGGGCTTCACGACGAAGTGCTGGAAAAGGCGGATGCGGTAATGACGCCGATACGCGGCGGCAAAGACGGATGGAACCACCTCTCCGTGCGCGGCGCAGTGAGCGCAACGCTCGACCGGTTCTTCGGAAGCCGCTGACATGGCGGCGAAAAAAGCAAACGGCGAAAGGCCGTCAAAGCAGCAAAATAAAAATATTACAACAAAGGAGGGAAACCTCATGCAGGACCCCAGAATGGCTCTGGTAGAGAAAAAATACCATAAGACGGAAGGAATCCCCGAATTCCGTCCCGGCGACACGGTCAAAGTACACGTCAAAGTCGTGGAAGGCGGCCGCAGCCGCATACAGGTCTTTGAAGGCGTAGTCATAGGCCGCCAGCACGGCGGGCTCCGCGAAAACTTCGTCGTCCGCAAAATCTCAAACGGCGTGGGCGTCGAAAGAATATTCCCCGTCCACTGCCCCAGCATAGACAAAATAGAAGTGACCCGCAAAGGCCGCGTGCGCCGCGCTAAACTCTACTACCTCCGCAACCTCAGCGGAAAAGCGGCACGCATCAAAGAACGCAAAGATTTCGACAAGTAAAGAAACAGCCCGAAAGCCTCTCCCGGCGGAGAGGCTTTCTTCGTCCGCGCTTGCCTTCGCGCACGGCGCAAAATCCGCGTAAAATTTAAAAAACTTCCCCGAAACGCTTGACTAACGGGCGAACTTTTTATATACTTCTCTTCGTTAACGCCGGGGTGGTGGAAATGGTAGACACGCACGTTTGAGGGGCGTGTGGGGCAACCCGTACGAGTTCAATTCTCGTCTCCGGCACCATTTAAAGACCCTCATGAGATCGGCAGCGTGCCGGTCTCTTTTTTTGTGCCTTACGCCGCCGGACATCATATAACATCGCAGGCCGTATCGTTGCCCGATTTCACTTCTCACTTGAAAAGACAGCGTATGATTCAGTCCGAGGTGAACGGTCGAGAAGAGATTTAAGGGAGAAGGAACCTGAGTCCCGGTACTTCCCGTCAAGCGTCTTTCTCTGCCGCGGCAGAAACGAGAGGTTTCTGAAACCCGTTAAAGATCTGTGGGTATTTGTATCCGGAAATGCGGCTTGGACGGGATAAAGCTCGCTCTGCGGCTTTGCGATTACCCTGATGTTATGTGTCTTAAAAATTCCGGTAATTGTGAATTTAGTGCTATAATTATATTCTGGGAGCAGTAAGCTACTTGTCGTTCTGTGTGTATAACAGCCTGTCAGCTTGAACAGATTCTAAGCCGGGATACGGCGGAATCTTCAGCTAAACAAGAGACACACACTGTCATGCAAATGTGCCAAGCAGTTAGGAAGGAGAAGAAAGCTATGGATACCATTTTATCGCCGCTTCAGATTTCTCGCTACAAATATAAGCCTAAACTACCTGAAATGTACACCCACGGAATGTGCGAAATCACAGCGACTGAAGGAGACGCCTGCACCCCGTATACAGACAACGAGGCTCTGAAAAGCGCTTTTCCTAACACATACGGGATGAAACGCGTTTATTTCCGGAGAGGCGAAAACCAGGCCGTTAAGAAAAAACTGAATGTTGGGGTTATACTTTCAGGTGGTCAGGCGCCGGGAGGACATAATGTCATCACGGGACTGTATGACGCGCTGAAAGAGGCCGATCCCGAGAACAAACTGCTTGGATTTAAAAACGGCCCTTCCGGTCTGCTTAATGATGATTATATAGAATTTGACGATAAGTTTATAGATTCATATAGGAATACAGGCGGATTTGATATTATCGGTTCAGGCCGCACAAAACTTGAGACGGAAGAACAGTTTGGGATAGTTGCCGATGTGTGCAAAAAGCACGAAGTATCTGCGATAGTAATAATCGGCGGTGATGATTCAAATACAAACGCCGCCATGCTTGCGGAATATTTTGTGCGTGAAAAGACCGGCGTGCAGGTTATAGGGTGTCCAAAGACAATAGACGGAGATTTAAAAAACGAAAACGTCGAGATATCTTTCGGCTTTGACACTGCTACAAAAACATATTCGGAACTCATCGGCAATATAGAACGCGACGCCTGTTCGGCCCGCAAATACTGGCATTTCATCAAAGTCATGGGACGCTCTGCTTCGCACATAGCTCTTGAATGCGCTCTGAAAACACATCCCAATGTCTGCATCATCAGCGAAGAGGTTGAGGCAAAGAATACGAGTTTTGTAGAGCTGGGAGAGCGCATAGCCGATTCCGTATGTTACCGTTCTGACAATGGCGAGAACTTCGGGGTCGTCATAATTCCGGAAAGTCTTATAGAATTCGTACCTGAGCTGAAGAATCTGATTGCCGAACTGAACGACATTCTTGCCGTGAACGCCGAAGAACTGGGCGCTCTTACCGGATGGAAGAAGTTCGCCTATCTGGAGGAAAGACTTACTCCCGCTTCTTATAAAGTATTTGCTCTGCTGCCCTCGAACATACAGGACCAGTTGCTGATGGATAGAGACCAGCACGGCAATATACAGTTATCGAAGATAGAAACGGAGGAACTTCTTATTAAACTCGTGAGAAAACGCCTCTCTGACCTTGCCGACGATGGGAAGTACCACGGAACGTTCACTCCGATCAGCCATTTCCTCGGATATGAAGGCCGCTGCGCGTTCCCGTCAAACTTTGATGCTGACTACTGCTATTCACTCGGCTACAATGCCTTTATGCTCATAAGCTATAACTATACGGGATATCTTTCCACTATTACCAACCTCGCGCGCCCCGCATCGGAATGGCAGGCGGGAGGCATACCGCTTACCGGGATGATGAATCTCGAACGCCGCAGCGGAAAACTGAAGCCTGTTATAAAGAAAATGCTTGTTGATTTAAACGGAGCCCCGTTCAAATACTTCGTAGAACAGCGCGAACATTGGGCGAAGCACACGTGCTACACTTTCCCCGGAGCCATACAATATTACGGACCGACAGAAGTCTCCGACACGATCACTAAAACTCTGGAATTAGAACATCCTGACAAGAGGGGCTAAGCCCCTCTTGTCATTCGTATTTAAGCGCGTCTGTCGGATTGAACGGCGGAGCTTTGTACGCCGGATAGCAGCCAAAGCCGACCGCGCGCGGAAATGCGAAAGCAAACGGTATTGAGATAACTGTGAACACGGGCGGTGCATCTGTAAAAGGCGCAAGAGCATAGCCTGATTCTGTACCCGGCGGAATGCCGACAGTCCCGCCAGCCGCCGGCAGGACAACTGCTCCGATGAGAAAGTGAGTTCTTATGCCTGTCTTCCGTGTCCGTTCCGTGGCTGAAACAAGCATAATGTTCTCATCGAAGCACCGATATTATAGTTTTTGCCTTGCTCCCGGCTTCAGGCCTCTGCGAAACGTTTCTTACCGCAAGGTTATCCGGTTCTCCTGTTTTTATCTTATGATGCTCGCGAAGAAGCGGCTCTGTTTCGCCCTGTATATGGCTTGGCGCAGCCCATTGAAACTCCTTTGATATAAATGTTCCCTGTGCGGCCGTTCGTCTTCCGGCCGACAAGACGCCGCCGGGCCGCAGCCAGAGACGCAAGCACGAAAACATTCCGGTCACCGCCCGTTGCGAGAGGCTTTTCGATTCAAATGTTCCGGCGACCGTGAACGGCATTTTGTTTGCACATACCGGTTTGCCTATGGCACTGACGCCGGAAGACGCGCCGGACTCGGCGGCGGAAGCGGCATACGCCGAAGGGGCACGCGTGTAAAAAAAGCGGGACGTCGCACGCCCCGCCTTTTTTATTTTTGTCACGCCGCGTCAATCAGCAGATTCGGCAGCCACACCGAGAGCGCGGGGAAGATGATGAGAATAACCAGCACGGCGAACATCGCGGCAAGGAAGTAGGAGATGTAGCGGAAGGAATCTTCGTAGCGCGTGTCCGCGACCTTGCATGCGGTCATGAGGTCGACGCCGAGCGGAGGCGTGTTCGCACCGATTGCCATGTTGACGCAGACCATGACGCCAAGGTGTATCGGGTCAACGCCTATCTGCGTCATGATTGGCATGAAGATAGGGATAATAATCAGAATTATCGCCGTCGTCTCCATGAAAGTTCCTAGTATGAGCAGCAGCAGGTTGAAAAAGACCATCACGATCCAGTAACTTCCGGAGAAGCCGAGGATTATCTCTGCTATCTTCTGTGGTATGTTCTGCGATGTGAGCGTCCAGCCGAAGAGGCTCGCCGCGGAGATGATGAAAAGCACCGCAGCGCTCGTTTTGGCGACTTCAAGGCAGATTTCAAAGAAACGCCGCCACGTCAGCTTGCGGTAGACATATTTTGAAAGTATCAGCGAGTAGAGGGCGGCGACCGCGCCCGCCTCCGTCGCGGTGAATATGCCTTGGAGTATCCCGACGATGATGATTGCGGGCGTTACCATCGGAAGGAAAGCGCCTTTGAATGCGTCCCATTTCTGACGTGCGGTCGCCTTCGGCAGCTTCGGGTAGTTTTCTTTCTTGGCGAAATAGTAGGAGACGAGCATGAGACTGCCGCCCGAGAGTATGCCCGGTATGAAGCCTGCGATAAAAAGCTTGCCTATCGAGGCTCCCATCGTCACGCCCAGAACGACCATGACAATGCTGGGCGGTATGATTGTGGCGAGAGCGCCGCCGCAGCCGAGCAGCGAGGCGCTGAAAGAGCGGTTGTAGCCCTGCTCCTTCATAGCGGGAAGCATTATGGAGCCGATGGCCGCGACGTCCGCGACGCCGGAGCCCGAAATAGCGCCGAAGAACATGCAGGAAACGACCATGACCATCGCCATGCCGCCCCGTATATGGCCTACCATGCTGGAGGCGAATTTCATTATGCGCGGCGTTATGTCGCCTTCCGCCATGAGAGCGCCCGCGAGAAGAAAGAGCGGAATGGCAAGCAAAGTAAAGGAGTCCACACCGACCACCATGCGCTGCGCTATGACGATAATCGGCAGAGCGGTTTCGGTCAGCAGGTAAAAGGCTCCGGAAATCGCGATGGCGTAGGAAACGGGAATCGCTATCGCGATGCCGGCGAGCAGAACGATAACAAGAAACATGAAAGTCACTCTTTCGCGAACAGTTTATAGATATTGCGCAGCGCGACGGGGATCATCAGAGCGCAGCCAACAGGGAAGGCGAGATAGAGTATCCCCGCCGGTATCTGGAGTGTCGTCGTCGTCATGCTCCATGTTTTTTTGACAATCTGCATGCCGCCCGCCGTTCCGAGACAGACGAACGCAAGCACGGCCGTCTCGCGGATGAGGAGCAGGAGCTTCCTCGCCGGCGCGCTTTTCACTTTGTCAAGCAGGATGTTTATTTCCATGTGGCCGTTTGAGAGGAGAGCGACCGCCGAACCGATGAAGGTTATCCAGACAAGCAATGTCTGGCAGACTTCGCCTCCCCACGCTATAGACTGATGCATTATGTAGCGGGAAACGACCTCGGTCATGACGACCGCGAATACCGCTATGACCGCGAAGATTAAAAAAAACTCAAGCGGGCGGAACACCCGCTTGAGCGTTTCTTTTTCTTTAGGTTCGCTATTCTTTCCCATACTCGCGCACCATATCCATAAGTTCCTTGCCAAATGTCTGCTCGTAACTTTCCCACACGGGCTGAACAGCTTTCTGGAAGGCGGCCTTGTCGACGTCGTTTACGAGCATTCCGCTTTCCTCAAGTTTTTTCAGGAACTCGTCCTCTTCCGCGATTGTCTCCCTGCGCTGAGCCTCGCCCCATTTCTGCGCAAGCCGCTTCACCGTCGCCTTGTCTTCGTCGGAGAGCTGGCCCCAGATGCTGCTGTTGACGCAGAGGATTGCCGAGCCCCAGATATGGCCGGTCTTTGAAAGATATTTCTGGACTTCGTTGAAGGCGTTTGAGTAAATGATGGCGTAGGGGTTTTCCTGCCCGTCGACCACTCCCTGCTGAAGTGCGGAGTAGAGCTCGCCGAAGTTTATCGCCATCGGGGCCGCGCCCAGGAGTTTGAATGTGTCAAGGCGCATCTTGTCGGGGGTGACGCGAATCTTCAGCCCTTTGATGTCCTCAGGAGTCACGATGGGCTTTTTGTTGTTCGTGATGTGGCGGAAGCCGTTCTCCCACCATGCCAGACCGATGACGCCCTTTTCCTCGAGGAGCTTGAAGAGAAATTCGCCGAGCTTGCCGTCAAAGGCTTTATATGCCGCCTCGTGCGAGGGCCATGCGTAGGGCAGGGCCTCTATGCCGAACCTCTCGTCGAGGGACTGGAAAGAGCCGCCGCCGATAAGCCCGCCGTCGATCATGCCGAGCGACAGCCCTTCGACCATATCTTTCTCGTTGCCGAGCTGCGAGCTGGGATAGATCTGTATGACGACCCTTCCGCCGGTGCTTTCTTTGACCTCGTCGGCGAAGCCGCTTAAGTTTTTGTGCCACGAGTGGTCTGTGTTGAGTACGTGGCCGATTTTGATTACCGTTTCGGCTGACGCCGCGAAAGAGGCAGCCGCCGTCACGGCAAGCGCGATAAACAAAGACACTGCGAGTTTTCTCATTATCTTAAGAACCCTCCCTTAAATTAAATACGGGAGTAATGATAATGTTCTGTTTTTTCTCTGTCAATAAAAACAGGTGCGCAAAGCGAAAAGACGTACAAAGTCAAAGCCGCCGAACGCGGGGCAGAAAGTAAAACACATTAAACAGAGCCGACACGCAGCCCAGCCGCCAAAGGCGGGTTTTGGGGGCCACGATCAGCTCTGCAAGCCTAATATACGACAGACAACAAAGATCTGTCAAGCGCGCGGCTGCGCGGGGCAGAAAGGCTATTTCGCCACGACGGCGAAGAATACTAG
>CAYVEQ010000032.1:12368-18968 GCA_964450835.1 uncultured Synergistaceae bacterium
CGCGCGGCTGCGCGGGGCAGAAAGGCTATTTCGCCACGACGGCGAAGAATACTAGAGGAGTGTCGCCGCTGTTTTTCAAGCCGTGCGACATTCCTTTTCTTGTAACGAATATGTCGCCGGGAGCGGCCGGTATCTCGCGGCCGTCCGCGCAATAAATGCCTGTGCCGGACATTACGGCGTAGACTTCCTCGTCGTCGATGTGGATGTGCTCGCCTATCGACGCGCCGGGTTCAAGCTCTATTCTCGACGCCGTGCCGATCGGCGCGGCGCCTTGCGGCAGAGGGGCCGCGAATATGCGCGCTTCGCCCTCGCCGCCGCGTATCGCGTAAGCGGAAACCGGTTTATCACTCTGCTTTATCATCGCCGTCGCCTTTGTCCTGCTGCTCGGTCTCTTTTAATATTTCGTCAAGCTCGGAGTAGCTTGTTTTCCCGTTGCCGAGCAGCGGTATTTTTTCCATGTACAGGAGCTTTTTGGGAATCGCTATCTCGGCAATGCCGATTTCGGAGAGTTTCTGGCGCAGATCGTCGCGGCGAAGCCCCGGCATCGTCGTGACGGCGGTCAGAGTCTCGCGGCCCGGGGCGGCAAGCATCGTCACCGCGTGCTGATGCTCGGGCCATATCTCGGCCATCGCCTCTTCCACCGCGGCGAGCGAGATCATTTCGCCGCCGACCTTGGCAAAGCGTTTCGCGCGGCCTAGTATCGTGACGAAGCCCTCGTCGTCTATCTTCACGATGTCCCCGGTGTCGTACCAGCCGTCTTTGAGAGGCTCGGGCACGCCTGGGTTCGTCGCGCGCAGGTAGTAGAGCATGACGCTGTCGCCTTTGAGCCAGAGCCGTCCGCCGTCGGGCACGCCATCTACCGGCTCGAGCCTGTGCTCCAGCCCTTCGACCAGAGTGCCGACCGTGCCCGTCTTGTGGTGCGCGTAGTAGTTGTTCGCGACGACCGGCGAGGCTTCCGTGACGCCGTAGCCCTCGGTGATGCGGACGTTGAAGCGCTCGAACCACGTCCGCTGCGTCGATGGCTTGAGTTTCTCGCCGCCCTGCACGAGCAAGCGCATCGTGGCAAAGTCGTAGTTGTCGGCGGCGGCCTTCGCGTAGCCCGTGAGGAATGTGTCGGTCGCGAAGAGTATCGTTATGCGCTCGTCGTAGCAGATGCCGGCTATCGTCTTGTAGTGGAGAGGTGACGGGTAGAGGTAGACGAAGAAGCCGAGCGTGACCGGCAGGAATACGCCGAGGAGGCCGAAGCAATGGAATATCGGCATCGCGTTCAGCACGCGGTCGGAGCGGTAGAAGTCGACGCGCGTGTAAATCTGCGCATGGTTTGTGTTGAGGTTTTTATGGCTCAGCGCCACTCCCTTGGGCGCACCCTCCGAGCCTGAAGTGAAGATTATGACGGCGGGTTTTTCCGAGGCTTCGGGGCCGGCCGGCATCGGGCGCTGGAAGGGAGCGCGCAGCGCGGCCGATATTTTTTTGCCCGTCGTGATGAGAGGGGCCGCGTCCTCAAGCCATACGATGCGGATGCCCGCTTCCCCGATCGCTGAGGAAAGCGCGTCGAGCTTGCCCAGCTCTATGAATTTGCGCGAGGTGACGACCGTTTTGATGCAGGCGGTGCGGCAGCTTGTTACAAGGGCGCGCGAGCCGAGCGAGAAATTGAGCATGGCGGGGATTCTGCCCATCTTTTGCAGAGCGTATATCGTGACCACGCCGCCGAGCGACGTGGGGAGCAGCACGCCGACGTTCTTTCCTGCGATGTCCAAGGAGCGGAGAGCTTCTTCTATGAGAAGCACGCGCGTTATGACCCCGTTGTATGTCACGGGCTTCGCGCCGTGGTCGCAGAATACGCGCGTGTTTCCGCCGAACTCGTCGCGCGCGTCGAGCAGAACGTCCCACAGCGGCTTTTCTTTGCGGCGCGCGTAAAGCGAGGCCTCGTCCATAATGCGCTCAAGCGCCCGCCCCGCCGCCGCGTTGCGCTTCGAGCCCGTGAGTTTGTCCGGTATGCCGAGCTTCCTGACGGGGAAGACGGTTATCGTCACTTTCGAGAAAAATCTGATGCCGCGCTTATGCTGTATGCGCGAGAAGGGGGTGTTTTCAGTGCCTTTTATATGAATAGGGAGGATTTTCGCGTGAGTATGGTCGGCTATCTGCGCCACGCCCGCCGAGACCTTCATCGGGTTGCCGATGGTCGTGGGCTGAAGCTCCGGGAAGATGACGCATCTCCCGCCGTTTTTGAGGAGGCTCAGAAAATATTTCAGCGTAAGCGGCGCGTCGGCGTCTAAGATGTGAGTGTCCGCTATGGGGAGGAAGAAGCGCACGAAACGTTTTTTTGTCAGCCTGCGCTCAATCGCGAAAGGAACCTTTTCGGGCAGGAAAGCGGCAAGAATGAGCGGGTCGATGAAAGAAACGTAGTTCGGAGCGACGAGTACCCCGTCGCCCGCGTTCAGCCAATTCTCCCAGCCCTTTACCTCCACTCTGAAGAACAGGCGCAAGACCAGCTTTACAATGAATCTGCGCAAAAAGAACCCCTCCCGCGGACAGGCGCGACAATAGTGGAAACGCGAGTCCATTATGATTTCATATTATATCAGATACGCGGCTTTTTCGCCACGTTAAGGCGCTTTTGTAAAATTTGCGCTACAATTATTGCGTAGAAAAAATAAAAAAAACGGAAAGGTGGTAACGATGGAGAAAAAAGAAAAAGTCTTTCTCATAGGAGCCGGAGACCACGCGAAAGTCGTCCTTTCCATTCTCGAGGCCTGCGGCGTCGGCTGCGCCGGCATATATGACGACAACTCCGCGCTGTGGGGAAAAACCCTCTGGTGCTTGCCGATACTGGGGCCTGTCTCGGCTATGCCCGACACGGCCGATACAATGGCCGTAATAGCAATCGGCGCGAACGACGCGCGCCGCGCGATCGCCGGGCGTTTTCGCAACGTCTGCTGGCCCGTCTTCGTCCACCCGCTCGGCATCGTGCACAGCTCGGTGCGCCTGGGCGAGGGGACTATAGTGTTCGCCGGCTGCATAATCGAGTCCGACGCGTCGATAGGCAGGCAGACGATAGTCGAGTCCTCCTCGTACATAGGGCACGATACAGGCGTCGGCAGCTTCTGCCATCTCGCGCCGCGCGCGACGATAGGCAACAACGTGACAATCGGCGACAACGTCGCGATAGATATGGGAGCGAAGGTGAAGCCCTACCTCCGTATCGGAAACGACGTGCTTATCGACACGGGCAGCGCGGTAATGGACGACATAACTGCGGCCGGCGAGTACGGCGGGATACCGGCGCGCAAAAAACTGCCTTTTGTCGTGCATGATACGGAATAAAAACCGCGCGAAAAAAGCTTGACCGGCGCGCGGAAGCAAGACGGCAAAGCGCGGGCGCGCGGAAAATACGGCGCGAAACAAAGCCCGCGCGGCCTGTGCGCCGAGAAAGGCTTCGATAAAGAGAACGCAGAACTGGCGGCTCCGCGCGGGTGCCGCCTTTTTTCATGCGCGGCGCGGAGCGCCGGGGAAAACGCGGCCGGGCGGTGCCGGGCGCGCCTGTCCGGCGTTACGCCGCGGGCATTATTTTACGACGAGGGCCTCGGGGCTTTTCAGCCATTTTATAATCCATAAGAGAAAACAGACGGAGATAACGCATCCGCCGGTGTCGCCGCATGGGAACGCCATCCACACGCCGGTGAAGCCGAAGAAGCGCGGGAGCGTAAGCAGCGGGATAAAGAGGCAGAGAGCGTGCCTCGACAGCGAAAGAGCGAGAGACGCCGTGCCCTTGCCAAGCCCCTGAAGCGCCGAGTTCGTGATAATCGTGACGCCCATGAAAGGAATGCCGAGATAGCCGACGCGCATTCCGGACACACCGATGCGCAGCAGTTCTTCGTCGTCAGTGAAAAGCCCCATCAGCTGCGGGGCGAAAATTTCGACAAGACAGAAACTCACGAGATAAAAGCCGACCGCGATCGCTATCGCGCAGCGTATCGTTTCGACGACGCGCCCGGGTGACCCCGCGCCGTAATTGAAGCCTATTATCGGCTGCGAGGCCTCTCCTATCGCCATCGCCGGAAGGAAAAAGAGCGAGTCGAGGCTGGTGAATATCCCCATCGCCGAAAGTCCGGCGTTCCCTCCGTATTTTAGGACGAGCTGGTTCATAAGGGTCATATAGGCTACAAAAGAAATTTCCATAAAGAAGGGCGAGCTGCCGACGGAGAAAATTTTCCGCGCCGTCTCGCCGTCTGGCAGGCGCAGATTGCGCGCGCGCAAGCGAAGCGGCCTGCCGCGCCTTAAGAAGAAATAAAAGCCGAACGCCGAGGAAAGCGCCATCGCGGCCACCGTTCCGTAGGCCGAGCCGGCGACACCCATATCAAGCAGAACTATGAAAAAAGCGTCCAGCACGACATTCGCGGCCGCGCCGACGATTTGCGTGAACATCGCGTATTTCGGACTGCCGCTCGCGCGCGCGAGGAAGTTCGCTCCGAGGCTGAAAAGGCCGAAAGGAGCGCCGACAAGCACGATTTTAAGATAAGGACGGGCGGTATCGAGCACCTCGCCCTCGCCGCCGGCGAACCGCAAAAGGCTGTCGGTGAAAAAAATTCCCGCCGCGATGAAAATGAGGCCGGCGCAGGCTAGCAGCACGAAGACGGAGGCGAGAGCGCACTCCGCCTCGTCTGTGCGGCGCGCCCCGAAAAGTATCGCGACGCGCGAGGCGCCGCCGATACAGATAAGCAGAGCGCAGGCCATCACCGCCAGCATCGGCGGGAAAGAGACGGTTATGGCGGCAAGGCCCGCAGTGCCGACGTAATGGCCGACGAATATCCGGTCGACTATGTTATATACCGCGCCCGCCACCATGCCTATTACCGCAGGGAGAGCGAAGCGCAGCAGCAGCCCCGGCACGGCCTCAGTCCCCATATAGTTGTCGTTTGTTTCCCGTACGGCGATGCTCCGTCGCTCCTTTCACCTGTGTCTTAACGATTATAACAGAATAAGCGGCCTGATAAAGAAGGCGCCGCGCCGCCTCGCCGTTGCGTCGCCGTCCTGTCTTGCCGCCGCGATGTCAATTGCTGCGCGAGGTCGGGTTGACAATATTCTGCCTTCCCGTTATTATCCGCGCCATGAAGATAAAGTCCATGATCGAGATTTCGCTGTTCGCGGTTTTGTCGGCGGTCGGCGCGAGGCTCATGATTCCCGTTCCTTTCGTGCCTTTGACACTTCAGACGCTCGTGTGCATGCTCGCGGGCTTCGCTCTCGGCGCGCGCAAAGGGGCGGCGTCGCAGATTCTTTATATGCTGATGGGACTTGCGGGCATTCCGGTATTCACGTCCGCAGCGGGGCCTGCCGCTCTCTTTATGCCCTCGTTCGGCTATATACCGGGGTTTGCTCTCTGCTCGTGGATTTGCGGCGCGCTCGGAGAGTATATGCGGAAAAGGTACGGCGAGCCGGGCTTCGCGCGCTATTTCGCGGCGGCGCTGCTCGGAGTGGCGGCGACCTACGCGGCCGGCGTCGCCTATCTTTACCTGATTTTGAATTTCTGGGCTAGGCAGGAGGGCGCGACCTTCTTCAAGGTGCTTTCGATAGGCTTTTTCACCACAGTGCCGGGCGACGTGCTGAAAGCCGCGGCGGCTGCGGCGGCGGCACCGCGCCTACCGCGCGCGGACGCGGGAAAATAGTTTTTTCGTTTTTTGCCGTATGACTGATAAAAAAAGAGTCGAGGCCCGATTGTCCCGCGAGGCCGCAAAGAGTAACGGAGGAGGGAGAACCCCGCCTCATTTTTTGCGCGTTTTGCGCGCGCGCCGCAAGATGCGAAACTCCCCGCGCGGAGCGTGCGTGCTTCCGATTGTTTAAGTTTAATATCTCCTAGACAATCGTCTCATACGCTTCCGGGTTCTTCTCCTTCATCTCCGTGATACTCCGGATCAGCTCCGCTCTTTTCCGCAGAAGCAGGTAGCTCGTGAAGTCTTTGTGGTTCTACTTTATGTCCTTTGCTGCAGGGCACAGTGAGCGTCCGCCGTGATCTTTCAGGGTCTGAATGAACCACTCGGGATACCCGAGTGCTGTTGCTTTGTCTACCGCGGTGATATAGTACTTCCAAAGATCCCTGTCCCATATCTTGTTAAGATTGGCGCCCAGCTCTATCAGCAGATTGAGATAGCGCTGGTCTGTTTTGAAGGGCCATTCTTCAGGAAGATTGGGGAGGGAATATACACTGGGATATTCCTCCACATCGCCGTTTTTCACATATCGTAAATATTTTTCTTCAATCTCTTTTTTAGAATAATAAGGACTATACTCAAGTAAACGAAATAACAGAGTACTTCTTCCCTGTTGAAGCCCAAAGTGTTCTATTATAGGATCGTTTACCGACAGCCCCGCTTTGACCGCGTGACGAAGAGTACGCTCGAATCTTTCGTAATCGTTATCGTTAATACATTTAGTCAGGCAGTTAAAAAGACTTTTTAGCCAGTCCTGCTTGTATTCTCTCTTGAGAACAATGATCTTTGGATTCGTTCTCAAATACTTGCTTTCGTTGGTTTTTAATTCTTCCTCTCTCCGCTTTAAATCTTTCTTGTACAGTCTTATTCTTCTGTCATGATCTATCTCTTCAGG
>CAYVEQ010000033.1:0-18650 GCA_964450835.1 uncultured Synergistaceae bacterium
TTTGTGAAATGACTTATCAACGGCGCGGGAAACCGCGCCGGGGGCAAAATTTTTCGAGGTTTATTTTTTTATTTTTCCGTCGATGTATATGCGGACGCCATCCGAAACATCGCATCCGCCCTTTAGCGACGAAAGCATGCCGAGCACGCTCCCGCGGACAAAATCGGCGATGAAACTCTTCATCGGCAGCGGCCTCTCCCCGATATATATTTTCGCACTGCGGTAAAAATCGCCTCGGACTGACACCGCGAGCCTGCGCGCCATCTCGGCCTCGTCCCCCTCGGTGAAAGCCGTTTTCCCGTCTCCGGCGGCTTTTCTGTCGTATGTCATAAAGACGCCGTGAACATAAGGCGGGCGCGCCTCGCCGTTTTCTACCCAGATTTTTGGCAAATCCAGCCGTTTCCCCCCCTCGACTATGACAATCTCGGTGTCCGGGAAATATCGCGAGGCAATACCTTCGGGCGACGCGTCCTCTGAAGGGGCTTCGATTCTTATTCCCTCTTTTCCCCATAGAACGGAGCCTATGCCAAGCGCCGCGGCACGTCCCGTGTCCGTCCCGCGCTGCGAAATCACTTCCTCATTCGTTCTTTTTATATAGGCCACTGAAACGCCGAGTTTTTTTAACTCTTCCAGAAGTTTCATGCAGAGAGTCGTTTTACCGCTGTTTTTAAAACCGGACACCGCGAAAAGCTTTGTCATTTTTCATCACCGTCAATTATGGAATCCAAGTCCGAACTCTTTACTATATTGTGATAAATATCGAGCAGAAACATTCCGAGAGACAAAAGCAGAGGACCGACGAATACGCCGAGAAATCCCCAAGCGAAAAGCCCGCCGAAAAGCCCTATGAAAACCAGCAGCATATGTATACGGCTGCCTTCGGATATAAACACAGGCTTTATCACATTGTCAATCGAGCTGACGACACACAGCCCCCATAGAAGGAGTATTACGCAGTGCTTTATCTCATTTGAGAAAAACAGGACAAGCGCCCCGGGCAACCAGACAGCGGGAGTGCCCACGAAAGGTATCATCGCTGTCATGAACATGCAGAAACCGAAAAAAACAGGATGCGGCAGCTCAACGAACCACCAGCCGACGCCGCCGAGCACGCCCTGCACCGCCGCCGTCATGATTATGCCGAAGAAAACGGCGCGCAGCATCACCGCTATTCTTTTTATGAAGCCTTGGCGCTCGTCTGATTTCAACGGCAGCAGCTCGACTATGTAGCCGATCATTTTTTCCCCGTCGCGCACCAGAAAGAATGATGTGACAGAAACTACGAGCAGCAGGAACAGCACTTTCAGTACGCTTTCAAAGATCTGGCTGGAAACTGCGCGCAGGAAGCGTGTCACCAGCTGCGCGCCGTTTCTTACAATCGCGTCCACAAACGGAAGATCTGTTATAATGTCAAACTCGTTGATGAAACTCCCTACAATCGGAATGTCCTGTAACATCAGAATGATGTCGCGATAGGAGCCCGAGATTAGGCCGCTTTCAAGGATTTGCCTGCCGATACGAATAGCTTCGCGTGTCAGGAACATAGTCAGGAGCAGCAGCGGAATCGCTATAAATATAACGATAACGCCGGTGCTGACGGCTGCGGCGATATTTTTATACCTGTCGCGAAAGATGCGGTGGTAGAGGTATTTATAGAGCGGGTGACCGAAGTAGGAAAAAAGTATCGACCATATAAGAGGAATCGCGAGCGGCTTTATGATGTACCATGAAATCAGCACGAAAAATAAAAGCATGAGCACGAAAGGGAGGACGCTTGAACGTATCTTCTTCACGGCAAGCGCGTATCTTTTATCGGGCATAGAATCACTCCTCCACCGACGAACCGCGAACCCGGAGGCCCGCAGCGGATTATCCGCATAATAAAATGCTATCAGCCTTTCGGCCGGTAGTCAAATTTTATTACGCACGCGACACGCAGGCTTTTGTGTAAATAGTAGGGAACAGGCGCAAGAGTCGGCTCAAGAGGAGCTCTTGCGATCCTTTCGCGGCTTACGCAGGCGCCGCGCGGTCTTTCATGTAAAATTTTCCGTTTTTTCAGAGCTCTTCGCGGCACAAAAAAGCGGACGGCTCTGCCGTCCGCTCCTGTAACACGCCGGGTTATTTTTATTCCTCGTCGCCCGATGAGATGAAGAGAGTCTGTCCGCCGCGCGAGACAAGGAAACCGAAAGCTTTTGTTTTTTTGTTCATCACGCGCTCCCAGTCCTCGATCGAGTTGATTTTCATGCGGTTTATCTCAAGTATGACGTCTCCGGCACGAAGCCCGCTGCGCTGGCCGCGTGAGCCGCGCTTTACTGAAACGACCACGACTCCGCCGCTTTCGCCAAGGCCGTTGGCTTCGCTGAATTCCTCGCTGTTCGGGACAACCGTTATCCCCATGCGCTGTGACTCGGCCGGCTGCTCTTTTTCACTTCTTTTGCTCGATGGTCTTTCACCGAGAGATTTTACGCCGCTTACGTCGCCGAGCGTCACTTCAAGAGTCATCTTCTTGCCCTCGCGGTAGATTTCAAAATCTACCTTGTCGCCAGCTATCTTGTTGCGCACCGCGTAAACTACGTCTTCGCTCGTTTTCACATCTTTGTCGCCTATTTTGACAATTACGTCTCCGCGTTTGAGACCAAACTTTTCAGCCGGCGAGCCGGGCTGTATGTCCGCAATGATGGAGCCTTCTTTTACCGGGATCTTATATGCCTCGACGAGCGGGGCGCTCAGCGGCTGAACCGTTGCGCCGAGCCACCCGCGGCGCACCTCGCCGTGTTTGATAAGGTCGTCCATAACCTGTTTTGCCATATTTACCGGTATCGCGAAGCCAATGCCCTGAGCGTATGGGATTATCGCCGTATTAATGCCTATTACGCTGCCGTTTATGTCGATGAGCGGGCCGCCGCTGTTGCCCGGGTTAATGGCCGCGTCCGTCTGGATGAACCCCTGGAAGTTAACTCCGGGCGCCTGAAGCGTCCTGTTTTTCGCGGAGACAATCCCCGCCGTGACTGTGCTGCCGAATCCGTAAGGATTGCCGATAGCCACCGCCACTTCGCCGACTTCTGTCGCGTCTGAATCACCGAGCGGCAGGAACGGAAGATCTTTACCCTCGATTTGTATCACGGCGAGGTCGAAGGTCGGATCCTGTCCGATTTTCTTCGCGTCGAAAGTTCTTCCGTCGAGCATTGTCACGCGGATCTTATCCGCCTCCTCGACGACGTGATTGTTCGTCAGAATATATCCCTCTTTGCTGACGATAAAACCCGAGCCCTTACCGCGGCGCGGCACTTTCCTCGGCTGCAGCTGACCGAAGAATTCATCCCCGAAAAATTCGTCGAAGAAGGGATGTCCCTGGAAGGGGTTCTCTATCGGCTGCTGCGTAACCATGCTCTCCACGTCGATGTTGACGACGGCGGGCGAGCTTCTTTTTACAATCTGCACGAGCGGGTTTCTGACATCAGCGCCCGCGGGCGGAGAAGCCACCGCTTCGCCAGATGTGTTTGTCTCTTCAACAAGGCCGATGGCCCCGCTCTCGCCAAGCGTGTATCTTGTCGCTATATACGAACCGACTGTGCCGCCCGCGAAAAGTATAAGCGCTGCCAGTGCAGCCGTCGCAATTTTTTTGAATTTCTCCAAACCGAAACACCTCCAAAATGTCTCTCTGATATTCGCCCTGCTGCTTGATATAATAGCATAAGGTCAACAAAAGTCAATGAATACGCGTCAAAAAGGCAAATTTTTTTCTCCGTGCAGATACCGCCGCACAGACAAAAAGCGCGGAGCCCACAGCGTGTGCCGTGTGACTCCGCGCGGGAATTAAAACAAAGCGGCGCTATCGCACCGCGCAAATCAGTTGAACCTGCGGCCTCTTTCGCGCCTGTGCCCCGCTGTCGGGCAGACAAGCACGCGGCGGAACGGCTCTTCACCGATGGAACGCGTCTCTACGTCTTTGTTGTCGCGCAGCGCAATGTGTATAAGACGCCTCTCCCAGCTCGACATCGGCTCGAGGCTGACGGGAGAGCCTTTACGCTTTGCCTCGCGCGCTATTGATTCTGCCAGCCGGCGTAGCGTCTGTTCGCGGCGCGCCCTGTAACCGCCGCAGTCAAAACGCACGCGGCGAGTGGACATATCGTCGTGGCAGACAAGATTCGTAATATATTCGAGAGCTTTCAGCGTCTCGCCGTAACGTCCTATCACAACGCCGGCGTCCTCTCCGACAAGATTGACTATCCCGTCGTCGGTAAGCTCCGGAATGAGATCGAGATCCATCTTATCGAGCATTTCGTTTACAAAATGGCACGACCTGATATAAGAAACCGGCGCGAAGGGCGCTATCTCAACTTTATATGTCGAACCCAAGAGTCCGAAGAGTTTTTTGTCCTCTGATAAAACCTTAACGTCTATATCATTAGGTTTTATGCCCCATATTTCGGCGCCTTTTGCTTTGGCGTCATCGATGGAGGAACATTCGACGACACGGTTTTCTATTTCAGGCATCGGCATAAGCTCCGTATCTGAGATATTTTTCATAGCTAATCCTCGTCGTCCTCGTCTTCTTCTTCGTCGTCGTCATCCACGCCGCGGGCGGCGACAGGTTTGTTTTTGTGAAGCGTCGGCTTGATGGCGAGCTGCTCTTTGGTTTTCTTGACGACAAGATACTGCTGCACTATGCCGATGAGAGAAGAGAGCCCCCAGTAGAGCATAACGCCGCCCGGCATTGAAAGGCAGATGAACGCCATGAAAACAGGCATTATCGTATTCATCATCGCCATCTGCGGGTTGTTGCCCGCGCCGGAGAGCTTCTGCTGCGCCCATGTCATGAATGAAATAGCTATAAGCAGAATTAGGTTGCCTAAATAAAGGCCTGCGTTGGCAAGGCCCGCCGGGTTTGACAAAACTCCGCTGAGAACCTGGAATATGCTGTAAACACCACCCGGTTCCGGCGCGACGCCGACTGCCTTGGCAAGGCCGGCTGTCGCGGACGAGCCGAGCGCGACACCGAAGAATGTCGTATCGGCAAAGTCATAGGCGTTCAGCACTCTGAAAAGAATTATAAGGATGGGAAGCTGCACAAGAATAGGAAGGCACCCCGCCGCGGGGTTTACCTTATATTCCTTGTAGAGACGCATCGTTTCCTGATTCAGTCTTTCTCTGTCGTTGCCGTACTTTTCCTGAATCACCTTCAGCATAGGCTGAATTTTCTGCATCTGTCGCATACTCACCATCTGCTTCTGGTTCAGAGGGTAAAGCGCGAGCCGCACTATAATGGTGAGGGCGATTATAGCCAGTCCGTATGAATGAGTCATCCCGTACAGAAATTCAAGAACCGAAAGAAGGAGCCGGCTGGCCCCGTCCCAAATACCCAAAACTTTCACCTATCCTTTCGAAGTTTGCTCCCTAAGCCTCAGAAGCATTCCCAACCATTTCCGCGCGGCGACCTCGTCGTGTCCCGGCACTGGGTCGAAACCGCCTTCATGCCACGGGCCGCATTTCAGCAGTCTGACGACGGCAAGATGCGCGCCGACAAGCGGCCCGTACATATTCAGAGCCTCAGCCGCATATTCCGAACAACTCGGATAAAATCTGCATTTTCCGCCTCCGAGCAACGGGGAGAGAGCCGCCTGATAAAATCGGACGGCAAAAAGCATCACAAAAGCGCATGCGCGTCCGATCAACCGCGTTTTGAATCTGCGCTCCAATCCGCACCGGGCCACTCTTTCGAGAGAAGCCCGCAACGCTCCATGCATGAGGCAAGGTCGTAATATACATCGCGAGCGCTCGCGCCAAGCCCGCTCTCACGCAGTGAGGCGACGAACCAGACACTTTCTCTGACCCACGGGAGCAACCGCCGCGCGGCTTCCCGCAACAGGCGTCTCCCGCGAACCCTGCGGGCGCCGCAGGCGATTTTCTTGCCTACGGCAACGCCGGCACGCGCCGGGCCTTCCGCTTTCGTCACATATAACAACCGCACCAGCCCGCCTGAGTCACGACGTCCGGTGCGGAAAACAAAATCAAACTGCCACCCCTTTTTAAGACGCGCGGCAGATGAGAACCCGAAATCCACCAGAACCTATACGGCGAGCCGCGCCCTGCCCTTACGGCGGCGATTCCTGAGTATACGGCGGCCGCTCGGCGTCGCGGAACGCTCAAGGAAACCCATTGTCCGTTTCCTTCTCAGATTGTGCGGCTGAAACGTTCTTTTCACAGATAACACCTCCTGTGCAGTGCTGCATTCAAAAAAACAAATTCTTTCCAGAATTATTATAGCAAGGTTACCCCCCAAACAACTTGCTAAATATAACATAGAGCCTCCGTTAGGGCAAGGAAGGCCGGGAAAATTCCGGGAAAATTTTTGATGTATTGCGCAACCCCGATATTTTATGGTAAAATCGCCATTGTCTTTGTGAAGGAGGTGACGGCATTGCCGAACAAGAAATCAGCTAAAAAACGAGTCCTGATCGCCGAGAGAAACCGCATCTACAACCGTTTCTGGAAGACCCGCTGCAAGAACGCGGTGAAGAAACTTCTCGAAGCGGTGGAAAGCAAGGATCTTGAACTTGCGACGAAGAGGCTGAACGAGGCTCAGAGCGTACTGGACAAGGCGGTAGTGAAGGGCGTCGTCCACCGTAACACAGCGGCGCGCCGCAAGGCAAACATCACGGCAAAGGTCAAAGCCCTGTCGGCATAGGCTCCGCTTCGCGTCGAATTTCCATAGAATATAACCGGGGGGCCGCGAGGCCTCTTTTTTTGCGGCCGCCGCGTGTTTGATAAACGTTGCTCCGTTTTCTCTCCCCGATTCGCCGGTTTTTTCAAAAGGCACGTTGCTTGCGCAAGTAGCTTGCGCGGCACGTTTTCACGAAGGCACGGCGCGATGCTTTACCCGCCCGCCCAGCGGCCGGCGCCACAAGCGCCCGGGTGCGGCCTCTTTTAAGCGAGGGATAAACGCCGGCAAAGGGAGCACGCTTTGTGCGGCTGCCGCCAGGCAGGCGCGGCATTCACAACCCGCAAAAAGAGCGGATAAGGCGCGCCTCTCTTTTGTTTTTCAACCGCATCCGCCCTATCAATCCCCGTCTGTCACAGGCGGGCGGCTTTTCCCGCGTTTTATCTGCCGGACATGACTATTATAATTGCGCGGCTTGTCGGCATACGGCTCCTCCTGCCGTATGGAGTTCCGCGTCTGTTGTCTTCTGTTCAGGCTACAAGATGCCGCCGCAGAGAAGTTCTTTCCACCGCACTCAAAGCCGGGGGTGCGCTGCCGTCCTGATGAATCTCTCTTCCGTTTTGCCATGTTCGCGAAAGAGAAGGATGGCACTTTCAATACGCGCGGCCGCCTCTTGCGAGGAACACTTTCGCAGGGAGACGCACAGCGTCTGCCTGTTTGACCGGGCGATCTCCGGCGCATATTTTACGGCCGCGTCCATTCTCCGCTGTTTCGCCCATTCTTATTATTCCGTCTTTATCTCCGTGAATGTGTGCCCGCCTTCGAGAACCTTCGTGTTTGTATAGCCCATGGCCTTGAGTTTGTTCTGCGTGAGGTAGGCGCGCTTTCCTCTCGCGCATATCAAGAGCAGTTTTTCGTCTTTCGCGAAACCGTCGAGCTTTTCGCCTATTTTCGTGTAGTCGATGTGGGGCAGACCCGCGAGCGCCGGGTGAAGCGAAGTGTCCACGAGCCTGTAGCCCGCTGCGGCTCCCTCCGCGAACTCCGCGGGCGTGAAGGAGTCGAGCGAGCCGCTCAGTTTGTTGAGGAGTATGTTCACGGTCTGGACAAAGGGATGTATCGCTGTCGAGAAGGGCGGCGCGTAGGCGAGGTCGAGATTCTCAAGGGCGGGCAGCGTCGCTTTGAGCGATATGGCGGCCGCAGCAATGTCGGTCATCTTGTCTACCGCGCCTTCGCCGATTGTCTGCATCCCGAGCAGTCTGCCGCTCTTCGCGTCCGCAGTCATTTTCACTATGAAGCTGCCGGCGCCAGGATAGTAGTGCGCTTTGTCGTCAACGACGACAGTCACGCTTACCGCATCAAAGCCCGCCGCCTTCGCCTCCGCCTCGGCAAGTCCGGTGCGCCCGACGTTAAGTCTAGGGAGTTTGCAGACTCCGGTGCCCAGCACACCGGGATAGGCCGCGTCGCCGCCAGCCATGTTTGTTGCCGCGACGCGCCCTTCCATGTTCGCCGACGAGCCCATCGGCGACCGGACGCGCGCGCCCGTTATTCTGTTCACGACCGTGACGCAGTCGCCCGCCGCATAAACGGAGGGATCGTTCGTCCGCATGGCGCCGTCGACTATAATCGTACCGTCGGGCGCCGTTTCAATGCCGCTTCCGGCGAGGAATGCCGTGTTCGGTCTTACCCCGAGCGCGAGCACCGCGGCGTCGGCCTTCACGGCCCCGCGGCTTGTCAGCACCTTTTCTGCGTGGCCGTCGCCCTCTATGCCTTCGAGCCTCGTTCCGGTAAAGCATATTATGCCGCGCTCGGCGAGCCTGCGTCCGACATATCCAGCGACTTCCGTGTCAAAGCCGGGGAGGATTTGCTCCGCCATATCTATTACTGAAACTTTTACGCCTTTCGCGGCCAGATTCTCCGCCACCTCGAGGCCGACGAAGCCCGCCCCGCATACGACGGCGCGCCCGACCGTTCCGCTGTCAAGCAGAGCGCGCAGCGACGCGGCGTCGTCCGGTTTCCTCATGACAAAAACGTTCCGCAGCGCGACGCCGGGCAGCTTCGGAACCACAGGCGACGCCCCGACCGCGATCATCAGCTTGTCGTATTCGTATATGTTTTCTTCGCCGCTCACGACGTCGACAGCCGTGATTTTTTTCGCGGCGCGGTCAAGCGCGACGGCCTCTTTGCCCGTTATCACCGCAGCTCCGGTGAGGGCGCGGAATTTCGACGGGGTATTGACGATGAGGGCGCTTTTCTTTTCTATCACGCCTCCGACATAATAGGGTAGCCCGCATCCGGCGTAGGAAATGTCTTTGTCTTTCGCAAGCACCGTCACTTCGGCGGCGCTGTCTTCCCGTCTGAGTTTTGCGGCGGCTTTGGTTCCCGCCGCGACTCCGCCGATTACAAGAATTTTCACGTTATCACACCTTTCGCGGTAATCCCGATATTATATATTTTTCTCGTGAAGGTCTCGGTGCTGGGCCTCTTCGGCCGGTTGCGCCAGAAATTTACCGGCGAGCGGGACAACGAACCTGTTCGCCGCCTTGACGGTCAGTCCGACGCAAAGCACGGCGGCGAGAGTTCCCTCACGCACGCCCTCGACCCTGCCGCACGCGGCATAAGAAAGAATCACCGATGTCGTGGCAAGCGCCGCGTCAAAACATATCTTGGTGCGCGGGAAGCTCAGGCGAAAGACGCGGCAGAGCGCCACGACGACGCCCTCTCCCGGAAGGGGCGGAGCGTCCGACGCCACCGCGAAAGCCACGCCAGTTTCGACAAAAAAGACTCCCGGCGCAGCGCCAACATCCAGCCGTCCATCAAGTAGCCGAAGAGCAGGCTCACCGGCAGCTGCACAAACTGTTCAGGCGCAAAGCGGCGGCGCAGCAGCGCTATCTGAAAGGCGATAAAGGCCAGATGCATGACTATCGACGCCTGCCCCACGGTGAGAGGAGATAGAACGCTTAAGACATAAGGCAGACTCGAAATCGGGGACGTGCCGAGCTTTCCCTTGATTGAAAAAGTGATGCCCAGCGCCATCAGAGAAAGACCGAAGCTGAGGAAGGCGTAGTGTTTGACGAAGCGCGCAAGAGTTTCGCCGGTATATTCCACGCGCTCACTCTCCTTTGCATACTTAAATACGGGAGAATTATTACCGGCCCCGCGGACTCCTGTCAACGGCAGAGCTCGTTCGTTCGTAAAAGTCAGCGCGTTTGCTATAATAGCGGAGAATCGAAAAACGCGTGCGGAGAGTTTTTCCGCGCCGCGAAAGGAGGACGCAAGATGAGCCGCGCATTTGTAAAAGAGGATGACGGCGAGCGCGGGAACGCGGTCGCGGACATCCAGTTCCGAGAGGCGAAAATCGAGTGGCTTCGCATTCAGGAGAAAAAGCTTGACACTCTGCTGAACGATCCCAAATCAAAAAAAATAAAGCCCGATATTCTCGCGCGCTGGATAAAAGATACGAAGGCCGACATCGAAAAGACGAAGCGCGAGCTTGGCTATTAACGTGCCGCAACGCGCGCCGTTTTACGAAAACCTTAACGGCGGCTTATTGCATTCCAGCCACAAAACCGTTACACTAACTGCGCTTTAAGTCGGTACACGGAAGGGACGTGAGACGAGAATTGAAAAAAAACACTGGTGTCTGGTGTTTCAGACACGGAGCGAAGCTCCAGGAAACGCGCACTTCGCGCCGCCGCCCGGCGGCCCCTTTGCTTCCGGCGTACGCCGCCGCGCTTCCCGCGCACGCAACAAGCGGCGAATATCTCCGCATATGACGGCCCCTTTGAAATCCAAACTTAAAAATTCCAAGGGGGTATGAACATGAACACCATCAACAAACCGCTGATTGTTATCGAACACCTCACAAAAAGTTACGGTGAGGGGATTGTCCTCAAAGACCTCAACTTTACCATACGCGAGGGCGACTTGGCATCTGTCATCGGCCCGTCCGGCTGCGGAAAGTCCACATTCCTGCGCTGCATCAACTGCCTCGAACTGATGGACTCGGGCTCGATCACGGTCGCGGGGGTCACCGTTTCGCGCAGGCCAGGAGAAAAACCGACCGACGATCTGCTCCGCAAAGTTCACGCTCTGCGGACGGAAGTCGGCATGGTTTTCCAGAGCTACAACCTTTTCCCGAACAAAGATCTTCTGCACAACATCATGCTCGCGCCGATGGTCGTCAAAAAAATGAAAGAGGACGAGGCCCGCGAGCTCGGCATGAAGATGCTTGAAAAAGTCGGCCTCGAAGGCTTCGCGCAGCGCTACCCGTCGACGATCTCGGGAGGGCAGCGGCAGCGCGCCGCCATTGCCAGGGCTCTCGCGATGAATCCGCGCGTCATGCTCTACGACGAGCCGACATCCGCTCTCGACCCCGAGCTCGTCGGAGAAGTTCTGCAGGTCATGAAGGATCTCGACGCGGAAGGCATGACGCAGATAATCGTCACGCACGAGATGAAATTCGCGAAAGACGCCTCCGACTACATCATTTTCATGGACAAGGGCGAGATAGTGGAGTACGAGGACGGAGACATACTCTTCGCCAGCCCGAAGAACGACCGTACGCGCGCCTTCTTGCGCCACTTCGTAAATGCCGGGGTGACATGCTGATGAAAAAGTTAATCGCGCTTTTCGCGTTCATACTGCTGATATGCTCCTGCGCGCCTCTTCGCGCCGATGACACGGGCACCGGCGGCAAAACGCTCCGCTGGGGCGGAGACTCCGAGGGCGGCTTCCCCTATATGTTCCCCGACCCGACAGACCCGGAAAAGCTCATAGGCTTTGAGGTCGACATAGTGGAGGCTCTAGCGAAAGAAATGGGGCGCACGCCCGTCTACGTCAACAACGCGTGGGACAATCTGATACCGGGTCTTGACCGCCATCTATACGACATCGCCATCAACGGCCTCGAGGTGACGCCCGAGCACGAAGACGAGGTAAACTTCTCCATTCCCTATTACAAAACCTTCCTTCAGCTCGCTGTGCGCCGCGACGACGATTCAATCAACGGGCTTTCCGACTTGAGCGGCAAAGTGGCGGGAACTCTGAAAGAGAGCTACGCCCAGATGGTGCTGGAGGAAGTGCCGGGCATAGAGATACGCACGTACATAGTCGAAGCTAACACTTACGAGGACTTGGCGAACGGCAGGCTCGACGCCGCGCTGTTCGACCAGCCGATTGCGCTCTACTCCGCCGGCTTCAACCCGGAAATCAAATTCGTCGGCCAGCCGATAGGCGAAATCACATACGCCATCGCGATGCGCAAAAGCGACACGGAGCTTACAAAAGAGGTGAACCGCGCGATAGTCGCGCTGCGCGACAAAGGCGTGCTGCGCGAGATATACGACCGCTGGAATCTCTGGACGCCCGTAATGGCGGCGGCTTTCAACGACTACGACCCGCCCAAGGCGGAACCGGCCCGCTACACCGAATGGGCGGAGGCGCACAGGCCGCAGCTTACGCTGCGCAAGCGCCTTGAAAGATACTGGGAGGCGGCGCCGCTCTTTGCCCGCGGAGCCGTCGTTACGATTGAAGTTTCGCTCGTGGCCATGGCGCTCGCGATGGCGCTCGGCCTCTGCCTTGCCGTCACGCGGGTATTCGCGCCGAGGTGGGCCGCCGCTCTTTCGACGGTCTATGTCGAGTTCGTGCGGGGGACGCCTGTGCTGATACAGCTCTTCTTCATCTTCTACGGCCTTCCCTCCGTGGGGATAAAGCTCTCTCCTTTCTGGGCGGGGGCGATAGGGCTCGGCCTCAACTATGCCGCATACGAAGCGGAGATATACAGAACGGGGCTCTTCGCGATACCGCGCACGCAGTGGGAGGCGGCGCTTGCGCTCGGCATGACCCGCTGGCAGGCGATGCGCGAGGTCATTCTTCCGCAGGCCATCCGCGTCGTAATCCCGCCGATCAACAACGATTTTATATCGCTGCTTAAAGACTCGTCGCTCGTGTCCATCATCACGATGGTCGACCTGACGAAAGTCTACGGTCAGGTCTCCGCGACCTACTACGACTACTTCGGCCCCGGGATACTTGTCGCGATAATATATCTTCTTATCGGGCTTCCCTTCGTGCGTTTCTCGCGCTACACGGAAAGGCGTCTCGCAGCCTCCGAGACGGGCGGTGCCAAAGACTACAGCGAAAATATATACAGAAGCAGCACGCGCTACATCTGAAGCAAAAAAATAAAAGCCGCGCTCCCGCAAGGGGCGCGACTTTTATTGTGCCTTAGCCGGGAAAAGGGACTTTACTTTGCCGCGGCGTCAGAGCAGACGCGGCGCTGCCTCGCGGCGCAGACGCTCGGTGAGGCGCGTCCAGCGCTTTTTCGTTTTGTCGTTCGCGACCGCGATGCGCAGCGCTTTTTTAGTCCCGACTATGACGACCAGTTTCTTGCCGCGCGTTATCGCGGTGTAGAGGAGGTTGCGCTGAAGCATGACGTAGTGCTGCGTGAGCAGCGGGATGACGACGGCGGGGTATTCGGAACCCTGGGATTTGTGTATGGAGACCGCGTAAGCGTGGACGAGCTCGTCAAGCTCGTTGAAGTCGTACTCGACCATGCCCGAGTCCATTTTTACGACGAGGCTGGAATTTTCCGCATCAACCGACTCTATCGTGCCGATGTCGCCGTTGTAGACGTCTTTTTCGTAGTTGTTTCTGATCTGCATGACTTTGTCTCCGGCGCGGAAGAGACGGTCAAGGCGCTGCACCGACGCGCCGTGCCTGCCGTTCAGCAGCTGTTCAAGCTCCGCGTTCAGCCGCTTCGTGCCGGCTATTCCGTTATGCATCGGGCAGAGCACCTGCACATCCGCGACCGGGTCGAAGCCGAAGCTGCGCGGTATATCTTCCGTGACAAGCTTTTTGATTGTCGAGAGCACCTTCTCGTCAAAAAGTTTTTTGTATTCCTCTTCGGATATGCCGCAGGACGCGACTTTCGGCTCGATGAAGTAGAAATCGGAGCGTGTTCCCCTCTCAGGCTCAAGCGGCATCTCGCCCCGGTTCACCCGGTGCGCGTTGACGATTATGCGGCTCTCGCCGCTCTGGCGGAATATCTCGCTGAGCATGACGACCGGGCAGACGCCGGAATCTATTATGTCTTTCAGCACGTTGCCGGGCGACACCGAGGGAAGCTGGTTGACGTCGCCGACGAGTATGAGAGAGGCGTCGCGCGGCACGGCCTTCAGCAGGTGATGGAAAAGTATCTGGTCTATCATGGAGGCCTCGTCCACTATGAGCAGGTCGCATTCGAGCTTGTTGTTCTCGTTGCGGGTGAAGCCGCCGCCGGACAAGGCGCCGAAGCCGGCGGCCGGGTCGGTGAAGCTCCCGCTTGAATATTCGAGCAGGCGGTGTATAGTCTTCGCCTCGTAACCCGTCGCTTCGGCCATGCGCTTCGCGGCGCGCCCCGTCGGAGCCGCGAGCATCACGCGGTAGCCGCCGGCGTCGCGAAGGTGAAGCACGGCGCGGATTATCGTGGTTTTGCCTGTTCCCGGGCCTCCGGTTATCACCATGACCTTGGAGTTGACCGCGCGTGTTATCGCCTCACGCTGCGCCTCGGCGAACTTTATTCCCATTTCGCTTTCAAGCCACGGAAGAGCCGCGGCGCAGTCCACGCTTTTGCTGTTGTATGGCTCGTCGGCCAGCAGACGGAAGTTATCGGCCGAATGGGTCTCCGCGTAATGGAAGGCGGGAAGATATACCGCGCTCTCTTGTCTACCGTCTTTGTTCTGAAATTCTTCGACTATTATGTTTCCGCCGGCGCGCGCTCTCTCTATGCCGTCGTCGGCTTCTTTTTCGGAAACGCCGAGTTTTTCGGCCGCCTGAGCGGCCAGTATTTCGCGCGGTACGTAGACGTGACCCTCGCCGGTAAGCTCATTGAGCGCGTTGTGCACGCCGGCCGCTATGCGGGAGGGCGAGTCGCGCGGCACGCCGAGCTTGCCCGCTATCGCGTCCGCGGTCGCGAAGCCTATTCCCTGCACGTCAAGCGCTATCTGGTAGGGATTTGCCTTCATCACTTCAATGGCTGCCGCGCCGTATTTTTTGAATATGCGCATCGCGTACCCCGCGCCGACTCCGTAGCCCTGAAGGAAGACCATTACCCCGCGCGTGTCGCGCTGTTCGCGCCACGACTTTCCGGCGGCTTCGGCCTTGGCTTTGCTTATGCCTTTGATTTCCGCGAGACGTTCCGACTCTTCTTCAAGTACGGACACAGTATCGTCGCCGAATTTTTCTATTATCTTGCGCGCGGTGGCGGGGCCTATGCCGCTTATCAGGCCGGAGCCGAGAAACCTTTCAAGTCCCTCTCCCGCCGCTGGCAGAGCGCTTTCGCAGCTTTCAAAGTGAAACTGCATTCCGTAGCGGCTGTTTTCCACCCAGCGCCCTTTCATCGTAAGAACTTCGCCGACGGCCGGCTCCGCCGTTATGCCGACGGCGGTCACGGGCGCGGGGCAACCGCGCACGCGAAGACGCAGAACCGTGTAGCCGTTCTCCCTGTTGCGAAAGACAATATGTTCCGTCTCTCCCTGAAGCTCCGTGACGGGAGGCTGGGGTTTTATGTTTTTACCGGCGTTTCCGCTCAAGACGCCGCCTCTATTCTATGTGGCGTATCTTCCCGTCCACGACGGTGAGCCCGGCTTCAAGCCACGGCAGTTCGTTGTCGGGCGTCTGGAACGGGTCTTCGAGAAAGGCGGTGAAGTCCGCCGCTTTGCCGGGCTCGATGGTGCCGCGCCATGAAAGTTCGCCGCATACCCGCGCCCCGCCGATTGTGTACATCGAGAAGGTTTCGACGCGGTCGAGCCTCTGCACCGGCATCCATCCGTGCTTCGGCTCGTTGTTCAAATCCTGCCGCAGTATCGCGGCTCTGATGCCTATGAAGGGGTTGAGCGATTCTGTCGGCGCGTCGGAGCCGGCGCCTATCGGAATGCGGCTGTTGAGCATGGATTTCCACGCGTAGCTCCATCTTGCGCGGTCGGTGTCAAGGCGCGGGACTACAATCGGCCAGTCTGAAGTTGCAAATGCGGGCTGAATATCAGCCATGACGCCGAGCGACGCCATGCGGGCAAAGAGATCCCGCGCCCCTATCTGGCAGTGGACTATCCTGTGGCGAGTTTCCGGGTTTCCCGCGTCCCGCGCCGCTTCCACCGCGTTCAGACAGCGCTCAATCGCGCCGTCGCCGATCGCGTAGAAGGCGACCTGCATTCCCGCCTCCTGCGCGCGGCGCACAAGCCTGTTCAACGTTTCCTGCGAGTGGGCGTAAACGCCGCGGTTGCCGGGGTCGTCCGAGTATTCCTCGCGCAGCGCGGCCGTGCGGGCGCCCAGCGTACCGTCGACGCTTATCTTCAGCGGGCCGCTGAGGAAGAACTTTCCACCGCGCGAGCAGCCGCCCGCCTCGATGAAAGCGGCCAAATCCTCCTCGCCGCGGAGCTGCCACTGCTGCGCTATGCGCATCGGCATTTTCCCGCGCGCTTCAAGCGATTCGTAAAGGCCGAAGACGCCCTCGACGCCGCCGGCCATCTCAAGGTCGTCGGTCTGCACAGATGTCACGCCGTACTTTATCATGCGGTCGACTGCGAGTCCGTACCAGTGTTCGAGCATCTCGCGGGACTGTCCCGGTATGTTCATGCGCGCCCAGTTCACCGCCGCCTCGCTGATTACACCGTTCGGCTCGCCCGAAGGTCCGAGGGTCACTATGCCGCCGGATATTCTGAAATTGCCGTCGATTTTGAGAAGTTTAAGAGCCGGACTGTTTAGGGCGGCGATGTGCCCGCACGAGCGCTCGAAGAAGAGAGGAGTGTCAGTCGATATGAGGTCGAGGTCCTGGCGGTTCGGGAAACGCTTCTCCGCCATTCTGTTCTGATCCCACCCGCGGGCAAAGAACCAGCCTCCTGGCGGAAGCTCGTTCTCCGCGAGAAAATGCCTGCCGCGCCCGATCATCTCGTCAATCGAGCGCGCGCCGCTCAAATCGAGCGTTTCAAGACTGCGTCCGGCGGCTAACAGATGGTTGTGAGTGTCCGTAAATCCCGGGAGGACATACTTCCCTTTCATGTCGAGAACCACGGTCTTCGAGTCGCAAAGGCCGAGAATCTCGCTGTCCCGTCCGACCGCCTCGATGACGCCGCCTCTCGCATAAAGCGCCTGGGCGCGGCCGGGCGGCGCCATCGGATATATCACGGCGTTAATCAGAGCTATTGAATCTTTTCGGTTGCCGTCCGACATCGGGTGCCGCCTTTATCTTTACAACTCCCGCAAAAGCCGGGCAAGGGTTCTCATACCGAAGCCGGTCGCCCCTTTGACGCAGCAGCCGTATTGCTTCTTGGCGAAGTCCGCCGCCGCTATATCAAGGTGCGCCCACGGTATCCCGCATCCGACAAACGCCTCGAGGAACATCGCGGCCGTGATGGCTCCGCCGTAGCGTCCGGCGCTGTTCACAAGGTCCGCGAAGGGCGACTTGATCAGCTCGCGGAGATTCGGGTCGTTCATCGGCAGTTTCCAGAAACGTTCGCCGCTTTCCGCAGCGGCCTTCAGCACCTTATCCCCGAATTCGTCGTTGTTCGTGAAAAGCCCCGCCGTCGTCGGGCCGAGGGCGACCGCGCAGGCACCGGTAAGAGTGGCAATATCGACTATCATATCTGGTTTGAGCTCCGAGGCGTAGCAGAGAGCGTCCGCGAGGGTGAGGCGTCCTTCCGCGTCCGTGTTGTTGACCTCGATTGTCTTTCCGTTGCGGGCGCGGACGATGTCGTCCGGCCTGTAAGCCGAGCCGCCCGGCATATTTTCCGCGGCGGCGATTATCGCGCTGACCTTCCAGCCGACGCGCAGCAAAGCCGCCGCGCGGATTGCGCCGAGCACCGCGCAGGCACCGCTCTTGTCGCCTTTCATCGTGAGCATGAATTCCGCCGGCTTTATGTCAAGGCCGCCACTGTCAAATGTAAGTCCTTTGCCGACAAACGCGATGTGTCCTTTCGCATCCCGCGGCTCGTATGTAAGGTGTATGAAGCGCGGGGGATTGGCGGAGCCTCCTGCCACAGCGAGAAAGGCCCCCATTTTTTCGCTCCTGATGCGTTCTTCGTCCCATATCTCGCATTTCAGCCCGAGTTCTCCCGCCAGCTCGCGCGCCTTTTCCGCGAGCGTCTCCGGCGTGACGGCGCATCCCGGCTCGTTCGCGAGGTCGCGGGTCCAGCACTGCGACTCGCCGAGTATGCGTCCTTCTTCGAGCGCCGCCGCGCAGCCGTCAACGACGGTCACTTTTTCGACAGCGGCGAATCTGTCTTTCTCGTCTCGCGTAAGGTATTTGACGAAACGGTATGAGGCAAGAGCGCATCCTTCGGCTGCGGCGCGCGAACGGCAGGCGTCACCGGCCTTCGGCATCGTCAGAGAAATTTCGCCGCATCCGCGCGACGCGGCGGCCCTTGCCGCAGAAAAAGCGGCGTCGCGCACGCGCTCCGCCGTGATTTTTTCTTCGGGGCCGAGCCCGGCTATGACGGCAAAGCGCACGGTCTTGTCCGCGACCGGCACGACCAGCAGCTTGCCCGGTTCGCCTCTGAAAGCTTCGTTTATCAGGACACGGCGGCAGAAGTCCCGCATCTCGCCGCGCAGCGGGTCAAGCGAGAGCGCCTCGGTGTCGCCTTCGGCCGCGAGCATCGCTATTACGGGGAGCGACTCGGCGTTGAAATTTTCATCTTGGGCATTGATGTACATTTATGTTTTCCCCCTGAATTGATTTCAATATTCGTTCAAAGATATAATAGCACCATTATTTCGCGCGGGCGCATTCTTTTTCTAAGAAGGCGCAATTCTTTACACAATTTTATATTTCACTTTCTTCGGCTTTCGGCGGTTTCGGAAAAATAAAAGCGGCGGGCAACCGCGGCGGATAAAAAAGAGAGCACGCCGCGCGCGCTCTCTTTGCCGACTGTTTTCGCGAAAAGCTGCGCGACTCTCGCGCGTGCTATTTTTCCGCTTCAAAAATTTTCGTCACGTAGGCCGACGTGGAGGCGGCAAG
>CAYVEQ010000034.1:0-9144 GCA_964450835.1 uncultured Synergistaceae bacterium
TTCAAAAATCTCAGGCCGGACAGGCGCGGCCGTATGCCGGAAGTTGCGCGAAAAGCAAAAATCGCGGCTTCGCCCGCTTGTGTAAAACCGGAAATTCTGGCATACTTTTACTGAATTGTCAACACATCACAGACGCAAAACCGCCGCTTCGCACTTCCCGCGGCGGCATAACAGAAAGGAGGCAGAATTGTGACGGCGGAAACGGCATCAAGGTGCGCGAAACTCTGCGGCGCGAAAGAGAGCATGAGGCTGATAAAGGACGGAGACAGGATAATGGTCGGCGGCTTCGGCAACGTCGGCACTCCGTGGACTCTCATCGACGCGCTTGCCGACAGCGGCGTCAAAGATTTAACGGTCATCAGCAACGACCTCGGCTCCCCGAATATCGGGCTTGGAAAGCTGCTGACAAGGAACAAAATCAGGGGCCTGATCGGCACCTATTACAACTGGAACAAAGAAGTGATCGCCGCGCACAACGAAAAAAAGATTTCAATCGAGCTTGTGCCGCAGGGAACCTTCGCCGAGGCGATAAGGGCGGCGGGCGTAGGCGTGGCGGGGTTTTACGTGAGGACGGCGGTCGGCACGGAGCTTGCGAAGGGCAGGGAACTGAAAGAATTCAACGGAAAGACATACCTTCTGCAGGAGGCGATCCGCGCGGATGCCGCGCTCATCTGCGCGGACAAAGCCGACGAACTGGGAAATCTCGTCTACTACAAGACCGCGCGCAACTTCAACCCGCTCATGGCGATGGCCGCGTCCGTCGTCATAGCGGAGGTGAACGAGATTGTTCCGGCCGGGAGCATCGACCCGGAAACAATCGTTACGCCTCACCTCTTCGTCAACAGGCTCGTACTGAAAGGGGCATAAAAATGTACAGCGACAAAGAAGCCCGGACGCGGATAGCGAAGTACATCGCCCGCGTCCTCGACGGCGCCGGCGCGGACAGGGATATATACGTGAATCTGGGGATAGGGATCCCGTCACTTGTCGCCGATTATCTGACGAGCGGGCGCGTCTTCATCGAAGTCGAAAACGGAATGCTGGGCGCCGGGCCGGAGGCCGATGAGAGCAGCATTGACCCCCTTCTCATAAACGCGGGCAGGACGAAAATCACGGAGACAAAAGGCTGCTGCTATATGGACAGCGCGGAGTCCTTCGGCTTAATCAGAGGCGGGCATCTGGACGCCACGGTTATCGGGGCGTTTGAGGTGGACGAGGAGGGCACTGTCGCCAACTGGATAGTGCCGCACGGGGAAATGCTCGGCGTAGGGGGCGCGATGGATCTGCTTTCAAGCGCGAAGAAAGTTTACATCGCGACGAAGCATCTTTCAAAATACGGCGAGCCGAAGCTGCTGCGGCGCTGCAACCTGCCCGTCACGGCGTACAGGGCCGCCGCCGCCGTCGTCACGGAATATGCCGTCTTCACGTTTGAAAACGGCGTGATGACGCTCACAGCCAAATCCGCGGAAATCACATACGATGAGCTGAAGAGCATCACTCCGGCGAATTATACTGTCGCGCCCGACGCGGGCGTTTTCTGACGGACATCGCGGCGGACTTTTCGTTAAGGGCGCAAAGAAACGTCAATACAGAGGAATGCACTTGTTGTACGCCGTTGTTTTATGTTATGATTTTCTTCGCAGCCGGAGTTTAACGCGAACGGGCGCGGCGCGCGCCCGAAAGAGATCAGGGAGGCATTTGCATGGCACAGGTTGTTGACACGAGCGATTTCCGCCCGGGGCTTAAAATCAGATGGGAAGGCGGAATGTGGGTCATTCTCGAATGCTCGCACCATAAAATGGGAAGAGGCGGGGCAATCGTCCGCGGCAAGCTCCGCAACCTCGAAACGGGTTCAAGCGTGGACCAGTCGTTCAAGTCCGGCGAACGCTTTGAAAGAATCATATTCGACGAAAAGCCGGCGCAGTACCAGTACCGCGACGGCGAGGACTACGTTTTCATGGATATGGAGTCGTACGACCAGGTCAGCCTCTCGCCGGACGTTCTGGGCGACGCCGCGAAGTATCTTGTCGACGACCTTGAGGTGAGCTTCGATATGTTCGAGGGGCGCGTCATGGGCATCGAGCTTCCGAACCAGGTTACAATGAAAATCACGGACACGCCGCCCGGCTTCAAAGGCGACACGGCTTCCGGCGGCGGCAAACCGGCCACGACGGAGACCGGGCTTGTGGTGAACGTTCCCTTCTTTGTCGAAAACGGCGAGACGGTCGTTATAGACACGAGAACGGGCGAGTATCTGGAACGGGCGAAGAAATAGCGCATTGCCGGGGCCGGCGGCCCCCGGAGTGCCTTACCGGGATCCGACAGGAGGGGTTCAACAAATGGGCGCACGTGAGAAGATTGCGTATTTGAAAGGGCTTATCGACGGACAGAACTTGACGGACACGCCTGACAAGGAGAAGTTTTACGCGGCGCTGGTCGACGCGCTGGATTCCCTTGCCGCCGCGATTGAGGAGCATGAGAATGTCCACGGGGAGCTCGACGATTATCTCGAGCAGCTTGACGAAGACGTTTCCGACCTGGAGGACAGGCTCGACGAGCTGGACGGGGACGAAAGCGGCGGCACAGGTGACGATGACGAAGCGGACGGTGAGGACGGGCACTTCGACGAGGAGGAGTACGAGTCCGTGACCTGCCCGCACTGCGGCAACGATTTCTATTACGAACCGGCTCTTTACGGCGGGGACGAGGATCTGGTCTGCCCGCACTGCGGCAAACCGTTCAAGCGCCCCGGCGAGGAAGAATAAACGCGGCCCGTCAGGGCACGGCGGGAAAAGGAGGAAAAGCCTGTGGACGAGATTATAAAAGAAGAGAACGCGGCCGAGGAGAAACAGGAAAGAAGCGTCGGACAGTCCAACCTCGAAGGCAAAATACGCATATCCGAGGACGTTATAGCGCAGCTTGCCACAAAAGCGCTCAACAGCGTGGAGGGCGTCGCGCCGGCAAGCCCCGGGCTTATGGCGAATCTCAGGCTCGGCAGGAAGACCGCCAACGGCGTCCGTATAATGATCTCCGAGGGCGAGACGCCGGAGATTTCCGTCGACGCATACATAACCGTGAAGTACGGGCTGAGGATCCCCGATGTCTGCTGGGATGTGCAGGAAGCGGTGAAAGACCAGATAGAGCGTTTCACCGGCTACGCGATAAAAGGGGTCAACATCTACGTCCAGGGGATAACCTTCGCCGAGAAGAAAGAAACTCCGGAGCCCGCCGAAGGGGAGCCGGAGTTTCCCGGAACCGGCGAGGCCTGACGCGCGGCAATGACTGCGGAAACGCCGGTCTGACTCAAACCGGCTTTCTTGTTTGAGAGGCGGTGCATACCATGCTCTTTCTGTGGACGACAACCGAACTTGGAAAAATCTGGCTGGACGGCGACGCCGCGAAACGGATAATAGCCAGACGCCTTCCCCGTGAACTGTACGTTCAGGAGGTTTCTTTTATCGGGAAAGACGCTCTTCTCAATATTTATATCGCCGTTCCCGACGACTGGCCCGCCGCCGGCAGGAACGCCCTGGATGCCAAATTCGGCGCGCTTTTCGCCCCCTCCGGGATAACCGCGCGGATAAACTGGGTCAACGTGGCCCCGCAGGACAACAAAAGAACGACGCCGCTCTGGACGCTTCCCGTTTTCTGGAGCGGAGCCGCTGCGGGAGTCGCCGCTCTCTTTCATATGGGACTGCGCGGAATTTTATGGTCGCTTTTCTTTGCCGTAATAGCCTACGGCGTCGCGTGGCTCGCGCTCACCGAGGACGGGAGGAAGCAGATCGGCGCGCTGACGGAGCTCTTTAGGAGATGATTTTTTGGTAATGTCAAGAAAAACGCAGCTTCGCCGCAGGGCGCGCGAGATTGCCCTCCAGCTCGTGTATATGAGCGACATGAGGCCCGACGCCGCGCCCTCGCAGCTGCTGGAGACGTTTCCGGCGGACGAGGCTGTTACGCTTTTTGACAGAGAGCTCAGGGAAGAGGCGGAAGACGCCGGCGCGAAAGCGGAATTTCCGTTTATAGAGGCTTTTGACATCGGACTTTCCGATGCCGAGAAAGAGACGGTTATGTCCTACGCCTCCGAACTTTATCTCGGAGTGCGCGAAAACGCCGCGGCGATAGAGGATATAATCCGCGTCAACATGGAAAGCAAATGGCGTCCGGAGAGGCTCGTGGCTCTCGACAAGGCGGTAATATCGCTGGCTCTGTACGAGGGGACAATCGCGAAAAAAGTCCCCGTCAGCGTCGCCATTTCTGAAGCCGTCGCGATAGCGAAGGCCTTCGGCACGGAGGAGTCGGGGCGTTTTGTCAACGGGGTTCTCGGACGGATAGTGCGCGGCACAGATGACGGCGCAAAACAATAAAACGGTAACGGTCGACGAGCTGACCGCCTCCATAAAGGAGTCGCTTGCCCGCGAGCCGTTTTTTCAAAATCTTTTCGTGCGGGGCGAGCTGCTCGGCTTCAAACGCCACACCAGCGGTCACGCCTATTTCACTCTGCTTGGCGAAAATTCCCGCGTTTCCTGCGTGATGTTCCACTCTTACGCGAGTTCCGTGCTCGTCTGGCCGAAGGACGGGGACGAAGTCCTCGTGCGCGGCAAGGTGGACGTTTACGGGGCGCGCGGCTCTTATCAGATATACGCGATGATGCTGCTCCCGCTCGGCGCCGGCGCAAAGGCGCGGGCGAAAGAGGCGCTGCGCGCGAAACTGGAGCGCGAGGGACTGTTTGACACGAGGCTTAAACGCCCCCTGCCGCGCTATCCGGAACATGTCGGGGTCATAACGTCGCCGACCGGCGCGGCTCTTCAGGATGTGCTGAAGCTCCGCGCGCTGCGCTATCCGTGTGCGGAGATAACGGTCATTCCGAGCCTTATGCAGGGCGCGGGGGCGCAGGAGGAAATCACCCGGGCATTTGAGATCGCGCGGCGCGTGGCCGGCCTCTCGTGCGTCATGCTCGTGCGCGGCGGCGGCAGCAGAGACGACCTTGATATTTTCGACGACGAGTCCGTCGTGCGCGCAGTGAGGCTCTGTCCCGTGCCGGTGATTACCGGCCTCGGCCATCAGATAGACAGCACGCTGGCGGACCTCGCGGCCGACGCGGCGGCCCCCACGCCCTCGGGCGCGGCGGAGAGGCTCTTCCCGGACAGGCGCGCCGTCCTTTCGTCGCTTTGCGAAACGGAACGCGCCATGCGCGGCTCTCTCGAAGTGCGGGTAAAGGCGATGACGGGCGCCGCAGCCGCTTTGGGCAAAAATATGGAACGCGCTTTGCTTATGAAACATTTCGCGCCCGCAACGGCTTTTGTCAAAAGAGCGGAGGATTCGCTCGGCAGCGCAGTCCGCGCGAAAACAAAAAACGAAAGCGCGCGCCTCGCGTCGGACGCGGCGCGGCTTGACGGGCTTTCGCCTCTCTCGCTTCTCGCGAGGGGCTATTCGATATGCGAGGACGAGGACGGCGTCCCGCTGCGCTCCGTATCATCGCTGAAAATAGGCGGGCGCGTGAATATCCTGATGAGCGACGGCACGGCCGGAGCCGTCGTCGACAGCATAAGCGGCGGCAGCCGTTTGACGGGGCCCCGCTGAAATGCTGCCGCCGACGATGAAATGGGAGAACGGCGAACTGCTGCTGCTCGACCAGCGCGCGCTGCCTGAGGCGGTGAAATTCCGGCTCTGCCGCGGCTATCAAGAAATCGCGGAAGCGATAGAAAACATGACGGTGCGCGGCGCTCCGGCTATCGGGGTGGCCGCAGCCTACGGTCTTGCGATGGCGGAAAAAGAAGGAGCTTTCTGCCGCGCCGCGGAACGGCTCGCCGCCACGCGCCCGACCGCGGTAAATCTTTTCTGGGCGATAAAACGCATGAAGGAAACCCGCGCGTCTCACGCGGGAGACCCGCGCCTCGCCGAACTGCTCGCCCGCGAGGCGGAAAAAATCCAAGAAGAAGACATAGAAACAAATAAAAGCATCGGCCGTTCCGGCGCGGCTCTGCTTCCCGCGGAATGCGCGGCGGTTACGCACTGCAACGCGGGCGCTCTGGCCACCGCCGGCTACGGCACCGCGCTCGGCGTTTTCCGCGCCGCGAGAGAAGCGGGTAAGAAGCTGAAAATCTACGCGGACGAGACGCGTCCGAGGCTTCAGGGCGCGTCGCTGACCGCTTACGAGCTTATGGCGGACGGCTTTGACGTCACTGTGATAACCGATTCCGCTGCGGCCTTCTTGATGTCGCGGCGCCGGATAGACGCCGTGGTTACAGGCGCCGACCGCGTCGCGGCGAACGGCGACGCCGCCAACAAAATAGGGACGTACTGTCTCGCGATAGCGGCGAAATACCACGGCGTGCCCTTTTACGTCGCGGCTCCTCTTTCCACCTTTGACATGAACTGCCCGCGCGGCGCCGATATACCGATAGAGGAGCGCGGCGGGCAGGAAGTGAGCCGGATGGGCGGCAGCCTGCTGACGCCGCCCGGAGCGAAGGTGTGGAACCCTTCGTTTGACGTCACCCCGTCGGAACTTATTGCGGGAATAATAACGGAGCGCGGAGTGATACGCGCCCCGTACAATGAAAATATAGAAAAAATACTCTCGGAGGTAATGCCCGGATGAGAAACGAATTTAAGATAGCGGATATTTCACTCGCGCCCGAAGGTCACAGACGCATGGAATGGGCGTGGGAATATATGCCCGTGCTCAGGCTCATAGCGGAGAAAGAGGCGGAGAAACGGCCGCTCGCGGGCGTCACGGTAGCCGCCTGCCTTCATTTGGAGGCAAAGACGGCCTGCCTGCTCAAAGTGCTGCGCAGTCTCGGCGCGACCGTGGCCGCCGCCGGCAGCAACCCTCTTTCGACGCAGGACCCGATTTGCGCCGCGCTTGCCGAGGAGGGGGTGCACGTGTTCAGCCGCCGCGGCATGAGCGCCGCGGAGTACAGCGGCAATATACGCGAGATACTCAAATGGGAGCCGCGGATAATAATCGACGACGGAGGCGACGTCGTGTCCGCGGTAATCGAGGAGCGCCGCGACCTTATCCCGAATATCGCGGGCGGCTGCGAGGAGACGACGACGGGCATCAAGCGGCTGCGCGCGATGGCAGCCGAAGGAGTGCTGCCGTTCCCGATGCTTGCCGTCAACGACGCGCGGAGCAAGCATCTTTTCGACAACCGCTACGGCACGGGGCAGTCGGTGTGGGACGCGATACTGCGCACGACAAACCTTATCGTGGCGGGCAAGAACGTTGTCGTCGCGGGCTACGGCTGGTGCGGCAAAGGCGCGTCGAAAAGAGCGGCGGGGCTCGGCGCGCGCGTCATAGTCGTGGAGGTGGACCCGCACAAGGCGCTTGAAGCGCTGATGGACGGCTTTGAGGTCATGAACATGAACGACGCCGCGAAAGCCGGCGACGTATTCATAAGCGTGACGGGCAACACGAAGGTCATACGCCGCGAGCATTTTGAAAAGATGAAAGACGGCGTGCTGCTCGCGAACGCCGGACACTTCGACGTCGAGGTATATGTTCCCGACCTCAGGGAGATGGCGGCGGAAGTGCGCCATGTGCGCGACAACATAGACACTTATGTCATGGCGGACGGGCGCAGGCTGCACCTGCTCGGCGAAGGGCGCCTTGTGAACCTCGCCGCGGGCGACGGCCATCCGGTCGAGATAATGGACCTCAGCTTCGCGATGCAGCTGCTTTCCGCGCTCTACATCAGCACACACCGGATGGAGCCGGGGCTTTACGGCGTTCCGGAAGAACTCGACAGACGCGTGGCGGAGCTGAAGCTCGAATCCCTGGGCATAACGATAGAAAAACTCACGGCGGAGCAGGAAGCCTACATGGCGAGCTGGAGAGAATAGAAATGCCGGAGATTTACCGCGACGTAATAATATGGGACGCGGAGATGGAGCGCGCGCGCCGCTGCGACGTGCGCACGGAGGGCGGCAGAATCGCCGAAATAGCCGAGGCAGGCACATTAGAAGGCCGCCCCGCCTTTGAGGGGCGCGGCAGGACGGCGATGCTTCCGGGCTTCGTCAACGCCCACGGACACGCCGCCATGACTATGCTGCGGGGGCTCGGCGAGGAACTTCCGCTCATGGAATGGCTGCAAAAGAAAATATGGCCCGTGGAGGATAAGCTCGACCCCGATACGGTCTATACCGGCACGCAGCTCGCGCTTATGGAGATGCTCTCGACCGGAACGACCTGTTTCGCCGATATGTATTTCTTCATGGACAGCGTCGCGGAGGCCGTCCTCGCGTGCGGAATGCGCGCGGGGCTCTCGCGCGGGATTGTCCCGTCGCCGCGCGGCGGCGGCAGGGAAAGGCTTGAGGAAAACCTCAGACTCGCGGACGCCTACGACGGCGCGAAAGGGCTGGTGCGCATTCAGCTCGGCCCCCACGCGCCCTACACGGTGCCCGAGGGGCTGATGACCGAAATCGCCGCGGCCGCGAAAGAAAAGGGCCTCGGCGTGCAGCTGCACTGGCTTGAAACGAAAAACGACTGGCCTCTTTCCGAAGCGTCAAAGAGAATGAATCCTGAGGAATTTCTCGAAAGGACCGGGCTTCTTGATGTCAGTCGGCTTCTGCTCGCGCACTGCGTCTGGATTGACAGGGAAAAATACCCCGTCTACGCGCGGGAGAACATCACAATCGCGCACAACCCCAAGAGCAACTGGAAACTCGGCAGCGGCACGGCACCCGTCTGCGAGATGAAAAAGTCCGGCATAAACGTCGCTCTCGGGACAGACGGGGCGTCGAGCAACAACCGTCTCGACATGTGGGACGAAATGCGCTTCGCCTCTCTCGCGCAGAAAGGCTCCAATCTGGACCCGACCATGCTTCCGGCGCGCGAGGCTTTCCGCATGTCCACAGTCGCGGGCGCGCGCGCTCTCGGCTTCGAAAAAACCGGGCTGCTGCGCGAAGGCTGGAACGCAGACTTCATGCTCGTGGATCTCGACCGTCCTCACTATGTCGGGTGGGATCTGGAAAATCTTCCCGGCTGCATCGTCTACGCCGGGAGCTCGGCGGACATTGCGGCGACGGCGGTCGCGGGCGAGGTTCTCTACGAAAACGGAAATTTCGCGAATCTCGACAGAGAGAAAATAACCGCCTCGGCGAACGCGGCGCGGGCTGCGCTCACGTCGCGCGGCTGAGCCCGCG
>CAYVEQ010000034.1:9244-17904 GCA_964450835.1 uncultured Synergistaceae bacterium
CGGCACGTCACAAAATTTCTATAAACAGTTCATAAAATCGTCATATCGTCCAGTTACCATAAAACGTCAAAGAGAAGCGGCGCGGCATAAGTTCGGCGGCGGGGAAAATCCGCCCGAACTGTTTCCGCGCCCGCGGGCGAAAAGGGAATATAATGAGTGCGGAAAAATTTTTTCGGGGAGAGGGCGGCGGCATGAGAATACTTATCGTAGAGGACGAGCGCGCGATCGCGGAAGTGGAAAAGGCCTATATTGAACGCGAGGGATACTCGGCGGAGATTGCATCAAACGGCCTCGAAGGGCTCGCGAAGTTCAGGGAAAAGCAGTTTGACCTCGTCATTCTCGACCTTATGCTCCCCGGCATCTCCGGCACGGACGTCTGCCGCGAGATACGGCGCGAGTCAAACGCCCCGATTATCATGGTTACTGCGAAAAGCGGCGAGGACGACATCGTGTCGGGGCTTGACGCGGGCGCCGACGACTACGTGGTGAAGCCTTTTTCGCCGAGGATACTGATGGCGCGCATAAGGGCGAACATGAGAAAGAACGGCTCGCCGGAGGATGCCGCGCGCGAGCCTATCCGCGTCGGCGGCGCGCTTGTAATAGACCCGTATAACCTCTCCGTGAAGAAGAACGGCAAAGAAATACTGCTCACGCGCAACGAGTTTATGATCCTGTCGAAGATGGCGGCGCGCCCCGACAAGACGTGGAGCCGCGACGACCTGATCACCTACGCCCTCGGCTATGAATACGACGGCTTTGAGAGATCGATAGACAGCTACATCAAGAACATCCGCAAGAAACTTTCGGACGCGGAGCACGAAAACGGCTTTATCCGCACGGTGCACGGCTTCGGCTATAAAATCTCGGAATAGCCCCCTATGAAACATTCGCTGCGTTCACAGCTCATCTTCCAGTATATGGTAATCGTCATCGTCTGTATGCTTGTCATACCGACGGCGATTTCCGAGCTGCTTGAATGGCAGTTCAAAAATTTTCTGAACGAGCAGCTTGCCGAATACGAAAACGAGTTTTCCGACTATCTCGCCTCGGCGTACGCGGAGAACGGCTCGTGGTACGGGCGGGGAACGCTCCCGCGCGGCACGAACTTCGTGCGCTGGCCTGTCGCCGCGGTGCGCATAGCGGACGCCGGCGGAAACGTCATACGCATTTACAGCCGCTTCTCGGTGAAGCCGGGGCTTATGCGCCGCATGGATAATCAGCCCCTCCCGAGACCGTCGCTGCCGGAAGGACTGCTGACGCGCGAGAAGGAAATCGCGGTCGCGGGCAGAACCGTCGGCAGGGTCACTTTCTACGTGCTGCCGTTTGAAAAAGCGCCGGAGAACAAATTTTTGCAGCGCTTCAATAAAATCATGTATTACGCCGTGGCCGTAATGCTCATAATATCCGCGATGATCGCCATATTCATGGCCTACAGGATAAGCACGCCCGTGCTTGTCGCCGCGCGCCGGGCGCACAGTATAAGCGTCGGCAGGTACGGCGACGAAGAACACGCGGAGTCGAACATCGCCGAGCTTCAGACGCTTATAGAGAGCGTGGACAGGCTCGGAAAAAGCCTTGAAGAGCAGGAGGCGCTGCGCAAGCGGCTTATGAGCGACATCGCGCACGAGCTGAGAAACCCTGTCGCGGTAATAAAATCCCATCTTGAGGCAATCGAGGACGGCGTGTGGGAGGCGACACCCGAGCGCATAAGGCTTACGGTAAGCGAGGTGGACAGGCTCTCGCTGCTTATCCGCGAAGTGGAGAATCTGACCTCGATAGAGAGGGCGGCGCACGCTCTTTCCGCGGAGGAGACGGATCTGTCGGCGGTGGTGGAGAAAGCCGCGCTCGCCTATGACCCTCTCTACAAGAACAAGGGAGTGGAACTGCGGCGCGAAATAGAGCGCGGAGCAACCGCGGTGGCGGACGGAGCGAAAATGCGCCAGGTGGCGGAAAACCTGCTGTCAAACGCGCTGCGCTACACAGATCCCGGAGGCGCCGTCACCGTTTCGGTCAGAAGCGGCGAAAAGGAGCTTTCGCTAAGCGTCGCGGACACGGGGATCGGCATAGCGGCGAAAGAGCTGCCCTATATCTTCGAGCGCTTTTACCGCACCGACCTTTCGCGCGCCAGATCAAGCGGCGGAATAGGCATCGGCCTCGCGATAGTCAAGGCCATCGTCGAAGCCCACGGCGGTTCGATAGAAGTCGAAAGCGAACCGGGCAAAGGAAGCCGCTTCACAGTAAAAATTCCAAAGGGAAAAGAACCGGAAGGAGTGGTGCAAACCGATGAAGCATAAAATTCTGCCGCTTGCCGCGGCGCTTGCTCTCTTATGCGCCCCGCGGGCGCGGGCGGACACTCTCACGCTGGAAGAGTGCCTTGACGCCGCGATGAAGAACAACCCCGAGATAACAGCGGCGACGGAATATATCAACGCCCAGCGCACGACGATAAACCAGGCCGCCGCGCCCGGGCGCCCGCAGCTCTCGGCGGGCAGCTCATACAGAAGGGGAGGCAGCGGCGACGACCATTCGGGCATGTATGACACCAATATAGGAGTCAGCCAGTCGATAAGCGACTGGGGCAAGCGGAAGACGAACATAAAACGCGCGCGCCTCGCCGTGAACGCGGCGGAAGCGGACTACGACGAGACGGTAAACTCCGTCGTGCAGTCCGTCTACAGCGCCTACTACGCTCTCAACAGAGCCGAGCGCGACAGAGACATCGCGCAGACGCGGTACGATAATTATGAAAAACGGCTCGAATGGGCGCGCACCTACTACGAAGTCGGCACAAAGGCGAAAATAGAAGTGACAAACGCCGAGTCCGACCTCGCCTCGTCGAAGCTCGCCCTTGTGCGCGCGCAAAGCACGATAGAACAGAGGCGCGCCGAGCTCGCTAACGCGATCGGCGTTCCGCTCATGCGGATAACGGACGTTGAGGACATGCTGGACTACGAAGAGTGGGAGATTGCGTTGGACAAAGCCGTCGCAGACGCCATGGCGTCGCGCCCGGAACTCATAGCCGAAAGACGCCGGGTAGAGTACGCCGCGGAAGAGATCACACTCCAGATGAAAGGGCTGTCGCCGGCGCTCTCCGCGTCCGCCGGGTACGGTTTCGGCAGCGACTCCTATTTTGACAGCGACGAGTGGTACGCCCAGCTTTCACTCTCAATCCCGCTCTCGGACGGCGGACTCACGAAAAGCCGCGTGGAACAGGCGCGGGCGCAGATGCGGCAGGCGGAGGCCGAGCTGAAAAACAGAGAGAACTCGGTGAAGCTGGAAGTGCGCACGGCGTGGGAAGATCTGCGGCAGGCCAAAGAATCTCTCGTCGCGGCGCGCGAAGCGGAACGGGCCGCCAAAGCGACGCTTGAGCTCGCCCTCGGCCGCTATCAGGCGGGAGTAGGCGACAATCTTGAAATTTCAGACGCGGTGGACGGCTACGCGTCAGCGTCCGGCAGCACGGTGCTCGCGCTGTACGACTGCAAGAACGCGCGTTACAACCTGGAAAAAGCAATGGGAGGGCTTGGCTATGGCGAATAAAATTCCTGTCAGGAGCAAAAAATTCAAAGCCGCGGCGCTGTTTCTCATAATAGCGGCCGCCGCGGGCGGCGGGCTGTACTGGCAGTTCGGCCGCAAAGAGACGGTGCGTTACAAATCCGTGCCGGTCGCGCGCGGCTCGCTGCTCTCGAAAATACAGGCCACAGGCACGCTGAATCCGGTTGAAACGGTTGACGTAGGCACGCAGATATCGGGTACGATAAAAGAGCTTTTCTTTGACTACAACAGCGAAGTCAAAGCGGGACAGCTGATAGCCCTGATGGACTCCGCCACGCAGAGCGCGGTCGTGGCCCAGCAGGAAGCGCAGCTTGCCTCCGCGCGGGCCGATGTGCTTGACGCGGAAGCGGCGCTCGAAGTCGCTGAAAAAGACCTGCGCAGGACGGAGGAGCTGGCGCGGCGCGACCTGATAGCGAAAGCCGACGTAGACACAGACACGAGCGTGTGGCTTCGCGCGAAAGCGAACCTCGAATCGGCGAGGGCGAGAGTGCGGCAGAACGAGGCCTCTCTGGACCAGTCGAAAGTCACTCTCGGCTACACGAAAATATATTCGCCGGTGGACGGCGTCGTTATAGCCAAAAACGTCGAAGAGGGGCAGACAGTCGCGGCAAGCTATCAGACGCCCAGCATAGCGGAAATCGCGCGCGACCTGACGCAGATGCAGGTCGAAGTCAACGTGGACGAGGCCGACATCGGCGGCGTTCACGAGGGGCAGGAGGCGGAGTTCTCGGTAGACGCCTACCCGCGCGAGTCCTTCGGCGGCAGAGTCTCGCAGGTTCGCCTCTCCCCGTCCACCGAGGATAACATAGTTACGTACGCTGTAATTGTCAAAGTTGACAACCCTGACGGCAAGCTTCTGCCCGGCATGACCGCGAACGTCTCCCTGATACTCGACAGGCGCAGCGACGTGCTGACGGTTCCGAACAGCGCCTTCCGCTTCAAACCCGTGGACACGGGCCGTAACGTCGAAGTCGCCCCGCCCGGCCCCGGGAGGCGCAAAAGCAATGTCGCGGCGGTGACGGCGCCGGCGGTCTACCTGCTCGACGCGAAAGGAGAGCCGGTCAAGGCCGAGGTGGAGCGCGGCATCACGGACGGGCAGAAGACGGAAGTCGTTTCCGGCCTGGAGGAAGGACAGCTTGTGATAACAGGCGTGATACTTCCGAGAGAGGACAAATAACAGATGGCTCTGGTCGAGCTGAGAGACATACGCAAGAGCTTCAACCTCGGCGGCGAACCCGTCGAGATACTCCACGGCGTCAATCTCAAGGTAAACGAAGGGGAGTTCGTGGCCATGATGGGGCCGTCGGGCTCCGGAAAATCCACGACGATGAACATCCTGGGCTGTCTTGACAGGCCGACGTCGGGAGAGTACCTGCTGAACGGAATAAGCGTCGAGGAAATGGACACGGACGAGCTCGCCCGCATCAGGAACAGCATGATCGGCTTTGTATTCCAGGGCTTCAACCTGCTGTCAAAGACCACGGCTCTTGAAAATGTCGAGCTTCCGCTGCTTTACGCCGGCGTCCCGCGCGCGGAGCGCCATGAGAAAGCAAAGAAAGCGCTGATTGAAATGGGACTTGCCGAAAGATTCTATCACGAGCCCTCGCAGCTCTCCGGCGGCCAGCAGCAGCGTGTCGCCATAGCGCGCGGCATAGTGAACCGCGCGCCGATACTGATGGCGGACGAGCCGACGGGAAATCTCGACTCAAAGACGAGCGACGAGATAATGGCGCTCTTCACGAAGCTCAACGACGAAGGCATGACGATAATACTCGTCACCCACGAATACGACGTCGCGCTCTACGCGAAAAGAATACTGCATTTCAAAGACGGCGTGATAATGAATGACGAAATCAACGAAAGGAGGACCCTCGCATGATAGCGATGCGCGAAGTATTTTCCGCTTCTGTCACCGCTTTGCGCAGGAACAAGACTCGTTCCATGCTGACTGCTCTCGGCATAATAATAGGCGTCGCGGCGGTCATAGCGGCCTTTGCGGTAGGCGCCGGAGCCAACAAAAGCATAGACGAGCAGATTTCCTCCTTCGGAAGCAACTTCATCATGGTATTCCCCGACCGCCCCGCGCACTCGACGACGGGCGTCACCCGCCACCTTACAGACGACGACGCGGAGGCCATAGCGGACGAAGTCTCCGGGATAGACGCCGTCGCCCCGATGATAAATCTAAGCGCGATAGTGATTTACGAAAGCACGAACTGGGAGACGAGCGTCGTCGGCAGCACGGCCGACTATTCATATGTCCAGGACTGGAACATCGCCTACGGGCGCGACATAAACGCGAGCGACGTGCGCCAGGGAGCCAAGGTCACGGTCATAGGCGCGACAGTGGCCGAAAAACTTTTCCCGGGGGCAAGCGCCATCGGCAAATCCATAAGAGTCAACCAGATTCCCTTCACTGTAGTGGGCGTCTACGAGGGCAAAGGGCTTTCCGCCATGGGCAGCGACCAGGACGACTTCGTCCTTGTCCCGCTGACCGCCGCGCAGCGCAGGCTCGTGCGCTGGCGGACCGCGGGGCGCATCGGCAACATCTATATAAAAGGAGTCTCCATGACGGCCCTCAGCTACATACAGAACGAAACAGAGGCGCTGCTGCGCGAGCGCCACAAAATCAAAGCGGGAGAGGCGGACGACTTCGCCGTGCGCAACGTCTCGCAGATGCTGGAGGCGCGACGCAAGACAACGACGATAATGTCCATGCTCCTCGGCTCGATAGCCTTCATATCGCTCGTGGTCGGCGGCATCGGCATAATGAATATAATGCTTGTCTCCGTCACCGAGCGCACGCGGGAGATAGGGATAAGAATGGCGGTAGGCGCGACGGAACGCGACATACGGATGCAGTTCCTGATAGAGGCCGTGGTGCTCTCGATGGTCGGCGGGACAATCGGAATCGCTGTGGGCGTCGCGGCGGGATACGCGCTCTCCTCGTTTACCGAGGCTCCGCCCGTGTTCACCGTCGCCTCGATACTGCTCGCTTTTGTATTTTCTGCGATCGTCGGAGTAGGCTTCGGCTATTACCCCGCCTATAAAGCCTCCCTGCTGAATCCGATAGACGCGCTTAAATACGAATAAAAAAATAAAAACACACGAGGGGCGGGCTGCCCCTCTTTTTTCACCCGCGCGGCAGGGCGCGATATTTTGCGGCACAACGTCGCGCTTGTTATAATGTCCGCGCAATCATCTGTTATAATATCGCAGAGAAAGAGTTGCAAAAGCAACCGGCGGAGAGGACATTCTTTGTTTGAGATTTTTAAGGAAATAAACTGGATACTGCTCGGCTCTCTAATCGCGGTCAGCGCGCTCGTATCTTGGGCCGGTGACGTCATAGGGATGCGTCTTGGCAAAAAACGCATCACATTCCTGAAACTGCGTCCGAAATACACCTCGAGAATAATCTCCGTATTTACAGGCATATGCATAGCGGTCGCGACGCTTCTTGTGCTCAGCGCCGCCTCAGAACAGGTAAAAACCGCGCTCTTCGGCATGAAGTTCGTACAGCGCCAGCTTACAGACCTCACGGCGGAACTCCAGAAAAGCCGCGACTCTATGGGGCAGATGAAAATAGATCTCTTTGAAAGCCGCGGCGACCTCGCTGAAAAACAGGACGAACTTACCCGCATAGAACAGCAGCTTGAAGAGGGAGAAAAAAGCTTGGAAGAGGCGCGCCGCAAGCTCGCAGAAATGAGCAGAACCAGAAGCAAAATGGCAAAAGAACAGGCCTCGCTCCAGAAAGAAAACAACAGACTGATGAAAGAAAGCAAAAAACTCGCGTCATCGGTCGAAAATCTCAAAAAAGAGTCCGAGGGACTGAAGTCCGGCATACAGCGTCTGCGTGAGGGCCGCATAGCGGCGCTGTCGGGCGAGATACTCGCGCAGAACATCCTGACTGATACCTCCGTATCCCGCGAACAGATAGAACAACACATAGAGCGCCTGCGCGGCGAAGCGCGCGCGATTCTCGCCTACCGCTTCGGGAAAAAGCCCGAGGCTGTCAGCATACCCAGCGTAACGGAAGAATCACGGCGTTACGTCACCGACCGTATCGCGCTCCGGCCGGGGCGCTGGCTGATACGCCTCGTCGCGGACGGCAACGCGGTAGAGGGAGAGGCTGTCGCCGCAAAGCTCGAATGTTACCCGTCAAAGCTCATATACAAAGAAAACGAAATACTGTATTCTCAGACATTCACGCCGGAGAAAACGCGCCAGGAAATAGAAGAGGCGGTGTTCCAGGCGCTGAAAACCCTCAACCAGAACGCCGTAAACAACGGAATAATGCGCGACCCGATAACGGGAAACGTGGGCTCGATAGAGACGGCGGAATTTCTCGACGCGCTTGACCACATAACGGAAGTAGAGAATAATATCGACCTTGAAATCGCCGCCGCGCGGGACATATACACAGAAGGCCCGCTGCGCGTGAAATTCATACTAAGATAACATCGCGAAAGAAGCGCTGACAATGTTGATATTAGCCTGTCAAAAATGCGGGGAACTGCAAATTCTCCACGGTTCGCCGGACGAAAACGGAAAAGCCAGAGCGATGTGGACCTGCGGCCGCTGCGGCGCGGGGCAGCTTGTCGAGCTGAGCGTGACGAAAGACGCAAGACGCGGTGACCTGCGTAAAATAATAGGAGGCCTCGCCCTCTCTGCGGCAAAAGACAGAAACATATTCGGCTCGCCTCGCGAAGGATTCAAAGAAGAAATAAAACAGGAACGATAGCCCCGCCGCACGCGCTTTTGAACGCTGCGCCGTTTGCCCCGCGCGGGACGACGCGGCGCGGTCTGCAGACAGCGGTGAGCGATTTCTTCGGAGTTTCTGAAAAATTCGTAAGAAGAAAACCTGAGAAATTACAAAAAAATATCAAATTAGCTCTTGCAATTTTCGATAAAGCGTAATATACTCTCTTTTGTTGCCGCTGTGAGGCAGGCATCGGGCCGGAACGGCAGGCGATCAGCACCATGTCAATAGAATAGTGCATAAGGAAATTGTGAATTACACGATGCAATTTCCGTAATTCCAGCGATTGAGATAACAGGAATCAGACGGAGAGTTTGATCCTGGCTCAGGACGAACGCTGGCGGCGTGC
>CAYVEQ010000035.1:0-5783 GCA_964450835.1 uncultured Synergistaceae bacterium
GCGTGTGAATAAATGCCGGGACAAAGCGCGTGAGAGGGCTATGTTGTCAACTTCCAGAACGGTTGCTATCATATCGGCAGTTTTATAAGTGCGGAAAGAGGCGTAAAAGTTGTCATCGGAAGTTAAAAACAATACGGACGAGGCGCCGGGACTCAGCGCGCCGGAGGGCGGGCGGAAAATATATTTTGTCCGCCACGGCAAAACAGAGTGGAACAACCAGTTCAGATACCAGGGAGTCACGGACGTTCCTCTCTGCGACGAAGGGCGCGCGCAGGCGAGATGCGCCGCACTGCGGCTCTCGAAGCTGAAAATCGGCGCCCTGATATGCAGCCCGCTCGGCAGGGCTTATGAAACGGCGGAGAAAATAGCGGAATTTCACCCGGAGATAAAAATAGAAAAAAATCCTCTCTTCGCAGAGGTGAACTTCGGCGAGTGGGAAGGGCTTACAGTGCCGGAGATAAAGGCTCACAGCGGAGCGGAATTGTTCTATAAATGGCGCAGTAACGAACTTCACGTCAGCGTTCCAGGAGGAGAAGAGGCGGACGCCGTTTACAGGCGCGTGACGCTTGCCGCGAAAGAGCTGCTGTCGCGCCGCGAAGCGAGCGTTCTGGTCGTCGGTCACGGCGCGATGCTGCGCGCGCTTTTTCTGGCGCTCTTTGAAATTCCGCGCTCAAACGTCTTTTGGAAAACGCGCATAGACAACTGCTCGATATCGGCTGCCAGCGTCGACGGGCGCGGCAAAGCGACGCTTTCGTTCCTCAACGATACGCTGCACTTGATTACACCTGAGGATAAAATCGCGGATTTGCCTCTCGCATAGCGCAAAGGCGCGCATAGTGTGGTAAAATAAAAAAAATTGTGCAGAGCCTCGTCTGTCCGCGCTGTCGCGGACAGGGGCAAAAAGGCGGGGATAGCATGAAAAGATCGAATGAAAACAGCTGCGACGCGCGCCGCGACGATTCACGTCTGTGGGCCGAGTGCGCCGCAGGCAGCGAAGAAGCCAGAGAACAGCTCATACTGGCGAACAGGCCGATGGTATATTGGCTGGCAAAAAAGCTGAAAGTCCCGTACAACACATATCAGGATTTGATTCAGGAGGGAATGGTCGCGCTGATCGGCGCAGTCGATTCTTTCGATCCGGGCAGAAATATCTGTTTTTCCACTTACGCTTACTACAAAATCAACGGCAGAATGATAAATTTCCTCCAGCGTGTCGAGGCGAAGGCTCCGGTGCCTGTCGAGACCGGGGAATTTGATCGCGGCGATGTTGAGTACGGCGCTTCCGTCCGCAGCGAATGGTCGATTGACCTTGAAAAAGCTCTGTCGCAGCTCTCGGAGCGCGAGTCCGAAATCATCAGCGCGCTTGTGATGGAGGGCCGTGCCGCGAACGAAGTCGCCGCGGAAAAAGCGCTTGATGTCAGCAACGTCTACCGGATTCGCAGAAAAGCCCTCGCGAAACTGAAGACATGGCTTGGCATCGAAACCCCGCAGACGCAGTCGGAAGCGTAGCTTGAAGCGGCCGGCGAAGGAAGTATTGAAATGACAAGGAAAACAGCAAGACTCCAAAGATGGCTTGACCGTATGACGGCGGCCTGTGAAAACAAAAAATGGAAAGCTGCGGTCGCGGAGGCGGATTGTCTTTCGGCCGAGCTGCGGCTCGTGCGCGACGAACTGTGGCAGAAAGCCGAAGAGACAGCCGTGCCGGAGCGCCGCTTCAGTTTCATGTCGCGCGCAGCCTTAGGCGCGCGTTCTTTCGGAATAGCGATGGTGATAATATGCCTTTGCACAATACCTACAGCGGTGGAGAGCGGCAAACCGCAGAATATAGCGGCCCTGCCCACAGGCGCGGAAAATAAATTTGAAGAAATCACCCTCGTCACTGCAGAAGAAAAAGAGCTGCTCCAGATGCTTCGCACTAATCTAAAAGAGAGCAACATCGAAACGCGAGCGGCGGAGAACAAAGCTCCCGGCGCCAAACCGAAGCTCACGGCGAAAAAAATCACCCAGCACACGGAAGCGGCTGTTAAAGAGGACGTCTCTCCTGCGAGAACCGAAACCATCAAGCCCGAAGAGCTGCTTACGCTGATACAGATAGGAGAAAAAAGCCTCAGGGGAGATACCCCGGTTATAAAGATAATAAACTGAATTTGAAGAGGATACAGTTTTTTGTTTCAGGGAGTGGTATTTTGTGCTGATGCGAACGAAATTGCTGGCGTTTTCTCTCGCCGCGCTGATGATGACCTCGCAGGTCTGTCGCGCGGCGGAAGAAACAGCGGCAGCGAGTGACGCCCCGTCTGACGCGGCGGAAGAATTTACATTAGAAGAAAACGTTTCGCGGGAAACCCAACCCGCAGAGAAAGGACCCGCCGATGAGCCCGCGGCCGAAGAACTGGTCGGCCCCGTGATATTAAGCGTCGGACTTGAAGGGAACAAAGAAGTCGTTTCCGAGCATATCATGAGCGTTGTTACCACGAAAGCGGGGGAACACGTGGACGAAGAAAAGCTGCGCAAGGACGCAGAGGCGATATTCGAGCTTGGATTCTTCAACGCCACGGATTACAGAGTTAAAGACGAGGAAGAAGGCGTGCGCGTTACTTTCCTCGTGCAGGAAAACCCGAAAGTCGGCGAGGTGCGTTTTGTCGGCAACACAGTATATTCCAGCGAAGAGCTCGGCAAAATAATATTCACTCAGCCCGGCATGATCTTCAACCGCACGTTTTTCCGCAACGACCTGCAAAGAATAAAAGAAAAATATCAAGCCGACGGCTATGTGATGGCCAACGTCAAAGACGTCAGGATAGACGGCGACATTATCACAGTCGAGATTATGGAGCCGGTAGTGTCCGAGGTAATCATACAGGGCAACAGGATAACTAAAACTCATATCATAGACCGTTACGTAAGAGTGAAGCCGGGCAAGAAATTCAACTCCAACGAACTGCGCCTTACTTTGAACCGTCTGCAAGGGCTCGGTTATTTCAGTGACGTCAACGTAAACTTTGAGCAGGGGGAGAACCCTGACGAAGTGGTGCTCGTCCTGACGGTCGAAGAGGCGCGCACGGGACGTCTCGGTTTTAACGTCGCCTACGGGACGCAGAGCGGCTTCGGCGGCGGCATGAGCTACGAGAACTCAAACATATGGGGCAGCGGAATCCGTCTGAGCATCGGCTTCGATCTCGGTGACCGCGAGGAATACTGGCTGACGGCCGAGCAGTCTTACATGAGCAGCAAGGTCTACGCATGGCGCGCCGGTATTTACAAACGCTCGTGGGACGACATTTATTACTATGAAGACGGCAAGGAATATCTGGAATACGACCGTGAACGCTTCGGCGCCTTCTTCGGTTTCGGGAAGAAATTCGCGGAGGAGTCGCGTTTCAACTGGTATGTGCTGCTTGACTGGCACAACACCAAAAACGACGATATAAGAGCCAACCCGGACCACTCATTGTGGGACAACTATCCCGGCAGAGAATTCTACCAGAAAGTACCGGACGACATAATCAAAGACATCAAAGAAGAAGAACTCGGTGAAGGGAACTACTATTCCGCGACTATGACGCTTCGCCGATTCGGCCTCGACGAATACCTGCCATATCAGAAAGGGGATATTGAGTCTGTCAACGTGCAGGTCGGCAATGCCGATGTTGAAGACACGAATTACAATTTTGTGAAATACTGGTTTGAAGGACGCGTCTACTATCCGATAGGAGATTTCTTAAGAGAAATATTCGAAACGCCTTTCCTTAACGGAGTTGACGGGAAGCCGGTTATACTGGCGGCGCGCTTAATCGCCGGCTCAGCCAGCGGGGATGTTCCCTACGACGAACTTTACGAGGTCGGAGGAGACACGACGCTGCGCGGATATGACGACGACTTCTACCATGGGCGCAATATGGTGCTCGGCAACGTAGAACTGCGGATACCGGTACAAAAAATGTTCAGCCTCGTCGTCTTCTACGACGTCGGCAAAGCGTGGGATTCCGGAAGAAATTATCCCGGAACCGGTATTGAAAAGGTATATAATGACGACTGGGGAACTTCGCCCGGCATCGGCGTAAGGCTGAACACTCCGCTCGGAAATCTTCGCCTTGACTATGCCAACGGCGATGAGGACAGGTTCAGCTTTGGCTTCGGCGAGCTGTTCTAAACAGTATATAAAAAGATGCAGAAATATAGTTGCGGCAATTTTTATTGCCGCAACATTTTTGCTTGTTCCCGAAAAAGCGGATGCGGTGGTAATCAGGACAAAGGGGCTTAACGGCTGGCAGGAGGAACTGGCGGTTCAGACTCTGGCAGCAGTCGCGGAAAACATGCCGCAGTCAGGCACTCCGGCATATCGAGCCGAGGTTTTGCAGACTGTCGCACGCAGACTCTTTGCCGGTTACGATGTTGCGGTAACGTCTCCTTCGCGCGGTGTCGCCGACGTGAATTTCACCCCCAAAGGGGAGACGCCGCTCTGGCGGGTGGAAATCGCAGTTCCCTCGCTACGCGATATGCCGCTTGAATGGTTCGGCTCGGATATTTCGGGTCTTTCCGATGAAATTTCCGCTGATATGCAAGGCGTGCCTATTGAATCGCTCTCATGGTCGGACAGAGCCCTTCGGGAAAAAATCGGCGCTCTCGCGGAAGATCGGCTGCCGGGCTGGGCGCCGGAAATGCTTGTAACACGCCGCGAGACCGAGGCGGTGCTCAGCGTTTCGTTCGTTCCGCAGATGCCGATGATACTGGCTGTCAATCCATCTTTTACATCAACCTCGCTGCCTGCGCTGTTTTACGGGGAATTCAGAGACGACCTGCGGGGACAGTACGCCCCGATTGTAGGTCTGCCCGTCAAATGGGCCGAGAAGCACGCCGGCGAGCTCTCCCGCTGGACGGAAAAATATATAAACGGACATCTGCTCGTACGGCGCTCCAATTCCTCAGCCGACGCGAATTTTCATGCCTCCCAGATTTCAAACATGAATGTCAGGATAGAAAGCCGGAATTATACTATCGCTGCTTGGACGGCGATTTACGCCGGGACTTCGGATAAATCCGCGGAGCTCGGAATGCATCTCGGCCGCAAGGTCGAGATAATCCGCGACCTTGATATGGAAGCCTATGCGGAAGGTATACTCGAACTGCAGGACTGGGACATAAACGGGCGCTTCGGCCTGCGCTGGCGGCCGATGGTGCCTTATCTCTGGCTGGGCGGCGAGTGGGATACGGAGGATAAAATGTGGTGGGGGAAGCTGTCACTGGATCAGCGGCTCCATAGACCCTACACATGGGTGCGCGTGCGCGAAGACGGCCTTTTTAACGGCGCTGTCGGCTGGCGCGCCACAGAATATATATCATTTGAAGTTGAATACGACGAGCGCGACGACGACCGGTGGAGCCTGAAACTCATAGGCAACCTGTAATCTCGCGCGGAGAGGGATGAGTGCCATAGCCAAAACTATAACTCTTGCGGAAATCGCGGCTCTTACCGGCGGAAGCGTGGTAGGCGACCCTGAGATAACAGTTACGTCTATATCAGACCCGAGAAACCCAAAAGAGGGAGCTATCTCCCCGCTCTGGGAGAAGAAGCTGGCAAAGTACGCCTCGGACTCGCAGGTGATCTTTACAAAGAAAGGCTGGATAAAAGAGGGTCAGAGCGGCGTTGAGCTGGACGATCCGAGAGTGGGACTCATAGCTCTGCTTCGCTACTTTGACGAAGCGCCGGAACGCGAAAGGATAATATCAGACCGCGCGCTGATAGACGAAAGCGCGAGGATAGGCAGAAACACCGCGGTCGGCGC
>CAYVEQ010000035.1:5883-15546 GCA_964450835.1 uncultured Synergistaceae bacterium
GACCGCGCGACTTTCGGCGAGACGTACATCGGCCCCTGCACGAAAATAGACAGCCATGTGAAAATCGGCCATAATTGCCGGATAGGCGCCTATACAATAATAGTGGCGCAATCCGGCATAGCCGGCAGCAGCCGCATCGGCAGCCGCGTTATTATGGCGGCGCAGTCGGGAGCGGCGAACCACGCTACGATTGGCGACGGCTGCACGGTCGGCGGACGGGCCGGAGTTTTGTCCGATATCCCGGCGGGTGCCGTAGTCTCCGGCTTCCCGGCGCAGGATCACAGAAAAGAATTGCGCACGCAGGCGGCGATCCGCAAGCTTCCGGAAATTTCCGGCATCATCAGAGATTTGGGCAAACGCATAGCTGCGCTTGAAAAAAGGCTGAAAGATGATAACGCTTAAGAACGAGGTAAAAATATCCGGCATCGGTCTGCATTCGGGCAGAAAAAGCACTGTTGTGCTGGCCCCTTCATCGCGCCATGGAATATATTTCAGAAACTCGGCAGGCGAGTTCTCAAATGTGGCGGAGGCTGTTGTGAATGAGGATCAAAGACTCACGGGATTTTCTCTGCCAAACGGCGTTTCTGTGAGGACGGGGGAACATATGCTTGCCGCAATAGCTGGCATGGGACTCGATGCCGTTGAGATTTTTCTTGAGGGGGGGGAAGTCCCGATAGCGGACGGCAGCGCCTTGTCTTTCGCAGAGGCTATAAACGAAACGGGATTCCGCGAAGTCGAGGGAACGGTTGTGCGCCGCTCGCTTGCCTCGCCTGTCGTTCTCGAGGAAAACGGCGGGAAGCGCTTTATCGCCGCCGCTCCCTCCGAAAAATTGATGGTCAGCTATGTTATAGACTATCCCGGAACGCCGGTCGGCACACAAAATGTCTGTTATGAAGTTACACGAGAGACTTTTTATAATATAATCTCTAAAGCAAGAACGTTTGGGCTGACGTCCGATCTTGATTATCTTAAAAGCCACGGCCTGGCGAAGGGCGGAAGTCTGGATAACGCGCTCCTCTTTGACAGAGAAGGGCTTGTGGGCGGCGCCGCATTGCGTTTCCCGCTTGAGTGCGTCACACATAAGGTTATTGACCTGCTCGGTGATCTGACGCTCGCGGGGCCGATTCCGACCGCTCATTACGTCGCGATAGCGGCGGGGCACAGCATTCACGGTAAATTGGTGCGGAGGCTGCGAACAATTTTTCCATCATAACAGGCGAGTGCTGCGGCGCCGCCGGAGAGGAAGGGTTTTTATGCAAGTTAATATCAACGAGATCATGGGGCTTCTTCCTCACAGATACCCCTTTCTGCTTGTTGACAGGATTGAGGAAGTCATCGACACGGACACGGAAAAAAGCGTGACCGGCTACAAGAACGTCACATTCAACGAGCCCTTTTTTCAGGGTCATTTCCCAGACGAGCCGATAATGCCGGGAGTCCTTATTCTGGAGGCTATGGGACAGGTGGGCGCCGTTCTTATGAAGTTTCAGAAAGAATTTCAAACCGAAGATCGCAAGCTTGTCTATCTCACGTCGATTGACAACGCGAAATTCCGCAAGCCGGTCAAGCCTGGCGACCGACTGCGCACGACAGCGAGGCTCAAAAGACGCCGCGGCAACGTCGGCAAATTCGAGTTCGTCGCGAAAGTCGACGACGAAATAGTCGCAGAGGCCGAGATGGGTTTCCTCATCGCTCCGGGGCTGACTCTGGATACGGAAGAGAAAAAATGAGCGTTCAAATACACCCGACCGCGATAGTAGCTAAAGAGGCCGAACTCGGCGAAAACGTAAAGATAGGGCCGTACTGCATAGTAGACCCTAAGGTTAAAATCGGCGACGGGACGGAGCTTCGCGCCTTCGTTCGCGTCTGCGATTATACGGAGATGGGAAGCGGCTGCGTAATGCACGAGCACGCGGTAATAGGCGGGGTTCCGCAGGATCTCAGCTACCGCGGGGAAGTCACGTGGGCCATCTTAGGCGACAAAGTAGTCTGCCGTGATTTTGTCACTGTGAACCGCGCAGTCGGCGAAGGCAGCGCCACGAGAGTCGGTGACGGCTGCTTTATCATGGAAGGAGTGCATCTCGCGCACAACGTACGCATAGGGCGTGAATGTACAATAGCGAACAAATCCGGCCTTTCCGGCCACGTTGTCGTGGGCGATTTTGTCGTTATAGGCGGGATAGCCGGTTTCCATCAGTTTACACATATCGGCTCATACTGCATGATCGGCGGTCTTTCGCGCGTCACACAGGACGTTCCGCCTTATTGTCTTGCCGCCGGCATTCCTCTCCGCGTCTTTGACATCAACAAGGTCGGCCTGCGCCGCCGGGGCTTTGAATCGGCAACGCGCCGCAAAATCCGTGACATGTACAAACTTATATACAACTCGTCGCTACCGATGAAAGAGGCTCTCAAACGTATAGACGAGAGATACCCGGGCGACGCTGAGGCTAAAATGATACTCGATTTCGCTGCGCAGAGCACCAGAGGCTTCACACCGCGCATGACGCACGACTGGGAGCGCAAGACGGAGGAATAGCTTTTTGATAAAACTGTTTGCTATGGATGTCGACGGCACGCTGACCGACGGCGGCATTTATATGGACGGAAACGGCGGCGAAATGAAACGCTTTGACGTTCAAGACGGGCAGGGCATCGCCTTGCTGCTGAAAAGCGGAGTTAAAGTTGCGTTCATCAGCGGACGTTATTCGGCGCCGACGCAAAAACGCGCGGAGGATTTGAAAATAACGCGCTGTCTCAACGGCGTCAAGGATAAACTGTCGGAGCTGAAAAAAATAGCCGCGGAAATGGGCGCCACGCGTGAAGAAACGGCGTACGCCGGCGACGATCTGCCCGACGTAGGGTGCATAAACTGGGCAGGCCTCGGCATAGCGGTAGCGAACGCAAGCCCCGAAGCGGCACAGGCGGCGGATGTCGTGACGCGGCGTTCCGGCGGCATGGGCGCGGTGCGCGAGTGCTCCGACATGATAATTAAAATCAACAACGGAGAGAAGATTTTTTGAGCATGTCATCTTTCAGGATAAAGGCTCTGGATCGATTCATACTGAGCGAGCTGAGGGCGCCCTTTTTCTTCGGGCTTATCGCTTTCACGATAATACTTGTCGCGGGCGGCCTGCTCTTTCAGATGGCGGAGCTTATAATACAAAAGGGCGTGTCGGTAGGCATAGTTGTCAGGCTCTTCTTATACTATATGCCGAGGCTTGTCGTCTTTACGATACCTATGAGCTGTCTGCTCGCGGCGCTGCTCGGCTTCGGCAAACTGTCGGCGAACTCCGAGATAGTCGCGCTCAAATCGGCGGGGCTTTCATTTCAGCGCATAGTGCGGCCGGTGGTCGCCGCCGCCTTCGTCGTTTCGATATGCGCCCTCCTGATAAACGAGAACATAGTCCCGATGAGCGAGCGCGCGGCCGCGAACGTAATGAGATACGAGGTACTTCGCAAGTCCGCGCCTCTCTTCAGAGACAAAATTTTTCTGAAAGAAGAGAGCGGCGGGGTTGTGTCGCGTGTCATTTACATTGACAGGATGGACAATAAAACAAAGAGTATGTTTAACGTCGTCGTCGAAGAGTTCGAGGAAGGGCGGCTCGCCCGCGTGATTTCAGCGGCGAGAGGGGAATGGCTCTCCGGGAGCTGGTGGCTCGCCGACGGCGCCGTCTACGAGATCAAGAAAGAAACCAAAGAGTTCGGGCTGCTTTTTAAGTTCAACCGTCAGGCTCTCTCGCTCAACATGTCGGCGGACGAGATTTCCGCGAGCGACAGGAAACCGGACGAGATGACGATACAGGAGCTGCTGCAAGCAATTGAGATACGTTCCAAGACCGGCGCCGGCGCGGAAGACCTCTGGATGGCCTTTCACCTCCGCCTCGCTGTACCGTGGGCGTGCCTCATCTTCGGGATTCTCGGCGCGGCTCTCGGCAGCAGGCCTCAGCGCTCAAACTCCAGCGTCGGCTTCGGATTCAGCGTTATAATAATTTTTGTCTACTATGTGATAATGTCCTTCGGACGCGCGCTCGGCGAAAGCGGCTCGCTCCCTCCGCTGCCGGCGGCGTGGGTCGCGAATCTGGTATTTCTCGCGATAAGCATATTCTTCTGCATCAGGGCAAACAGACTGGGCTGACAGGCACTTCAGGATGAGAAAGCGCGGCTCCCGAAACTTTCGGGAGCCGCGCTTTTTTGCGGCGGTTTCGCTCGCGGGCGCGCGAAAAAACAAGTGCGCATAAAGCACAAAAATCACGCGGGGCAGAGCGGCCGTAAAGGCGCACCGCGCGCGGGGTGGAAAAAGCGAAAAAGAGCTACGCTTCGAGCAGCGGCGCTCAAATTTGAAAGGGAGCGAGCCGCGTGATTTTTCTATCTGTTTTTGTAGGGAAGAGCCTGAAGTTCGCCTGTGTCGCTCAGCACGATATATGTAGTCGTCACGAAACCCAGCGCGTTTAACTTCATCAGCACATTGTCAAGCTCTTTCATGCCGGGGACGGCCACGTCAGCGACACATTCCACGTCGCCCGTGACGTCCCATGCCCGGACTACGCCGCTTATCTCTTTTAGCAGAGTGTTGTACGAGAACACGTCGGGGGTGGTCATTCGGTCGTGATTTTTTATTTTGAGCATGATTATGGCGCGAAGCTCGCGTCCCGCGAGTTTGTAATCGATCTCCGCGCGGTAGGATTTAATCAGCCCGGCATCTTCCATTCGGACGACGCGCTCTTTTACGGCGGGGGAGGTAAGCCCCACGGCGCGGCCGATTTTCGTGAAAGGAGTCCTCGCGTTTTGCTGCATTATCGCAAGTATCCGCCAATCGGTGTCATCAATGCTGATCTTGTCCTTATTCATCCGACCACCACCTTTTAAGGATATTCTCCGATTATATCAGAACGGAATTGCGCAAGTCCATAAAAATTAAAGCCGCGCACCATTTCCGGATAAGTTATTAAAATAAAGCGCCGGCGGCTCTTTTACGATGGCGTGGCCTCATCGCTGCAACTCTGTCATAATATCACTGGTTCGGTTAAAGCCGTTTTACGAAAGGAGCGCGAAAAAGATGAAGTGCATCGGCGATTATGTGGCTTACACGGAGCGGACGCTCAGGACTGGCGGCAGAACATCGGAGATTTATGAAATGGCGCGTTACGGCCGCAGCGATAAAGATTTCGCCAGGTCTGCCGCGCTTTGCGCGAAGATGACGGCTCTTCTGTGCGCCACGCTTGCCGTCGCGATTGCGGCCGCGCTCTGAAGCGCCGTCTTATCGTTAGTGGTTTATTGTCTGTAAAAAAGCGGGCCTTTTCCGAGGCTCGCTTTTGCTTTGCACAGTTATTTGAGAAAGAGCTTGCCGTCGCCTTCCGTAAACTGCCCGATTATCGCAGAATGTTCAAAGCCACCGCCGCTCAGGACAGACAGCATCTCGCGGCAGGCGTCCGGCGGCGCGGCTATCAGCAACCCGCCCGACGTCTGCGGGTCGAACGCGATGTCCTCGGCGAAACGTCCGAGCGCGGATTCGTTTACGACGCGGCCCCCGATATATTTTTTGTTTTCGTACGAACCCGCCGGAATCAGCCCCATCTCGGCCATTTCTCTTATTCCCGGCAGCAGCGGGATTTTTGAACATTCTATTTCAAGCGAAACGTCTTCAGCCGCCAAATCCAAAGCGTGACTCGCGAGGCCGAAACCCGTCAGGTCTGTGCAGGCTCTCACCTTCTTGCGAAGTTCTTTTGAAAAAAGCGGAGGCACCGCGTTGAGCGCAGCCATGCTCGCTTCGGCCGCCTTTCTGTTTTCATCGGAGAAAAGCCCGGCTTTTATCGCCGTAACGGCTATTCCCGTTCCTACGGGCTTTGTGAGTATAAGGCTGTCGCCCGCCCGCGCCGTTCCGACAGTCCAGAGAGCGTCGGCGCGTGCCTCGCCGAAGACGGCGAGACCGTACTTCGGTTCTTCGTCCTGAACGCTGTGCCCGCCAGCCAGCATCGCCTTTGCCTCGATTATCTTGCCTGCCCCGCCGTCCAGTATTTCCTGAAGCACCGAGAGCGGCTCGCAGGAGGTGGGGAAGCAGACAATATTCAGTGCGATAAGAGGCTCGCCTCCCATCGCGTAGACGTCGCTGAGCGAGTTGGCCGCCGCGATTTCCCCGAAGCGGCGCGGGTCGTCAACAACTGGAGTTATGAAATCCGTCGTCAGTATGCCGATCCGTTCCTCCGTTATTTTCCAGAGGGCGGCGTCCTCGCCGTGGTTCCACGACGCAAGCAGCTTATCCGTTTTCAGTACCGGCAGCCCTTTCAGTATTTTGTCAAGCTCCGCCGGAGCTATCTTGGCGGCTCAGCCGCTTGTGTGAGCGCGTTCTGTCAACCGCATCGCCTTATCCCCCCCTTAGACCGCGCGCAGATGCCGCACGTCAGCCGCCGCGACTGTTATCTCCCCGCCCGCGTTCCCGACTATGAGCGCCCCCTCACGCGTCACGCCTTTCGCGAGGCCGGTGAAAGTTTTGCCGTCCTCCGTCACCATTACATCTTTGCCCAGTGTGTCGCACTCGCGCCTGTATATCTCTATCAGTTCCGCGCCGCCCGCGTCAGCGTCGAGCAGTCCGGCGAAACGCGCGAGCGATCCGAGCAGCGCGGTCAGCACGCGCCAGCGGGGCAGAAGCCGTCCGCTTTCTATGAGCGCGGATGTGGCGACTGCGCCAAGTTCTTCCGGAATGTCGGCGGGTTCCATGTTGATGTTGACGCCGACACCGATTGCAGCGTAATATATCCTCTCCGCATCTCCCGCCGCTTCGCTTAATATACCGCACATTTTCCTGCCCCGGCAGAGTATGTCGTTCGGCCATTTAAGCTCCGCAGGAATGCCGTACAACGAGCGGAGCGTCTCCTTTAGCGCGAGGCCCGCCGCGAGAGTGAGCAGCTGAACTTCGCCGGGTTTCAGCTTCGGCCGCAGGAGGACGGAAAATGTAAGATTCTTTCCGCGAGCGCTGACCCAGCCGCGTCCGCGCCGTCCGCGCCCCGCGCTTTGAACTTCGCCGAAAGCGACGACACCCGCGGGAGCGCCGCTGCGGGCGAGGTTTTTGACGACGGTCTGAGTCGAGTCAACTTCCGTGAAATATAGAAATTTGCGGAAAAGCGGATTGCCGCGCGAAAAATATTCTATCGCCGTGGGAGACATCTCCTGCACAGACTCCATATCACCGAGGCGATAGCCCCTCTGCGGCAGAGATTCCACGGGGATCCCCTCGCCGCGGAGCGAGCGCGCCGCTTTGGAAACGGCCTGGCGCGACGCGGTAAGCCTCTCCGTCACACGCGAGCTTGAAACGATCTCGCCGGGGTGCTCCGCAAGAAGCTCAAAAAGTTTTATTCTGCTTGTCCGCGCTTCGCCGTTTTTTGTCATCAGAGGAATCTCCCGGCCCTTAAAATCTCTTAGATTATATACGAATTGTCAAGAGTTTCGTGAAAGCCCGACGAGCCGGGCGAGAGTCTTGGGCCTTATGGCGGCGCGCGGATTTTCGCGGACGCGCGGCGAAACCGGCAGCCGGACAACGCGGGACAAGCAAGGCAGCTTCACGGTGCGTATCGGCGAAACACTCTCGACTGTATCAGCCGCGCTCTTGCGCGCGCAGGAAAGATCGAAATGTTGAAGAAACGCCGCGGACGTTTGGCGAAAACAAGACTTTTACGGGCCTTGATGTTAAAATAAATGCCGATTTGCACATACTGGGAGGGGTAAGCGGTGGTTTTGCTTCCAACGTCGACCGTCGTTACAAACCTGCGTTCATCGTTTGATGAGCTGCGTGAGAGCCTTTGACCTGCCATCGGCGGAGGCAAGAATCGCGGAGCTTCGCGAAATAACGGAAAGTCCAGGCTTCTGGAGTTCAGGCGCTTCTCATGACGCGGCGCGCGAACTTTCGCGCCTGCGCGGCAAAATCGACAAAACAGCCGAAATGAGCAAAGAGCTTGACGAAGTATCGACGATTGCGGAAATCCTCGCGGAAGGCTCCGACGCGGAGCTGGAGGAGGAATTTTACGCGCGCGCCGACAAACTCGCGAAGACGATTGACGGTTATCAGACATTTGTCCTGCTTGACGGCGAATACGACGCCGGGGACACGATAATGGCAATACACGCCGGCGCGGGCGGCCTCGACTCGCAGGACTGGGCGCGCATGCTGTGCCGTATGTATATGCGCTGGGCGGAGACGCGCGGATATTCCGTGAAGATAATAGACGAACTGCCGGACCAGGAGGCGGGCATAAAAAGCATAACATTCTCAGTCTCCGGGGATTACGCTTACGGCTATCTGAAAGTTGAGCAGGGCGTGCACCGCCTTGTCCGCATATCGCCCTTTGACTCCGCGAGAAGACGCCACACGAGCTTCGCCTCGGTGGAGGTGATGCCGGTGCTGCCTGAGAGCGTGCATGTCGATATACGCCCCGAAGACCTTAAAACGGATACTTTCCGTGCGAGCGGCGCGGGAGGACAGTATGTCAACATGACCGACTCCGCCGTGCGCATAACTCATGTTCCGACGGGCATAGTGGTGTCGTGCCAGACGGAACGCTCGCAGCACATGAACCGCGAGACGGCTATGCAGGTGCTGCGCTCGAAACTCTTTGAGAGAACTCTGCGCGAGCGCCAGGAACAGCTTGACAGCATACAGGGCGAAAAAAGAACGATAGCGTGGGGCAGCCAGATACGCTCCTACACGCTCCAGCCCTTCCAGCTTGTCAAAGACCACCGTTCGGGGCTGGAGATAGGCGACGTTCAGTCCGTGCTTGACGGAAACATAGACGAACTGATCATCTCCTCTCTGCGCTCTGCGAAAAACGCCGGATTGCCGCAGCCGGACAACGCCAGAAAAGTCAGATAAACTCACGCGCCACGACACGGCGCTCGGTTGTGTCTGAAGGGGGAGAGCCGGTCAGAATCCGATTTAATCCCGCTTGCTTGCAAGACAGGATTAAAAACCGCGAACGGGGAAAAAGAACGAACTGAATCTTCCGGCGGTGAAAAAGAAAAGGAACGAAAGAAGCAAGAGAGACGAAACGCCGGCGTGAGGAACGGCGAGATTTGCTCTGCCGTTTCATTTAAGTCGCGTTACAGAAAGCCGCGTGTCCCGCGCGGCTTTTGGTATAATGTGGACACTTAATTCTGTGCCGTGGAGATGAAATCCCTTAAAATGAAGAAGATAACAGCGATAATCCTGACGCTCGCGGCTGTTCTTGCTGTTTCAGAGGGCGCGGAGGCCTCGGGAAAAGCCGGCGGGTTTGTCCCGTCCGAGCCTGTGATGCCGCTCTCCGCGATAAAGCCGGGCATGACGGGATACGCCAAGACTGTCTTATCGGGGACCGAGGTCACGCCCTTTGAGGTGGCCGTCATAGGCGTGCTGCCCCGAAAGACAAGCCCGAAAAACCTTATCGTCATAGAGGTAAAGGATAAATATGTGCGCGAGCACGGAGGCATAGCGGCCGGCATGAGCGGCTCTCCCGTCTACATCGACGGAAAACTCATCGGCGCGATAGGCTACGGCTGGTCATTCGCGGACAACAATCTCGGCATGGTGACGCCGATAGAGGATATGACGCGCGCCCTGGAGTGGAAGGACGAGACGCCCGGCTTTGAAATCCCGAAAATTCCGCTTGAAAAGCCGCTTTCTCCCGACAAAAAGCC
>CAYVEQ010000035.1:15646-17011 GCA_964450835.1 uncultured Synergistaceae bacterium
CGCGCCTACGAAAAAGGCCATGCCGCTGATGGTGGACGGCATAAGCGAAAGAATGTCCAGACATCTCGGAAAACTGCTCGGCGCAGAAGTCGTTCCGTTCGGCGCGAAAGCGGGGAAGGGCGTTCACGCGGACCTTGACTGGAAGCCGGAGCCGGGCGCGGCAATCGGCGTCGCGCTCGCGTGGGGTGATTTCTCCGCAGGCTCTATCGGGACTCTGACCGCTCTGTCGCGCGACGGGCGCTTCATCGCTTTCGCGCACCCGATGCTGAACCGCGGCGCGGTGTCCTACGCCCTGATGCGGGCGGAAATAGTAAAGATAATCCCGAGCCTGACAAGCTCGTTCAAACTCGGCTTTTTGGATTCCATAGCGGGGATAGTCACGCAGGACAGGCCTGAGGCAATCGGCGGGACGCTGGGACGGCTTGCCGCCGCGTCGAGCTACACGGTCAACTTCAAAGACACGGACACGGGCAGAAGAGTGACGAAACGTTTTCAGACCGTCGCCGACCCCTTCATAGCGCCGGAGCTTGGCGCGACGGGCATATCTGGCCTTATCGAAGCCGAGTGGGGACGCAAGGGAGAGGGGACGGCGATTCTCAAATATACCGTAAGCGGCGGCAACATGGAGCCGGTCTGGACGCGCCGCGACATCTTTTTTTCCAGAAAGGATCTTGTCAAGTCTCTGCAAAAAGAGCTTGAAACAATGGATAAGATAATAGCGCACAACAAATTCCGCACGATAAGCCCTTACGGCGTTACTGTGGACGCGGAGCTTACACGCGAGCCGCGCGTCGTCTATATAGAAAAAATAGAAATACGCGACGAGAAAGATTTGTACGAGCCGGGCGAGAAAATCACGGCCGACGTTACCTTCCGCCCGTGGCGCAGAGACGCGGTTATAAAAACATTCGAGCTGACAGTTCCCGAAAACGCCGTGGGCTTCTGCGAGGTTACCGCGCGAGGCGGCGGCATAGAGGAGCCGCAGCAGGAGCCTTTGATAACGGGAACGCGAGCCATTACCTCGTTCGCCGAACTGATAGGCGAACTCAACGCGAAAGAGAGCAACAATCAGCTGATTGTCGAAATAGGCGGCCCCGAGGACAGCTCGGCGAAGAAAGAGGAAAAACCCGATAATGAGCGGGAGGATCTTTCCGCGCCGGCTCCGGACGGCGAAACGGACGGAGAGGACAAGAACGGGAGCGGTGAGGACGGGGAAGAGAGCAAAGAGCCGTTCATGCTGCCCGACATGCTGGAGAAGCGTTTCGTCAGCGAAATAAAAGCCGAGCGGATAAAAGAGGGCTCTATGGTGATCGCCGACACGAATTATTACGTCGACGGCGTGCAGCGCGCCTTCATAAAAATCAA
>CAYVEQ010000036.1:0-15939 GCA_964450835.1 uncultured Synergistaceae bacterium
GCGCCCGCGAAAAGCACGCTCTTGCGCGCGGATATAAAAAAAGAGACGGAACACGAAAGGTCCGTCTCTTTGTGAGGCCCGTGAAGCCGGTCAAAGTATCCTATCTGATCCCCGCGATGAAAACCGCCGTTATGCATACGGGGGCGACAAGGCGGCATATCCAAAGCCACGCCTTATAGAACCTGAATCTGAACTCGCCGCGCCCCGTCACTTCGTCAAGAGCGTCCTGCGTCCACACCCAGCCGACGAAGAGCGAGGTAAGCGCGCCTCCTATCGGCATTATAGCGTTATTGGTGATGAAGTCCATCGCGTCGAGGAACCCCATGCCGAATATCTTCGGTATGTGCTCCCCGCCCGAAAGAGCGGAGGGAACGCCGAGCAGCGTTATCGCCGCGCCGATTACAAGAGCGGACATCGGGCGCGTCCAGTGAAGCTCGTCTATCGCGTATGTCACGGAGACTTCAAAGAGCGCGATGCCCGAGGTGAAGGCAGCGATAAAAAGAAGCGCGAAGAACGCGAAGGAGAAGAGCTCTCCCATCGGCATACGGGCAAAAACCGCGGGCAGCGTGACGAAGGTCAGCCCCGGGCCCGAACCGGCGTCTATGCCGAAGGCAAATACCGCGGGGAATATGACAAGCCCCGCCATAAAGGCGGCGAAGGTGTCGAGTATGATGATCGTGCGCGTCATCGACGGCATATATTCCCGGCTGCTGAGATAACTGCCGTAAGTTATCGTTATGCCCATGCCGAGCGAGAGCGAGTAAAAACCCTGGCCGAAGGCGGCGAGCAGCCCTTCCGCCGAGAACTTCGAGAAATCCGGCGTCAGATAAAAGCGCAGCCCAGCCGCGGCCCCGGGGAGTGTCAGCGAACGGGCGATAAGAAGCAGCATTATGATAAAAAGCATCGGCATCAGCACTTTGCAGCTTTTTTCTATGCCGCCGCTGATTCCGCGGTAGCCGACGAACATGATGCCCGCCATCACCGCGCAGAGGCAGATCACCGTAAGATAGGGATTCGCTATGAAGTCCGTGAACGTTTCCGCGGCTTTTCCCGACGCCGCCTCTTCCATAAGGCCTCCGAAAGATTTGAACATATACGCGAGCGTCCAGCCCGTTATCACAGCGTAGTACGAGAGAATGACCACGGCGCAGAATATTCCCATGCAGCCTACTGCAGGCCACGCGCCTCCGCCCAGCTTCTTAAAAGCGCCGACCGCGTCGAGCTTCGCCCGTCTGCCGATAGCCAGCTCCGCGAGAAGCACCGACGCGCCTATGACGAGCACAAATGCAAGATAGACGAGCACAAAGGCTCCGCCGCCGTATTTCCCTGTGATGTAGGGAAACCTCCACACGTTGCCGAGGCCGACCGCCGAACCAGCCGCCGCCATGATAAAGCCGAAACGGCTTCCCCATTGTTCTCTCTTTTCACTCTTTAACTCCAAAAGACCCTCTCCTTTCGTTTTCACGGCGCATATCGCAGCGTCTGCGCTGCGGTACTTTTTCGTAAAGCCGCGCGCTTTGTCAGCTCAGTAAAACCGCGCTAGGGCTCAAGCCCGCGTTTTTTCCGTTGTTCGCCGCGTCCTTCGCCTTCCACGTTCTTCCCAAGCGGATGCCGGACAAAAAATAAGCCGCACAGGCCTCTGTCCGTGCGGTTTATCTCCGGTAAAATCAATTTTCCGCCAAAATGTCGACTCGGGTCACGCCGAGCGCGCGTCCGCTCTTTCCGTCGATTTCGACGACGACGCCCTGAAACTTCACGCGCTCCTCGCAGACGGCAAAACGGCTCGGCGTTCCGGTCAGGAACTTCGGCAGGACAGACTCCGCCGTCATGCCGATCACACCGCCGTGTCCGCCGGTCATTCCCGCGTCGCTCAAATAGGCGGTGCCGCCCGGCAGTATCTCCTCGTCCGCTGTCTGCACGTGAGTATGCGTACCTACGACCGCCGAGACCCGCCCGTCAAGATATAGGGCGAGCGCCCTCTTTTCGGAAGTCGCCTCGGCGTGTATGTCGACGAACACCGCGGGCGTGCCGCACGAAGCGAGCAGAGCGTCGGCTGTCTGAAAGGGACAGTCGAGGGGCGGCATGAAGGTTCTCCCCTGAAGGCAGATGACGGCGAGTCTTTCGCCGTTCTTTCCGTACACTGCGAACCCGCGTCCCGGCGTGCCCTTCGGGTGGTTCGCCGGACGCAAAACGTTCGGCTCCGAGTCGAGCGTCCGGAGAAAATCTTTTTTATCCCAGACGTGATTGCCGTTCGTCAGTATATCTATGCCGTAAGAGAAGAGTTCGAGCATCACTTTTTCCGTGAGGCCGAAGCCGGCGGCGCTGTTTTCCCCGTTGGCTATAACGAAGTCAAAGCCGCCGAAGTCATCGCGCAGGCGCGGTATGAACTTCGCCGCTGCGAGACGGCCGGGGCGGCCCATTATGTCGCCTATGAAAAGCACGCGCATCGCGGAAAGCCTATTTCGCGTATTCCACGGCGCGCGTCTCCCGTATCAGCGTGACCTTTATCTGGCCGGGGTAGCGCAGTTCTTCTTCTATCTTGCGCGCGATGTCGTATGCGAGTTTCTGCATCTCGCCGTCGTCGGTGATGTTAGGGGCTACCGCCACACGCACTTCACGGCCCGCCTGTATAGCGAAAGCCTTGCTGACGCCGCCGAAAGTTTTCGCGACTTCTTCGAGCTTCTCGAGGCGCTTCACATAGGCATCGAGACTCTCGCGGCGCGCTCCGGGGCGCGAGGCGCTGACAGCGTCCGCCGCCGCCACAAGCACCGCGTAAATCGTCTGAGGTTCCTCGTCCTCGTGGTGCGAGGCTATCGCGTTCACTATATCGGGGCTTTCGCCGTAGCGTTTGGCGAGGTCGGCGCCGATTCTGGCGTGCGGCCCCTCTATCTGGTGGTCAACCGCCTTGCCTATATCATGAAGAAGTCCCGCCCTGCGGGCTTTCTGCTCGTCAAGTCCGAGCTCTGCGGCCATGACGCCGGCCAGGTGCGCTACTTCAAGGCTGTGCGCGAGCGCGTTCTGTCCGTAGCTGGTGCGGTAGCGCAGCTGGCCGATTATCTTCGACAGCTCGCCGTGCATATTCTTTATGCCGGTTTCAAGAAGCGCCTCCTCCGCCGTTTCGATTATCTGCGTCTGAACGTCTTTCTCCGCGCGCTCTATTATTTCCTCTATGCGGGCCGGGTGGATACGCCCGTCGACAACGAGCCGCTCCAGCGACAGGCGCGCCACTTCGCGCCTGACCGGATCGAAGCTGCTCAGCGTAACGGCTTCCGGCGTATCGTCGACGATAAGGTCGACTCCCGTCAGCGTTTCAAAAGTTCTTATATTGCGCCCTTCGCGTCCGATTATGCGTCCTTTCATCTCGTCGGAGGGAAGGCTGACGACGCTCACGACGACGTCCGATGTGAAGTCGACGCTGCAACGCTGTATGGCGGTAGCCAATATCTCCTGCGCTCTGCGGTCGGCATCGCGCTTCGCCCTCTCTTCGAGCTCTTTCAGCCTGAGCCCTATGAAATGGTTGGCGTCGGCTTCGACCTCCGCCAGTAGCTGCGCCCGCGCCTCGTCCCGCGTGAGTCCGGCTATCTGCTCCAGTTTGGCGATAAGCTCCTGCTCCTGATCCGTTAGCCTGTTGAGCTTCGTCTGCACCTGCTCGTTCTTGTTTTTCAAGTCCTCTTCCCTGCGGCTGATACTTTCGAGCTTCCTGTCAAGGTTTTCTTCCTTCTGCTCGAGGCGGCGCTCCGTCCGCTGCAGTTCGGCGCGGCGGTCTTTCGTGTCGCGGTCGAGCTCCTGTCTCAGTCTGTGGATCTCTTCCTTGCCCTCGGCCACGATGTCGCGTTTTGCGGTCTCCGCCTTTTTCATGGCCTCCTGAACAATTCTGTCGGCCTCGGAGAGGGCTCCTCTGAATTTTCTTTCCTCTGTTTTCTTGTGATATGTAAAGCCGATGAGGGCGCCTAACGCGAGCCCAGTGATGATACACAGCACAAGAGTGGTAAATTCCCATTCCATTTTTCTTTTCACCTCATATTCATCTGTCATGGTTCTCGAATGTTTGTCAGACGTAAAATTGTATGATGAAACCACATAGTGAATTTTATGCCAACGTCAGATATTTTACAAAAAAATTAGACATTTCACAAGAGGCGGCGCGGACACTGACGAACAGGCGCAAGGACAACGCGGCCGGCCAAAGAAGACGCGAAATGGCAACGTGGACGCGGGCGAACGCCGCGGAGCCGCGCGGATTTATGCGGCACGGGATGTTTTTTGAAAAGCCCTCGCTGACGCGCTCACGCCGAGGCAGTCAGAGCAAAGGCGTCCTCGCGCGCGAGTTTCAGGAGTTCCGCGTCGCGCGACAGGTCCGCGGCGATAAAGCCGGGCGCGCCGTGCTGGGCGACGCCGGCAAGCTCGCCCGCTCCTCTCAGCGCGAGGTCGGCCTCCGCTATCGCGAAGCCGTCGTTCATCGCGGCGAATTTTTTAAGTCTCTCCGATTCTTCCGCCTCTCCGGACAGCAGAACGCAGACTCCGCGCCGCGCGCCGCGCCCTACGCGCCCGCGAAGCTGGTGAAGCTGTGAAAGGCCGCAGCGCTCCGGCGACTCTATCACTATTACACTCGCCTCCGGCACGTCTATGCCGACCTCAAGCACCGTCGTCCCTACGAGGAGCGCGCTTTCCCCGCTCCTGAATGAGGAAAGCGCCCGCTCTTTATCGGCGCTTTCCATCTGTCCGTGAACGAGCGATATTTTAACGGGCGGCAGTTTTTTTACGAGCCATTCGTATCTTCTGACGGCGGAGACGCCGAGGCCGCCGCTTTCGCCGATGCGGGGGCATATCCAGTAGACGCGCCCGCCCGCGATGATTTCGCGCGCGATAAACCGCGTCAAATCGCCAAGCCTGCCGTAGTCCGCGACGCGCGTCGCAACCGGCGCGCGGCCCGCGGGAGAGTCTTCCATCACCGTCAGGTCAAGGTCGCCGTAGAGGGCGAGCGCCATCGTGCGCGGTATCGGGGTGGCGCTCATCATGAGCAGATGCGGCCTCGGCGGGTTCGCGAGGAGCCTCTCGCGCTGGCGCACGCCGAAACGCTGCTGTTCGTCTATTATCACGGCGCCGAGCGCGCGGAATTTTATTTTTTCCGATATCAGCGCCTGCGTTCCCACAATGATTTTCGCCCCGCCCGCCGCCCGCGCCTCTGCCTTTTTGCGTTCCGCGGCGCCGAGCGCCCCTGTAAGCAGGACACATTCCCCTTCGGCGAGAGGAATGTATTTTTTCATCTGTTCGTGAAGCTGTACCGCGAGCGTCTCTGTCGGCGCAAGCACCGCGCACTGAGCGCCGCCGTCGCACACCGCCGCCGCGAAGGCCGCCGCAACGACGGTCTTGCCGCAGCCGACGTCGCCCATGAGCAGGCGCGCGCTCTGCGTCCCCGACGCGGCGTTCTCTACTGTTTCGTCTATCGCTTTTTGCTGAGAGTCTGTGAGTTTGAAGGGAAGAGAAGAAATCAGGGCGGCAAAGAGCGGGCCGCGGACAGCGCGGGCAGCCCCGCTTTTCGCGGCGCGCGCGCGGGATGCGGCCATCGCCAGCTGCAGGTCGAAAAGTTCCCCGTACGCTATCCGCCGCCGCGCCTCATTTAAGCTTTCGGGCGAGTCGGGCATGTGCGTCTGCTCTACGGCCCGCGCAAGGCTCACGAGTCCGCGTTTTTCTCTTATCGCCGGCGGCAGAGGGTCGCGAAGAAGCGGCGCGTATTCTTTTACCGTCTCCGCTATCGCGCGGCGCAGCCATTTCCTCGGCAGCCCCGCGGTCGCGGGATACACGGGCGTTATAGAGGCGAAGTTCTCCGCGCTCTCGCCCTCTTTCAGTATTTCTGTCTCCGGCGATGTCATTTCAAAGACGCCGGCGCGCAAGGCCGGCACGCCGAAAAGAGCGACGCGGCTTTCTTCGCGCAGAGAGTTCTCAAGTCCTTTGACGTTGAACCACACAGCGTCGAGAAGGCCGCTTTCGTCTGTAAAACGGCATTTTATTATCCTGCGGCCCCGTCCCGGCAGAGGGCGGGCGTCGCAGGAGAGAGGCCTCGCTACGACCGCGGAGGGCTCGCCCGGCACAAGCGCGGAAATTTTCCTTAGATTTCTGCGGTCCTCGTATTTTCTGGGGAAAAACCAAAGCAGATCGTAAACGGTGCGAAGGCCGAGCTTTTCAAGCAGCGCGAGCCTGCGCGGCCCCGCGCCTTTAATGACGGAAAGCGGGGCCCGCAGCCTTTCGTCCAAAGCGCGCCGCCTTTATTTCGGCAGCAGCTCCTGCGGGTCGACTCCGAGCATTCCGCAGGCGGCGGCGAAATCTCCGGATTCGGGTTTCGCCGGCCGCTCGCCATCCTGCCGTTCTGCCGTATCCTCGCCGGATTTTTCGCGCACTTCAAGCACGCTGTCGACCGCGCCGCTCAGCTGCGAATTCATGACCTGATTCAGCTGCGTGTCAAACTTCGCCAGTATTCCGCGAAATTCCTGCGCGTACATATCGCGTATATTGCGTATCTGCTCCACGCCGGCGCGGAGACGCTCCGCCTCGGCCGACGCGTCGCGGCACATGGCGTCCGCCTCTTCTTTCGCATCTGCGATTATCTTGGCGGCCTGGTCGCGCGCGCTTTTTATGCGGTCGTCGGCGCTCTTCTGCGCCATCAGGAGAGCCTCGTGGAGAACCTCTTTCATCCTGTCGTACTCGGCCAGACTCTCCTGCTTCGCTGTCAAATCTCGCTCCAGCTCTTTCGTCTTCTGGTTGTAGAACTGCAGCGTCTCCGCCACGTGGTCGAGAAACTCGTCAACCTCAGCCGCGTCGTAGCCGCGAAGGCTTTTCTTGAAGGACTGGTTGACAACGTCAAGAGAGGTTAAAAGTTCGGACATTTCATCTGCTCCTTTTTATGAATTTCTGTCAGCCGTAATTTCTCGGTCCGAAGATGGCGCTGCCGATTCTTACTATCGTGCTTCCCTCTTCGACCGCGACGGCGAAATCACCGCTCATGCCCATGGACATCTCGGGCAGCGGAAGGCCCGTCGCCGCGCGCAGCCTGTCGCGAAGTTCGCGCAGTCCGCCGAATGTCTCCCGCAGCAACGACTCGTCATCCGTCTGGCGCGCGACTGTCATGAGTCCATCAACGCGCAGCGAAGGGGCGGAACTCATGATGTTTTCAAGAAGGCGCTCCGCCTCTTCCGGCGCGACGCCGCTTTTCGCGGCTTCGCGCGACATATTGACCTCCACGAAAACCGGAAATTTTCCCGCTCGTCCGCCCTCGTTCAGTACGCGCTCCATCGCGCGCGCCGTGTCAAGAGAGTCCACGCTTTCTATCAAATCGAAAATTTCAAGCGCGCGCCTTATTTTGTTTTTTTGCAGATGGCCTATCAGATGCCACGGGCGCGCCGACACCTCGCGGGGGCACGAGCCGCGCTTCGCCGCAGCCTCCTGCACACGGTTTTCGCCTATTAGGTCGACGAACGGGGCCGCCTCTGTCATCATTTCGACCGGGTGGAATTTGGTGACGGCCATGAGGAGAATTTTTTCTTTTTCTCTGCCGGCGCGTCTTGCCGCCTCGGCTATCTCGCCTCTTATTCTCCCGATATTTTCTTTTATCCCGCTTACCAAAGCTGTATCCTTCCTTCTCTCGCTGAGGATGCGTCCTCTGCCACCGCGTCTCCGACGGATAACCCATCCGTAATAAGAAATTTCTCGTCCGCGAACGGCTGCCCTTCGACGGGCGCGAACACCACGCGCGCTCCGTGTATCATATAGACTCCCTTTCTGCCTTCTTTCTCGACGATGGCGCTCCGCGGCACTATCGCCCCGCGCGTTTGTCCCGCGTCGACAATCAACTCGTAGTTGCGCGTCTTCATCATTTCGGGAGGGAACCACGGCATCACGAGCGCCAGCTTCGTGAACCCGTCCTCTTCGCGCGTGACGCGCACCTCTGCGACGGAGGGCGTGTCGTCTCCGTCCATGCGAACGCGGAGCCTCTCTTTTTTAAGCTGTTCGGCGACGTCGCCGCGCGCGGGAACGTAGCCGATGAAACGGAGCTCCTGAGGCTGTTCCGCGACTTTGCCTATCATCTGCCCTCGTGCGACCTGCGCTCCGTCGCCGAAATAGCGGATTTCCGATCTCTTTGAGAACTCGCCGCGGCCCGCGCGCCAAAGCGCCGAATAGCGCCAGTTAAGCTCGCGCCCGTCTTTTCCCGCGACAAAATAGCCCTGCCGCGTCGCTTTCACCTCGCGTCCGCCGACCCGCGCGACGACAGCCCCGCGCGGCACCCGCACCGGGCCTTTGCCCATCGGGTAGCGGCAGGCGCCCGAGACTGGGGCGCGTATAATATCTTCCTTCCAGAGCAGAAGGCCGCTCGTCTTTATAAGCTGCGTGTCAATCCCCGGAGTCGCCCATGTTATGTCGGGATGAAGGTATTCGTACCTGTCGAAGTAGAGCTTGAAAGCCCACACCCAAACCGCCGCTATTATGAGCACGCCGAGCCAGTATGTCACGCTGAAGGCTCTGCTTTTTTTCTCGGGAACGTACCTTCTGACCATATTATATTACCCGCGCGGGGCTTTTGCGCAAAGCGCGGGGATCTCCGCGAGGCCCGCGCAGACGCGCCACGCACCTGCCGCGCGAAGCGCCTCTACGTCGAAATTGCCGGTCGTCACGCCTACGCCGCGCACCCCCGCCGCCGCGGCGGTTTTCATATCTATGTCCGTGTCTCCCGTGTAGATTGCGCCGGCAGGCGAGACGCCGAGCCGCGCGAGCGCGATAAGCAGAGGCTCGGGGTCCGGCTTCGCGCGCGTCACGTCCTCAAGGCCGATTACTACGTCAAGATGCTGCGTCAGCCCAAGATACTCCGCCGGCGCGCGTGCAAAACGCCTGTTTGAGACAAGGCCGGTCTTTATTCCGGCGCGGCGCAGAACTTCAAGCGTTTCTGTCGTTTTGGGAAAGAGGCGCATCAGGGCGCGCTCCTCGGCCCGGAACTTTTCACGGTAAAGCTGAATCCATTCCTTCCGGAAACTTCCCCAGTACATCGTCCAGCTGTCCTCTATCGTGAGGCCGATCGCGGCCATTACGGTTTCGAGGGGAACGGGGGTAAGCCCCATCTCTTCCGCGAAACGGTTCGTGCAGTGAAATATGCCCGGGCTGCTGTCAACGAGCGTCATGTCAAAATCAAAGAGCGCAGCTTTTATCTCTTTCTCTCTCATTCCGTCACTCCGACCACAAAACCTTTCAGATAATCCGTCTCGGGCACTCCGAGCAGCGCCGGGTGATCCTCCGGCTGGCTTATCCCGCGCGTCACGCAGCAGACGACACCGGCATCGCGCGACGCCTCAGCCAGAACGTCAAGCAGCATCTCGCGCGTGAAAGCGTGGCTGCAGCAGATAAAGACCAGCTGTCCTCCGCGCCCCAGCATGCGGAATGCACGCACCGCGAGTTCCTTGTATCCGCGCCGCGCCGCCTCTCTCTGTCCTTTGGAGGGCGAGAACGGAGGCGGGTCCATTACAACGATGTCGAATTTCCTGCGCTCCGCGTCCATCCGCCGCAATATGTCAAAGGCGTTGCCGCGTATGAACTCGGCGCGGGAACTGTCAACGCCGTTCAGTCCGAGATTCTCCTTCGCGAGCGCGAGAGCCGCCTCCGACTGGTCTATTGCCGTGACGCTTTCCGCTCCGCGCATGAGCGCCCGCGTGGTGAAACTACCCTGGTAGCAGAAGCAGTCAAGCAGAGAAGCGCCTTTATAAAACGGGTCGAGCGTCTCGGGCACGCCGCGAACGTCAAGATACGCGCCGGTCTTCTGCCCGCCCGCCACGTCGACAAGCTCCGTCACGCCGCCCGCGCGAAGTTTCAGCGGGCTTTTCGGGATTTCGCCGAAAAGCGCTTTTACCTCGCGCGGTATGCCCTCTTTGTCAAGATGTCTTGTGTCGTTGCGCAGTATAACCGCGGATAATTTTCTCGCGCCGCGGAACGCCTCCGCCACCTCTTCAGCCCGCCTGTACCAGCCGTAGGACGAAAGCTGAAGCGACAGCACATCGCCGTAAAGATCGGCCGCGATTCCCGGCAGGCGGTCGCCCTCTCCGTGCACCCAGCGGAAGCACTCCTCGCCCGCGCACAGTTTTTCGCGCGCCGCCAAAGCCGCTTCAAGGCGCGAGCGCAGCAGCACGGTCAAGTCGGGCTTTCGGACGTCCGACGTGAGCGCCCTTATGCAGAGGGCGCTTTCGCTCCACAGCCCCCAGCCCAAGATTTCGCCGCGTCTGTCGGAAAAGGCGACAAGGTCGCCGGCGGCGCACTCCGGCGCCCGCAGCAGGCTGCCGCGGAAAATCCACGGGTGCCCCCTTTTCGCGCGCAGCGCGCCCTCGCCGTCAAGCACGGCGAGAGGCGTAGCTTTACCCGGGCTCATTTCCTTTTATCCTTTTCAATCACGGCAAAGGCGTCGTGATTGTGTATGCTCTCGTGGCTCGTAACGGAGACACGGAACCACCGGACGCGCGTGTCTCCTTCCATGACGAGAGCCAGCTCGCGCACCGCGTCCTCGACGAAGCGGGGATTTTCATAGGCGCGCTCCGTCACGAACTTTTCGTCCTCCCGTTTCAGCAGACTGTATACCGGCGACGAGGCGCATCTTTCCGCCGCCTCGATAAACTCTTCAAGCCAGACGAAGGCCGAAAGGCGCGCGGAGATAACAGCGTGCGCGCGCTGATTGTGAGCGCCGAAGGACGAGATCTCCTTCGAGCAGGGGCAGAGCGTCTGCACCGGGACGGCGACTGTCGTCACAAGGTCGAAGTCGCTCCCGCGCAGCGCCGCGTCAAAGCGCGCGTCGCACCTGACGCGGCCCTTCGCGCCGCTGACCGGCGCGCTCTTGGTTATAAAATAGGGAAAATCAAAAACGGCGTGCGCCTCCTCCGCGCGGAGACGCTCTTTAAGCTTTGAGAGAAGTTCTTCCATGTTATGGAAAGTCACTTTTTTTTCCTGGGCGCCGAGCACTTCGACGAAACGGCTCATGTGCGTGCCGCGGTAGTCGCGCGTCAGCGAAACGGAGAGACTCACGCAGGCGACTGTTTCCTGCGTTCCGTGTTCTCTGTCGAGCACCGTGATGGGCCACGATATGCCGCTTATGCCGACGCGGTCGATCGCGAGATTTCTGCCGTCGGCCTCGCTCTGGACGTCACGCATCTTTCATGTCCTCGCGGCGGCATATCACGGAAGAGTCCTCCGTCTCCCAGAGCTTTATCTCGTACAGGCGGCAGCCGCCGCGGCGCAGAGGCGCGTCGAGCCTGCCGAAAATCCACCGCGCGATATACTCGGCCGTCGGCTGTTCGAGCAGGTCGTTTATATACGAGTGATCCAGTTTGTCGAGCACGAGCTCCTTCACCTTTTTTTTCAGCTCGGCGAAGTCGAAAATCATTCCCTCGCCGTCGGGTTCGCCCGCGAGCGTTACGCGCAGCCGGTATGTGTGGCCGTGCAGCCGCTCGCACTTGCCGTGATAATGTATGAGGTTATGCGCCGCGTCAAATTTGAAGTCCCGGCACAACAGCATTGCAGAAGACCTCCCGCCTTTTCTTTATCATTGCCAGTTTATTCTACCACGCGCCGCGCGGTTTTCAGCGGCAGAGCGCCCTTTCCGCGATGCCGCAGAGGATGTGTTCTGTCAGTATGTGAATTTCCTGCACGCGTGGCGTGTCGCGCGAGGGCGCTTTTATCGCCGCGTCGGCAAAAGAGGCGAGTATGCCCCCATCCGCGCCTGTCAGAGCTATGACGCCGATTCCCGCCTTTTTCGCGAATTTCGCGGCCTCCGTCACGTTCGCGCTGTTTCCGCTCGTCGATATGGCGAGCAGCACGTCGCCCGCGCGGCCGTGCGCCTCGAGCTGGCGCGCGAAAATCCTGTCGAAGCCGTAGTCGTTGCCTATCGCCGTAAGAGCCGAAGTGTTGCAGGAAAGCGCCGAGGCGTCGAGAGCTTCGCGCTCCGCGAGGTAACGTCCCGAAAGCTCCGCCGCCATATGCTGCGCGTCCGCCGCGGAGCCGCCGTTGCCGCAGGCAAAGAGCCTCCCGCCGCGCCGCAGGGCGGAAACTATCATATCCGCTGCGCGGGCGATCTCATCTTCCAGAGCGAGCGCGGCGCGCGACGCCTCTATGTGCGCGCGGAGTTCTTCCTCGAAGGCGCTCTTCGCGCGTCTTTCATCCCCGAGGCGCAGCGCCTCCGCCGCCTCGGCTATCGAAGCGCAGATACAGCCGCGCGTTTCCCACGCGCTCCCGTCCGCCCCGGGGTTGGGCGAAATCAGCACGGAGGGAACGCCGAGCGCATGAGCCAGATCCGCGTCGCTTTTTTTATCTCCTATGACGCAGGCTATATCCCCGCGCGAGAAGCCGAGCGCGCGGCAGGCCTCGTCCGCCAGGCCCGTAGCGGGCTTGCGGCAGGAGCAGTTTTCTTCCGGTCTGTGAGGGCAGTGAAACCAGCCCTCGATTCGCACGCCTTCGCGCGCGAGCATTTCGTCCACGCGCCTGTGCACCGCGCGCATCTCGTCTTCGGTGAAATATCCGCGCCCTATGCCCGACTGGTTCGTGAGCACGACGAACCTGTACCCGCGCGAGGCGAGGCTTTTAAGCCCTTCCGCCGCGCCTTCCGCAAGCTCCGCCCCGTCGGGGGCGCGCAGGTAATGTTTATCTTTTATCAGAGTGCCGTCGCGGTCGAGTATTATCCATCTTTTCATTTCAAACGGGAAATCCTTTCTATAACGGATGTCGTGGAGTATCCTTCGGTCAGGGGAAGAATGACAACTCTTCCCGCGTATTCCCGCCCCGCTATCTCCTCCGGGCGGTAGTCGCCGCCTTTGGCGAGGACGTCGGGGCGCAGACGCGAGAGAAGCGCCGCCGGCGTTTCTTCGTCGAACAGAACCACCGCGTCCACCGCTTTGAGCGCGGCGAGCACCTTCGCGCGCGAAAGTTCGCCGTTCACGGGGCGCGACGGCCCTTTCAGCCTTTTCACTGAAGCGTCCGAGTTGAGGCCGACTATAAGCCTGTCTCCGAGAGCTTTCGCCGCCGCGAGCGAGTCCGCGTGGCCCGCGTGCAGTATGTCGAAGCAGCCGTTGGTAAAGACTATTTTTTCTCCCGCCTCGCGCCACCCGCGGCAGAGAGCCTCAGCCTCGTCGGCGGAATAGAGGCAGCCCGCGCCGTCGCGCGACGCAAGGGCGCGGAGCAGTTCCGGAGCCGTTATCGGGCAGGTGCCGACCTTGCCGATCACTATCTGCGAGGCCGCGTTCGCGACAGAGGCCGCCTCGCGCAGAGAAAGCCCCGCTGCCGAGAAGGCGGCAGCCGTGGCGAGCATCGTGTCGCCCGCCCCGGAAACGTCGAAGACGTCGACGGGGCTTGCCGGAATATGCTCGGCGAGGCCGCGCGACACCAGCGTCGCCCCCTTCTCGGATCGCGTAGCCAGCACATTTTCTATGCCGTAGCGCGAGGCGAGCTCCCGCGCCGCCTCCGCGACCGCGCCGTCTTCGTTCGGCACGGCGCGCCCGCAGGCCGCCGCGAGCTCTTTCATATTCGGGGTTATGGCGTATGCTCCCCTGTAAGGCTCCCAGTCGTCCTTCTTGGGGTCGACCCAGAGCGGAAGGCCCGCGCCGCGCGCGAAGTCTATGACCGCGCGGCACATATCGGCGGAGCAGAAGCCTTTGCCGTAATCAGACAGAACAATAAAACGGGCGCCCGCCGCCGCAGCCCTTTTTATATCGGAAAGAGCGAGCGCGATATCGCGGGGGGCCGGACTTATTATCTCCTCGCGGTCAAGCCGCAGCATCTGCTGCCGCCCGCCGCCGAGCACGCGCGTCTTGACGGTCGTAGCGCCGAGGTGCCTCATGCCCCGCCTGTCTGCGCGCTCAAAAACGGGCAGAGAAAGCAAGGCCTCGCCCTCTCTGTCCTCGCCCGCGCTGCCTATGAGAAAAAGCGGCAGGCCGAGCCCCGCGAGGTTCGCCGCTACGTTTCCGGCGCCGCCCGCAACGAGCCGTTCGGTCCCGACGCGCACGACGGGCACGGGAGCCTCAGGCGAGAGGCGCGAGACCTCGCCGCCGATGTAGCGGTCAAGCATAAAGTCGCCCGCGACCGCCGCCGGGAATCCGGCGAACTTACCGAGCAGAAGCGCGCGGACAATTTCTCTTTTTTCTTTCGCGAATCCTTCCGGAAATCTCATCTCCAGCCTCCCCGCGCGCCTTTGGCCGGGCGACGCCGGCAAGGACGGGGCGCGCGTTTTCATGTCCCGGCGACTTTAACATTGTATCATTATAAAAGAACATTGGCGCGCCGCGCACCGTGTGACTATAATAGAGGCAGCCTAAATCAGGGGTGATCACTGTGAATGAGAAAAAGACCGTAACGATTCTGCTCGGCAGCCCGCGCGCGGGCGGCAACACGGAGACTCTCGCGGAAGCTTTCGCGAGCGGCGCGGAGGAAAAGGGCTTCGATGTGCGGCGCGTCAGGCTTCACGGCAAAAAGCTGAACGGCTGTCTTGACTGCCGCCGCTGCTGGAGCGCCGGCGCGCCCTGCGTTCAGAAAGACGGCATGAGCGAGGTGTACGACGCGATCGCGGACGCGGACGTCATAGCCTTCGTCTCGCCGCTTTACTTCTACTCGTGGAGCGCGCAGATAAAACCGGTATGGGACAGACTGCTCCCCTTCTACGCGAAAGATTCCGCGATTGACCTTCGCGGCAGAAAAGCCGTCCTCATATCGGCGGCGGGCGACGACGACGACGCGTGCTTCGCGGGTCTGAAAGAGTCCTTCCGTCTTGCCTGCGGCTACGCGGGCTGGGAAATCGCGGGAGAGATACTCGCGCCCGGCCTTTACCCGAAAGAGGCCGCCTCGGCCGGCGGCGGGGAATTTCTGAAAGAGGCCCGCGAGCTCGGGAAAAGCCTGTAAACGATGAGAAACTGCGTGGTAACGGGCGGCGCGGGCTACATCGGCAGCCACTGCTGCAAAGAGCTCGCGAAGGCCGGCTGGAATCCCGTGACCGTCGACAATCTCTTTCGCGGCCACAGAGAGCTGGTGAAGTGGGGGCCGCTGGCGGAGTGCGACATCTTGGACACAGGGCGGCTTTCGGAGATTTTCGAAAAGTACAGGCCCGAGGCGGTCTTTCATTTCGCGGGGCTGATATGCGTCGGCGAGTCGACGGAAAAGCCGGCGGAGTATTACCGCGTCAACACCGCGGGCGCGCTCTCGCTGCTTGACGCCATGTCGCGCGCGGGGTGCGGGAAAATAATTTTTTCAAGCACCGCCGCCACCTACGGCCTGCCGCTTTGCACGCCTATTGACGAGCGTCACGAACAAAAACCGATAAACCCCTACGGTGCGAGCAAACTTTTTGTCGAGCGCGTGCTTGAGGACTGCGCGGCGGCGCACGGCCTGAAGTTCGCTGCGCTGCGCTACTTCAACGCGGCGGGCGCCGACCCGGAGCTTGAGACGGGCGAGCTGCACGAGCCGGAGACGCACCTGATACCGCTCGCGATTGAAGCCGCGCTCGGGCGCGGCGGACTGAAAATTTTCGGCCGCGACTACGCGACGCCGGACGGCACCGCTGTGCGCGACTACGTTCATGTCACGGACCTGGCGTCGGCCCACATAAAGGCTCTTGAGAAACTTGACGCGGGAGAGAGCGCGCTGAAACTCAACCTCGGCACCGGCACGGGATACTCCGTGCTTGAAGTCGTAAACGCGGTCGAGCGAGCCGCACACTCCAAAGTCAACGCAGCTGACGCGCCGAGGCGCGAGGGAGACCCGCCGGTGCTCGTCGCCGACGCTTCGGCGGCACGGCGTACCTTAGGCTGGACGCCCGAACACTCGTCGCTTGACGAGATTGTCGAAACGGCGCTGAGATGGCACAAACGCCGCGGATAGATAAAAAAGCGCTCCGGATGCCGGGGCGCTTTTGTTATTTCTTAAAGCTCGCGCGCG
>CAYVEQ010000037.1:0-15723 GCA_964450835.1 uncultured Synergistaceae bacterium
GCCTCGGATTATGTCTACGAACAGCTCAGAAAGAAAATTTTCGGGAAATCTCTCCGCAGCGGCCAGCGGCTTCCGGAGGTCGCTGTCGCGAGAGAGATGAACGTGAGCCGCACGCCTGTGCGCGAGGCTCTGCGGCGTCTTGAAAGCGAGGGGCTGGTTCGGATTGCGCCCGGCTTCGGTGCCTGCCTCGCCTCGCCGACGCGCCGGGAGATTATGGACACTTACGAGGTGCGGGAGACTCTCGAACTGATGGCGATACGCAAGGCCGCCCGCGTGATAACGCCGCTTCAGCTCTGCATGCTTCAGGAGAAGATAGACGAGGAGCGCGACATCTTCAAGCGAAAGGATCTCGAGGCCTATCTTAAGGTCAACGACGCCTTTCACATCATCATAGCGGAGTCTTCCGGCAACGGCACGCTTGCGGACTACGTGCGCAATATTCTCTCGCGCATTTTTGTCCAGATGATTTTTTTCGAGTCTTTCTTTGATTTCGACACAAACCCGAGCCTTGACGACCATATCATGATTCTGGAGGCTCTGAAGGCCCGCAACGAAGAAAGGTGCGCCGCGCTCATCAGCGAGCATCTGCGCCTTTCCATGGCGGGGCTGAAATCTCAGTAGTGCCGCGCGCGCCGTCAATAAATAAAAAAAGCGGGGAGGCCAGCGCCTTCCCCGCCGTTTTTTCGCGCTATTTCGTCGCGTCTTTTCCTTTTTCCATTACCAGTTTGTCGATCGGGTTGATGTTTTTCTCCGTGTGCACCTGGCGCCATGTTTTTATCGGCATGCCCCATATCTTGATGAAGCCGACCGAGGCCGACTGGTCGAAGATGTCGCCGGCCGAGTATGTGGCGAGCTCTTTGCTGTATACGGAACTGCTCGACTTCATGCCGTCGATGACGCAGCTGCCTTTGTAGAGTTTCATGCGGACTGTGCCGCTGACGGTCTTCTGCGTGGCCTCTACGAAGGCCTGTATCGCCTCCATGAGCGGGGAGAACCAGTAGCCCTCGTATGTGAGTTCGCCGAATTTCACTTCGAGTTCTTTTTTCGTTTTCAGGACGTCCTTTGAAAGCGTCAGTGTCTCCAGCTTTTTGTGCGCAGCAAGCAGTGCGAGAGCTCCCGGGCACTCGTAGACTTCGCGGCTCTTGAAGCCGACGAGGCGGTCTTCTATCATGTCGATCCTGCCGTATCCGGCTTTGCCCGCCGTCTTGTTCATATAGTCTATCAGTTCGATCGCACCCAGTCTCTCGCCGTTGACAGCGACCGGTATGCCGGCCTCGAAAGCGATTTCGACGGTGACTTCCTCGTCTGGGGCCTCTTTTGGGTCGGTGGTAAGCTTATACGCGTCTTTCGGCGGTTCGTTCCACGGGTCTTCGAGCACGCCGCACTCTATCGAGCGGCCCCAGAGGTTGTCGTCGATGCTGTACGGGCTTTTTCTCGTCGTGGGCACGGGAACGTTGTGAGCCGCCGCGTAGTCCATCTCTTCCTCGCGGGTGAAGCCCCAGTCGCGTACCGGTGCGAGAACGTCGATGTCAGGGTTAAGGGCGTTGCAGGCGACTTCGATACGCACCTGATCCTGCCCTTTTCCCGTGCAGCCGTGGGCCACGGCCACGGCTCCCTCTTTTTCGGCGCACCAGATAAGAGCCTGAGCGATCATCGGGCGCGAGAGGGCCGAGTTGAGCGGGTAGACTCCCTGATACACGGCGTTGGCTTTGAGCGCCGGCCACACGAAGGTGTCGATGAAAGCCTCGCGCAGATCTACGATGTAGGCTTTCGCGGCTCCGGCGAAGTAGGCTTTCTCCTTTATCTCCTCGAGATTGTCGGCCTGCTGCCCCACGTGCATCGTGAGCGTCACCACGTCATATCCTTGGTCGTGCAGCCACGGGATGGCCACCGATGTGTCGAGCCCGCCGCTGTAAGCAAGTATTACCTTTCCCTTTTTTTCCTCTGCCATTTGAATTTCCTCCTTAAAAATTTTTTCTGTTTTTTCAATATAAAAAGCCCGTCCCTCTCGTTCTCTGAAAGGGACGGGCATTGTTTTCGCTGCCCGCGGTGCCACCCTCGTTGGCGCTTTCGTGCCCGCTTCGTTTAATTTACGCTCGGGGGCGCGGAGTTTCTGTCTTCTCTGCGAGAGGCGCTTTCAGCCAGCGGCTCCTCATCTCTGTCGCCGAACGATAAAACCCATCTCCCCGTCACCGCGTAAAGCCTTATGCGTATCACGGGAAATTCGTCGTATGCGTATCGTCCGTCCGCCGGATAAAAGCCTCACTGGCGCTCCTCCTTCGCAAAAGTCCGAGAGTTATTCTAACAGATAGCGCGCTTCTGTCAACCGCGCGCGGCGGAATGCCGCGCCTTTCGCACCCGGACGCTCACTTTCCGAGTGCCTCGCTAACATCGCGCTCCATCGAAAGAGACGCGATTTTTTCAAGCGCCGCAAAAGATGTCATTTCCAGATGGAGGGGTGTCACCGAGGCATAGCCAAGCGATACGGCGAGCACGTCCGTATCCTCCGAGGTGTCGTCCTCGATGTGTCCGCCTACCCAGTAGGAGTCGCCGCCGAAGGGGGTCTTTATCACCGTGATTTTGTCGCGGTAGCGGCGTTTGCCTTTGCGCGTCAGCTTTACGCCGCGCAGTTTTTTCAGCGGGACATTCGGCACGTTGACGTTGTAGAGCAGCCCATCCTCCATCGGGTGTTTTTCGGTCCATTCCAGCAGCTCCGCCGCGACGCGGGAGGCCGTTTCGTAGTGCGGCGCGCTTCGCGCGCGGCCGCATGAGAGCGATACCGCCATCGCGGGAAGTCCCGCGACGACGCCCTCCATCGCGGCGCAGACCGTGCCGGAATAGGTGATGTCGTCGCCCAGGTTCGGGCCGCGGTTTATGCCCGCTATAACCATTTCGGCGGGAAAATGCAGCGCCTCGAGGGCAAGTATCACAGAATCCGTCGGAGTGCCGTCGCAGCACATGCACTCGGCACCGCGCGTGAGAGAGACGTTGGCCTTTTTGACCTGAAGCGGCCTGTCCATGGTCATGGCGTGTCCGGCCCCGCTCCGCTCCCTGTCCGGCGCGCAGACGAAGACCTCGTAGCCGCCTTCGCGCAGCGACGCGGCGAGCGCCTGTATTCCTTCGGCGTATACGCCGTCGTCGTTGGTGAGAAGTATTTTTTTCACGGATATTCTCCTACAGCATGATTATATGAAGAAGCGCGGACACAATCGGGTACATCAGGTACGGAAAGACACCCAGCACGAGAAGGCCGACGATGACAAACATTCCGTAACGTTCGAGCCTGTAGTAATATTTCATGCAGCTGTAAGGTAGCAGTACGTAGAGCACGCGGGAGCCGTCGAGCGGCGGTATCGGGATTAAGTTGAAAGAGGCGAGGCCCAAGTTTATATATATCATAATCAGTATGAACTGCTGCGCCGCCCAGCTGCGGAACAGTCCGGGAAAGAAATTCACCAGCCGCGCGCAGATGAAGGCCGTCAGCAGATTACCTGCTACGCCCGCCAGGCTGACGATTATTATGTCGCGCTTCGGGCGCTTGAAATAGCGCGTGTCTATCGGGACCGGCCTCGCCCACCCGAAGCGGAAGATCAGAAGGCAGAGGGCGCCTACCGGGTCCAGATGGTCGAGCGGGTTGAGCGACAGGCGCCCCTCGCGCTCCGCCGTCGGGTCGCCGAGCAGTTTCGCCGCGTAGCCGTGGCAAAATTCGTGGAAGGTAATGGCCCACAACACCGCCGGAACGGTCAGCAGAAGGTTCGCCACTCCCCCCTGCGAAAAAAGTTGTCTTAACAACAGATGTTCACATCCTTAGCTTTTGTCTTTCGCGGATTATTCTATCACTAGAGCGCGCGGCGTCAAAAGGCGGCGCACCACGTCCAGTAGAAGCCGAGTGTTCCTTCGCGGCACGAAACGGCGACGCGCCTGCTTTCCCCGACGCGGTTGCTCACGGCGTAGGGAAAGCCGTATTCAAGCTCCGCGCCGTCAAGCGGCCAGCGCGTGCCGCTTAAGCCGACGCCCGCGCAGCGGGGCGAGAAGGAAATCAGAGAGACAGCCTCGGGGCGGCGTTCAAATGTCAACAGGCGCCTCTCGCCACCGGTTAAAAAAATCATTCCCTCCGAGTCGTCCGCGACGCAGAAAGGGACGCCGCTCCGCGTCATGCCGACAAAGGAGACGACAGCGCTCCACAGATGATCGAAGCGACCGCCGAAGGCGCCGGTCAAAATTATATTCGTGCCGCCCGCGCAGCGTTCCCGCACGAAAATTTGAAGAGCCAGCTGGAAATCGGTAAGGTCTTTGTCTCTTTCATACCTGCGCTCCGGCACGCCGAGCGACGCGGCCCAGCGCCGGCCGGGGACGCTTCCGCTGTCGCGGTCGCCGATAAGCAGGCTCGGAACGACGCCGGCCCCGCGGCAGATGTCGACGCCTCTGTCCACGGCCCACACCTCGCCCAGCGAGGCAAGACGCGCCAGAAAACCCGGCGAGGGCGCGCGCCCTCCCAGTACCATCACAACGCTCTCCCTTTCCTCCCGCCGGCAGGAGTCTATTTCGATTCCGGGAAGTCTTATCGTATTCAAGAGCAGGCCACCTTTCACGCAACTTTGTAGCAACGCGCGTCGTCTTTGTCAAGTTGACAGCGCCGCGGCGAGATGATAATCTATGAAAAACTCCGGGGGAGCGAAAGCTGAGAGGAAGGAAACTTCGACCCCAGACCTGATCCGGTCAATGCCGGCGTAGGGAGCGAGGCTGCATAAGACAATGAAAGTCCCGCGCCGAGCGGGGCTTTTTTTTAGGAGGGATTACGATGCGGCATGGCATATACAGAGGCATGGCGATGACGGTCGCGGGCAGCGATTCTGGCGGCGGCGCGGGAATACAGGCCGACCTCAAAACTTTTGCGGCTCTCAAAATTTTCGGGACTTCCGCCGTAACGGCGGTTACGGTGCAAAACTCCGTCGGCGTGAGCGGCATACACGCGGTGCCGCCCGAGATTGTCAGGGCGCAGATATTATCGGTGGGCGGGGATTTCCCGATCGATGCGATAAAGACGGGGATGCTCGGCAGCCGAGGCGCGATAAAGGCTGCGGCGGCGGGCATCGCGGCGCTCGGGATAAAAAAAATCGTGGTAGACCCGGTGATGGTGGCGCAGAGCGGCGATTCGCTACTTGAAGACGACGCCGTCGACGCGGTGAAAAATATTGTGGTTCCTCTCGCTTTGATAGTCACTCCGAACCTGCCCGAGGCGGAGAAGCTGACAGGCAGGCCGGTGCGCACGGTCGAAGATATGAAGGACGCGGCGGAAGAAATAGCGAAGCTCGGCTGCGGCGCGGTGCTGGTCAAGGGCGGCCACCTTGAGGGAAGTCCGGACGTGATAACGGACGTGCTTTACCGCGACGGGACGGCGACGCTCTTTCGTGACAGGCGCATTGAAACGTCCGCGAACCACGGCACGGGCTGCACATTGAGCTCGGCGATAGCGGCGGAGCTCGCGGCGGGCTGTCCTCTCGACGAGGCGGTGCGGCGCGCGCGCCTCTACCTTCGCGCCGGGCTTCACTACGGCGTGACGGCGGGCCGCGGCGCCGGCTGCCTGGGGCACGCCGTTACCATGCCGTGGATAGAAATAATAAATGGCTAAGCCGCTCGTTTACCAGATTACAAACTCCGTTTCGGCGCAGCTGCAGGCGGACTGCGTCGCTCTGCTCGGCGGGCTTTCCGTGATGTCGCGGCATCCCGGAGAGGCGGCCGAAATCGCGGCCTCCTGCGACGCCCTTTTGATAAACATCGGCACGCCGCCGGAATGCGCACGCGAGCTTTATCTTTCCGCCGCGCTCGCGGCAAACGCGGCGGGGCGCCCCGTCGTCCTGGACGCGGTGGGCTGCGGCTTTACGCGCTTCCGCACGGAGACGGTCGGCGAACTGCTGGCCTCGGTTAAATTTTCCGTAATAAAGGGAAATTTCGCGGAAATTTCCGCGCTCGCCGGAGCCGGAGCGGCGCCGCGCGGCGTCTCATGCGAAAACGCGGAAAGAGACGCCGCGGAGATAACGGCGGAACTCGCCGCGAAAATAGGCGCGGTCGTCTACTGCACGGGGGAGCGCGACTTCGTATCCGACGGCGGACGGCGCGAGACCGTCTGCGGCGGATCGCCTCTGCTTGCAGTGACAAGCGGCACCGGATGCGCTCTCGGCAGCGCCACGGCTCTCATGTGCGTCCGCGAAGCGCCTTTTGAGGCCTCGCTCCGCGCCCTCAGGCTCTTTAAGAGAGCCGCGGCGCTGGCCGAGCGCCGCGCCGGGCTATTCGCCCCATATTCCTTCAGGACTCTCTTCATGGACCTGCTCGCACGGCTTAACGACGGGGAGGATGAAAAAAATGTACGATAGAAAAACTCTGGCCGAAAAATTACGCCTCTACGTGATATGCGGCGAAGGCGACAGCCCGCGCGAGGTTATAGAAAAAAGCGAAGCCGCGGTCGCCGGGGGGGCAACGGCGCTCCAGCTGCGTGTGAAAAGCTGGACGGCGCGCGAAACATACGAAACTGCGCTGAAACTGAAAGAAATCTGCCGCGTCGGCGGAGCTCTCCTCATAGTCAACGACAGGCTTGATATAGCGCTCGCCGCGGGCGCGGACGGCGCGCACCTCGGACAGAAAGACATCCCCGCGGAGGCGGCCCGCGCGGTTGCCGGCCCAGATTTCATAATAGGCGGTACTGCCCGGACGCCCGAACTGGCGCGCGAGGCTGAACGTCTCGGCGCCGACTACATAGGATGCGGCGCGGCTTTCGCCACGGCGACAAAAAGCGATGCCGTCGTGATAGGCCCCGCCGGTATAGCGAAAACGCTTTCCGCCGTAAACATTCCCTCCGTCGCGATAGGCGGCATAGAGCTGTCGAATCTGCGCGAGCTCGCGGGCTGCGGCGCGGACGGCATAGCCCTCTCATCGGCGGTCATGTGCTCTCGCGACCCGGAAAAGGCCTCACTCTCCCTGCGCCGCGAGATAAAAAAATATTTCGGCTAAGGAGCGGAAATCATGAAGGGCGAAAAGAACCTTATTTTGAAAAAAGCATCTCTCGCCGGCGCTCTTTCCGCCGCCGGCGTTGTGCTTTCAGTTGTTTCCATACCTATGGGGCCGGCGAAATGTTTTCCCTTTCAGCACACGATAAACGTGATAGCCGGCATTGTTTTGGGGCCGTGGTGGGCCGCCGGAAGCGCCTTCGTGACAAGTCTGATACGCAACTTAGCCGGCACCGGAAGCCTTTTCGCCTTCCCCGGCAGCATCTTCGGCGCTCTCTTCGTCGGACTGGCCTCCCGCTTTCTGCCGGAAAAATATAAAATCGCCGCGTCTTGCGCCGAGCCGGTCGGCACAGGCATCGTGGGCGCGTGGGCGGGAGCGCTGATTTTAGGCCCCGCCATAGGCAAGAGCGTCGGCTTCTGGTTCCTGGCCGGCTCTTTTCTGATCAGTTCCGTCCCGGGCGCGGCGATAGGCGCGGCGGTTCTCTGGTCGCTTAAAAAGAGGATAAAAATATAGCGGCGCGCGCGAAAGCGGTAACAGCGGGGATTTCCTCATGTCCCGCTTTTGCGGCCTCACAGCGATTTCAGCTTTTCGCCCAGAAGGCGCGCCTTTTCTTTCCATTCCTCTTCGGTGCCCTCGTTTACGAGGACAAAGTCGGCTTTTTCCGCCTTTTGCGCGCCCGGCAGCAGCTTCGCCTCGCGGCGGGACAGCTCCGCCGCGTTCCAGTTCCGCTTTGAGTTTCTCGCGACGCGCTTGTCGAATGGTGCTGCGGCGTACACCACATAATCGAGCCATTTATCGTAGCCGCCTTCGTAAAGCAGCGGTATTTCGACGACGACCCAGCCGCGCGCCCCGCGGACAGCCTCTTCGAGCGCTTTGCGGACATACCCGTGTATCAGAGATGAGGCGAATTTGTACTCCTCTTCGTCGTTGAATATTTTCGCGGCTATTTTCGCCCAGAGCCTTTTTTTGTCAGGCTCGTCGAAAAATCCCTCTCCCCAGCGCTTTTCTGCCGTGCAGCGCACATCCGCGCGATCCCACATAGAGCGCGCCACAGTGTCGGAATCGACGACGCGCGCCCCCATTTCGCGCCACACGGCGCAGAGCGTGCTCTTACCAGCGCCAACGTCGCCTGTCAGCCCGATGATCGACATGGTACCCCTCCCCCGCTTCGTCTATGAAGTCTTTGACATCCGTGGGAATCTCGCCCGCGAATCTGGAAATGGCGCTGCGCTGTATTCCGCCGAAGAGCAGGCGGCTTGACGCGCTCGTCATGTAAAGCCTTTCCCTCGCCCGCGTCATGCCGACGTAGCAGAGCCGCCGCTCCTCGGCAAGGTCTCCCTCTCCTTCCACCGCGCGCGCGCTCGGAAAAATCCCCTCCTCCAACCCTATCATGAAAACTGCCGGATATTCAAGGCCTTTCGCCGCGTGCAGCGTGAGCAGACTCACGGCGTCGGGATTTGTCACAGCCCCGTCCTGGTCTGTCGCGAGCGGCACCTCGGTAAGAGCCTCGGCAACGCCGTTGCCCGGCGTAACGACGGAGAGTATTTCCATGACGTTCTCCACGCGCTCCTCCCAGTCTTCGTGATATTCCTCTTTCAGGTAATTTTCGTAGCCGTTGGTGTAAAGTATGGCGCGGAGCGCCTCGCACACGTCCTCTTTACTGCCGAGTATCGCAAGCATATCGGAGGCAAGCGCCTTCGCTCCGGCCGCCTGTTTGCTTTTGAGTCCCGCGCCGTTCTTCTTCACCTCGCCCCACAGCTCCTCGGGCGAGCCGAAAGCTGTCTTCGCGATGGCGTTCCCGATCTTTTCAACGCTTGCCCTGCCGAGGCCGCGCGCCGGAATGTTCGCGACACGAGAGAGAGAAATCCCGTCGAGCGGGTTCACCGCGAGGCGCATCATCGAAAGGACGTCTTTTACCTCGGCACGCTCGTAGAAGGCGACGCCGCGTATCATGTTGTAAGGGATTGAGCGCTCAAGCAGCGCCTGCTCCATTCCGCGGCTCAGCGCGTTCATTCTGTAAAGCACCGCCATCTCGCCGTAGCGGAAGCCCTCGTCGCGCAGTTCGCCGACGCGCTTCGCCACCCACTCAGCCTCGTCTGTGTCCCTGAAAAAGCGCCTGACCTCTATTTTGCGCCCGCGTTCCGCCGCCGTCCAGAGATTCTTCGGGTGCCTCGCGTCGTTGTTTTTTATGACGCCGTTGGCGCCGTCCAGTATGTTTCCCGTGGAGCGGTAATTCTGGTCGAGCACCGTGACTTTCGCGCCTTTGAAGTCGCGCTCGAAGTTCAGTATCATCGACATATCGGCCCCGCGCCAACCGTATATGGACTGGTCGGGGTCGCCGACAACCGTTATTTTCCGTCCGCCCTCCACGAGACAGCGCAAAAGCAGATACTGCGGCATATTGACGTCCTGGTACTCGTCGACGAGTACCCACTCGACGCGCCCGCGCTCTTTTGAAAGCACATCTTTGTCCGTGGCCAGTATATGCAGAGGAAGCACCATAAGGTCGTCGAAATCGACGGCCCCCTGCCTTTTCAGCGCCCCCTGATAGGCGTCGTAGAGAGAGCGAAAGCGATCCTGCAGCTTCGGTTCGCGCGTGACCGGATTCGCCTTCGTCTTGGCCTTTGAAATAAGGTCAACTGCGCCGGCCGCGTCAAGTCTTTTCGGATCAATGCCAAGTTCGTCCAGCAGGCGCTTAATCATGGATTTTGTGTCGTTTCTGTCGAAAACCACGAAGGGGTAGGGATAGCCCAGCTTTTTCATCGCCTCTTTGTAGCGGTGGAGGAAGCGCAGGCCGTAAGCATGGAAGGTGGATATTTCAAGGCCGCCCAGCTCGCCGCCGAACAGCGCCTCGGCGCGGCTCCTCATCTCGCGCGCCGCCTTGTTGGTAAAGGTCAGTGCCAGCACGCGCCACGGGCGGACACCCTTCTCGCGGACAAGATAGGCTATTTTCGTCGTGAGGACTTTTGTCTTTCCGCTGCCCGCCCCCGCGACCACGACCTGCGGCCCGTCGCAGTAAACCACCGCCTCGCGCTGTCTCGGGTTCAGATTCTCAGTAATGCCGCCCAATCGCAACACGTCCTTATAAAAATATAGATTAAATTACAGCGTCCGCGCCGCGAGGTCAAGCGCCGCCCGTGCCGCGCGTTCATGAAAAGGACAAATCAAAGGCCAAACAAAAAGGTCCGGAACATCGGCCCCGGACCTTGAAATTTTCAAGAAATGGCGCGCCGGACAGGATTTGAACCCGTAACCTTTGGATCCGTAGTCCAATGCTCTATCCAGTTGAGCTACCGGCGCGTATTCGTTTTTATGGCGGTGAGGCAGGGATTTGAACCCTGGAGGGAGCTCTTTTACCCCCAACTCGCTTAGCAGGCGAGCGCCTTAAGCCTAGCTCGGCCACCTCACCAGCGCGCTAAATATTTTATTACGGCCTTATGGATTTGTCAACGCTTTTTCCGGTTTTTTTCGCTATCGTCCGTCGCGCGAAAGGCGCGCATCGCCCTGTCCGGCCTGGAAAGCGGCGCTTTGCTGCTGCGGAGCCGGGTCTATCGGGCGGGAGACAACTGGCGAGGATAGGACTATCGCCGTCGTTGTCATGCCGCAGCTGCCCATTTTGCTTATTACATCCTCAAGATGGCCGACCGAGGATACGATGACTTTTATGATGACGCCGTCGCTCCCGGTGACGTGGTGACATTCAAGGACTTCCGGAATTGATTGCGCAAGTTCGTCGGCCTGCGCCAGAAGAGAAACAGGTATCGCAAGGCGGACGAAAGCCATTATCGGGTAGCCGACGCGGGACTGGTCCACGACGGCGCGGTAGCCGCGGATGATTCCGGCCTCTTCCATGCGGCGGACGCGCTCCGCGACAGCCGGCGAGGAGAGGCCGACTTTGCGTCCGAGCTCGTTGAACGAAATTCTTCCGTCCTCCTGGAGTATCCTGAGTATCTGTCTGCCTATATCGTCAAGAAGTTTATTGCTGAGCATCTTTTGAAACCCCGCCTTCTTATAAAAAAATAACTTTTGGAAATATCTTAATTTATATTATGACATTTCCGTGGAAAAAGGAATAGCGCCGTTAAAAAATCTTCTCACGCGAAATTTCGCTTTTTTTACTAAAGACGGAGGATCGCAAAGAAGAGGACGCGCCGGCGCGCGTCCTCTTCTTTTGTATGTCAGCTTTTTATCTCCTGCCCAGCCCCGCGGCGACCGCCCACGCGGCCGATATTGAGTGCAGGCAGGGAATGCCGGCGGAGCAGGCGTGACGGCGTATCAGCGTGCCGTCCGCGATGTGGCGTTCGTTGCCGCCCGGTATGTTGAGCACAAGATCCCAGCCGCCGGAGCGCAGGCGCTTTACAAGGTTTTCGCGTTCGACGCAGCCCGCTTCGATGCCCCATTTTTTGAGATAGGCGGCCGTTCCCGCCGTAGCCTCAACCTCCCAGCCGAGCTGTTTGAAGAGAGCCGCGACGGGCATGGCCTCTGATTTTTCGCTGTCTGCTATGCTCATCAGTATGCGGCCGGCCTGCGGAGGCGTCCAGCCGGAACCGCGAAGGCCCTCCATGATGGCGGTCGAAAGATTGTCCGCCATGCCGAGACTTTCGCCTGTGGACATCATTCGCGGCCCCAGCTTAGGGTCAAGGCCGGGGAGCTTGTCGTTCGAGAAGACAGGAACTTTGACTCCCCAGATGCCGCTTTCGGGGTAAAGTCCCGTGCCGTAGGGCATATCGGCCAGTTTTTCGCCGAGGGCAAGTCCTACCGCTATGTCGACGAGAGGAAGGCCGGATATTTTGCTCGCGATGGGAACGGTGCGGCTCGCGCGCGGGTTGGCTTCGATTATCCAGAAAGTGCCGCCGCGCAGGACGAACTGTATGTTCATCAGACCGTGGACGTTAAGCTCGCGCGATATTGTGGAAACAAAGGCGAGTACCTCGTCCTGCTGTTCTTTCGTGAGCGAGAAGCTCGGAAAGACCGCTATCGAGTCGCCTGAGTGTATGCCGGCGGGGTCTATATGCTCGAAGATTCCCGGGATCAGCACATCGCCGCCGTCGCATAGGGCATCGCATTCAAACTCGCGCCCCGCCAGGAACTGGTCAACCATGACTTTCTGCCCGGGTACGGCGTCGAAGGCCTCTTTCAGTACAGAGAGGAGCGATTTCTCGTCGTAGACGGAGCGCATGGCGACGCCGCCTATGACGAAGCTCGGCCGCACCATCAGCGGGTAGCCGAGGCGGTTCGCCGCCTCCACGGCCTCTGCAACCGAGGCGACGTCCACGCCTTTCGGTTCCGGCACCCCGATGCGTTCAAGCAGCCGGGAGAACTGTCCTCTGTCCTCCGCAGCCTCTATGACGTCGGCGCCGGCGCCTAAGAGTTTCACGCCGCGCGCGGCCAGATCGAGGCCTAAACGCAGCGACGTCTGCCCGCCGAAGCAGGCGAAAACGCCTGAGGCTTTTTCGCGTGCGAGCACCGGCATGGCGTCATCCACGGTAAGAGGCTCCAGATAGAGCGCGTCCGATATGTCGTGGTCGGTGCTGACAGTCTCTGGGTTGACGTTCATCATTATCGCGCGAACGCCGCGGCGGCGCAGAGCTTCGACCGCCTTTACACAGCAGTAGTCGAACTCGACGCCTTGGGCGATGCGTATCGGGCCGGAGCCGAGCACCACGACGCCGCCCTCGTGATCTTCGTGAGGGTCGTCTCCAACGCCCGGCGCACCGTAGTAATAGCCGGAGCCGGAGGGGAATTCCCCGGCGCAGCCGTCCACCTCGCGGTAGCCGGCGGCGCAGCCCTCTTTTTCGATAAGCGTGCGCGCCTCTTTCTCGTCCAGGCCGGCGGCGCGCGCTATCTGCGACGCCGTGAAGCCTTTAATCGCGGCGCTTGCCACGTTGCCGTTTACCGCGCCGTCCTCCTCCAGATATTTTTCGGCGAGCTGAATATCGTTAAGCTGTTCCACGAAATAGCGGCGGATATGCGTCCTGCGCGCGATTTCGTCCACCGTCGCCGAACTGCGACGCAGAAGCTCCGTTATGGCATCAAGGCGCAGGTGCGTCGGCCTGTTAACCTGATCCCAGAGCTTGCGCGTCTCCCACGTCCTCAGGTTTCTGTCTGGCAGGGTCTTGCCGCGCGCTACGGAGCGCCACGCCTTAGTCAGCGCCTGCGCGAAGTTAGTGCCGATGGCGAGAACTTCCCCTGTCGCTTTCATGCGCGGGCCGATGGTGAAGTCCGCCTGCGGGAAGCTGTCAAAGGGCCATGAGGGAACCTTTACCGCGACATAGTCAAGCGCAGGCTCGGAAAGAGCGCTGCCCGCGCCTGTCACGGGGTTTGCCATCTCGGTCAGCTCAAGGCCGAGAGCAATCTTCGCGGCCATGCGCGCGATGGGGTATCCGGTCGCCTTGCTGGCCAAGGCGCTGGAGCGGCTTGCGCGCGGGTTGACCTCTATCACGTAATATTCGCTCCCGTCGGGGGCGAGGGCGAACTGGACGTTGCAGGCGCCGCGAATGTCAAGCGTTTCCACTATCCTGAGCGCCGCCGTGCGCAGCATCTGCCACTCGCTGTCGGTTAGTGTGAGCGTCGGGGAAACGACTACGGAGTCGCCTGTGTGGACGCCCATAGGGTCTATGTTTTCCATTCCGCAGACCGCGAGGGCGTTTCCGGCGCAGTCGCGGACTACTTCGATTTCGAATTCATGCCAACCCTCCAGATAGCGCTCAATCAGCGCCCGTCCCACTGGAGAGGCGGCAAGCGCGTCCTCCGTCTGCACCACGAGGTTCTCGATGTCACGCACGACGGAGTTTCCGGAGCCGCCGAGGGTGAAGTCGGGGCGCAGTATCAGCGGAAGCGGCGTATGCAGCGCAAATTCCTGCGCTCCCGCGACCGATGAAATGCCGCGGCTCGCGATAATCGGCTGCCCGGCGCCGAGCATGGCGCGGCGGAAAGGCTCGCGCGCCTCCGCCCGCTCGACGGCTTCAGGCTGCGTGCCCAGGACGCGGCATTTGTGGCGCTTCCAGACGCCGAGCCTCTCGCACTCCATGCAGAGATTCAGCCCCGTCTGCCCGCCGAGCGTGGCCACAACGCCGTCGGGGGCGTGTTCTTTCAAAATCTCTTCAACGACGTCCGTAACAAGCGGGCGGATATAGACAACGTCCGCGACGGAATTATCGGTCTGTATCGTTGCCGGGTTGCTGTTTAACAGAATAACGCTGCAGCCCTCTTCCTTGAGGGCGCGGCATGCCTGCGTGCCAGCGTAGTCAAATTCCGCGGCCTGGCCGATTTTTATGGGGCCGGAGCCGAGCACAAGTACTTTCTTTACAGTCGCGTCTCTCATGTTAATTTCTCCCCTGACGCGCCGCTTTCATGCGGTCGATAAAATTGTCGAAAATGTAGGCCGCGTCCTCCGGCCCAGGAGAGGCCTCGGGGTGAAACTGCACAGACATCGCGTCAAAACGCCTGTGGCGCAGCCCCTCGACAGTGCCGTCGCCGAGATGTTTGTAGGCGACCTCAAGCTCCGTCGCCGCGAGACTTGCCGCGTCGACCGCGTACTGGTGGTTCTGGCTCGTCAGAAGCCCGCGCCCCGTGGCCAAATCCATGACAGGCTGATTCGCCCCCCTGTGGCCGAAAGAGAGCTTCTTCGTCTTTCCGCCGCAGGCCATGGCGAGCAGCTGATTGCCGAGACAGACGCCAAGCAGAGGCAGCCTGCCGAGAAGCTTCGCGGCCTCAGCCGCCTCGCGCTCAAGCACCGCCGGGTCGCCGGGGCCGTTGCTTAGCAGAACGCCGTCGGCTCCGCTTGAAAGCACCGCCTCCGCCGCTGCGTCGTGCGGAAAGCGGATAACGCGGCAGCCGCGGCGCTCCATACTTCTGATGATATTCTCTTTAATGCCGTAGTCCATAACGGCGAGAGTCAGATCTCCGCATCCGCTCACCTCCGGCTCGCGGCACGACACCTCACTGACGAGAGTCGGACGCAGCACAGTAAGAGAGGGCGGGGCCGGGACGACATCAATGCGTCCCATCATCGAGCCGACCTCGCGTATTTTCAGAATCAGCCCGCGCGTATCTATATCCCGTATCACCGGGCGGCCGTTCTCCTCCATCCACTCGTGTAAACTCTCAAAGCGCCCGCATTCAGTTTCGTCAAGGCGCGTCATGAGAGCGGCGCTCGCCCAGACGCGGCGGCTTTCGAGATTTTCCCTGTCTATTCCGTAAATTCCGACGGGCGGAAAAGCGAAAACTATAATCTGGCCGTTATACGACGGGTCGGTCAGAGTCTGCGGATAGCCGCACGAGGCCGTAGTGAAAACGACCTCGCCCTCTACGGGGCCATCAAGCCGTCCGCGCCCGCGCCATACGGAACCGTCGCTCAGCGTAAGATAAACAAAGTCCCCCATACAGTACGTACTCCCTCTTACAAAATTCTAAAAATGAACCTGAACTATTTTTCTGTTGTAATTCAGATTTCACCCCGCGTTCAGTATCAGTATATTATATCCGCGCGAAAGAAAACGTCAAGACCCGGAGCTATATTTTTCCCGCCGCAATGCAAATTCAACCGATTGCATAAAAACATCGCCTCTAAAGAAAAACCCCGGCCGCGTGCCGCGCTGAGTGACAAAAGATCGGCCGAGCCCAGCCCCACCTTGCTCCGGCGCGCGAAACACCGCTGCAGCCGCCGCCCCGCTTGAGCTTATAATAGAATCGGCAACACGGCGACGAGAGGGGAAG
>CAYVEQ010000038.1:0-9425 GCA_964450835.1 uncultured Synergistaceae bacterium
AACTGCAACTAATGTGGCGGCAGGTTTTGAAGTGGAACTTAACTTTTCACTTCACTGGAAATATTTTTCCGCTTTTCCGCGGCGCCCGGCCGCGCCCGCGCGCCGCGGGAAGCCAAAAGCGCTGTGCTATAATGACAAAAGCCGGAGAAGGCTTTGCGCGGCCGGCGAGAGCGAACGGAGGAAACAAAATGAATATATCTATCCTTGGCGCGGGAAGCTTCGGGACGGCGATGGCCGTTCACTTGGCCTCGCTCGGCAGCGAGGTGCTCATGTGGACTGTCGACGAAGGACAGGCGCGGGCCATCGAGGAGACGCGGCGCAACAATTTCTGTTTCAGCGACACGGAGCTGCCGCCCTCGGTGCGCTGCACCACGGACATGGAAAGAACTCTTGATTTTTCCGACCGCTATATAGTGGCGATTCCGACGCAGTTCGTCCGCAGCGTCTGCGCGCGGGCGGCGTCGCTCCGCAAAGGCGAAGGCCACATACTCAACCTCTCAAAAGGCATAGAAATAGCGACGGGCGACCTGCTTCACAAGGTCTACGCGGAAAGCTGCCCTTCGCTCGCTTATTCCGTGCTCTCCGGCCCCAGCCACGCGGAAGAGGTGCTGGCCGGGCGTCCGACGACTGTCGCGCTCGCCTCTTCGCGCGAGGAAGAGGCAAAGAGCTGGCAGGCGATCATAAGCGGAAACAACTTCCGTGTTTACACCGGCACTGACGTTATCGGCCTTGAAGTCGGCGGCGCCGTGAAAAACATCTACGCGATAGCGGCCGGCGTCGCGAAGGCGCTTGACCTCGGCGACAACGCGATGGCGGCGCTCGCCTCGCGCGGCCTTGCCGAGATAATGAGGCTCGGCGTGAAGCTCGGCGCCTCGCCTCTCACTCTCTCCGGGCTCGCCGGAGTCGGCGACCTTATCGTCACCTGTTACAGCATGTTCTCGCGCAATTTCCGCCTGGGACTCGCAATCGGAGGCGGCATGACTCTTGAGGAGGCGGCAGACTCTCTCGGCCAGGTCGCTGAGGGCGCCTATACGGTGCGCGCCGTCGTTGAGAACGGCAGAAAGTTCGGCGTCGAGATGCCGATAGCGGAGGCCGTATACCGCGTGCTTTACAAGGGGGAGCGTCCGCAGGAGCTTCTGAAGGAGCTCTTCGCGCGCCCTCTGAAAGCCGAGATGAGAATGTAGCCTGAAGGGATTTCCCCGAAAAAACGAAAACGCGCGGCAAGAGCTGGTTGTTTTCTCTTGCCGCGCGTTTTTATTTCGAATGAGTTTTACTGCCGGGTTGCGTTTATAAATTTGTCTGCTTCGGTTAGGAAGGCGCCGATGCCCTCGTGCACTACTACGTCAGCCATTCTGTCGAGCGGCGTCGGGTCGCGGTTGATGATGACGAGATTCGCGCCGTTCATCTTCGCTTGGCGCGGGAAGTAGTTCGCCGGCGAAACGACAAGCGATGAGCCCAGCACGATAAAGGTGCGGCAGTGGCCGCTCAGTTCGTCCGCCGCGTTAAGAGCGCTCTGAGGCAGCATCTCTCCGAAGAGCACGACACTCGGGCGCAGATGCCCGCCGCAGTGGCGGCAGGGAACGCCGGCCAGGAAGTCTTCTCTCGTACCCGGCCTTTTGCAGCTGTGGCAGTAGACAGGCTCGAGGCTTCCATGAAGCTCCCACACGCGCGTGGAACCGGCTTTCTGATGGAGACGGTCGACGTTCTGCGTTATCACGCCCTCGACGTAACCGCGCTTTTCCCATTCCGCTATGATCATGTGTCCCGAGTTCGGCTTCACCTCGTCGGGAACGAAGAGACGCGCCTTGTAAAATTCGAGAAATTCATCGTAGTTGCTCTCCAGCACGCCGACCGAGGCAAGACGCGCCGGATCCGCGTGAGCCCATATTCCGTCGCGCGAACGGAAATCCTGAAGGCCCGACTCTGTGCTGAGCCCTGCGCCGCTGAATATCGCGACCCCGCCGCCACGCACCAGAGAGGCGACCTTTTTCGCCAATTCTTCACTCATCTCAGCCACTCCCTTCGCTTCACGCTAAGAAACGCGGCTCCGCATCTTTTCCCGTCCCGCAGCGGACGGCAAACGGGCGAACGCCGCGCTCAAAGAGTCTGAATCTTCGCGTCTTCCGCAACCGCCGTACGCACCGCGCTCATCGGCAGACCTGTGCTTACGGCGATTTTTTTTATGTCCTCGTATTCCGCCATTTCTTTTATGACCGCGCCGCCAATCAGGCCGCTCTTTACGCGAACCTGCCCGAATCTCGTCTGCGCCGTCCTCACGCCGCGCCGGAGCATGAACCGCTCCACGTCCCGCGTGCGCACGCCGAGCGTGGTCGTGTGGCGCAGCACCAGCTCAGCGAGCCGTTCGCGCTCCCCGGGGAGAGCGAGCAGGCAGAGCTTGACCGCGGGGCGATTCTTCTTCATCTGTATCGGCTCAAACCACACGTCGAGAGCGCCCGCCGCAAGCAGCGTCTCCATCGCGGCGCCCAGGTCCTCTCCTGTCATGTCGTCTATGTTGGCGCAAATTTCAACGGCCCGTCCCTTTTCTATGCCGCCGGAATTTTCCTCTGTCACAGCACCGCCTCCCATCGCCTTATTTTATCTCAAAGCCGCACGCTTTGCCCGGCCCGCGCGGCTTTTGCGGCATAAAAAAGTCCCGCGCGTTCGCGCGGGTCCGCAAGCGGCGCGGCCTTTCGGCCCCGTCTTCGCTTTAAGCTAAGCTCCGCTGCGCTACTGTTCCGTGCCGGCGCGAAAGGCTCTGAGGTTGAGGTCAAGCAGTTTTTCAGGAATCAGCTCTTTCAAGACGCTCTCCCAGTCGATGTCGAGAAGTCCCATCGCGCGGACAAGGGCGCCTAAGAGAACGATGTTCTGCGCTTTTATGCCGCCGAGCGACTCGGCGATTTCGCCGGCGTTGAACGCCTTCGTCTTCGGCACGGCGGCTTTGAGTTTTTCCGTGACGCCCTCCGGGTATTCCGCAGCCCCCGTAAGCACGGGGAGCGAATATATTTCAAAATCGTTTACGACAAGCGTTCCGCCTTTTCTGAGGTACCGCAGCCAGCGGGCCGCCTCGACTTTCTCAAAGGCGACGAGCACATCGGCCTCGCCTTCGGGAACTACCGGAGAGGCGACATTCGCGCCGTAGCGCACGTGCGTCGTCACGCTCCCGCCGCGCTGGCTCATACCGTGTATCTCGGACATCTTGACGTCGTATCCTCTGCGGACAAGGCCTTCGGAGAGTATCTTTGAGGCGAGTATCGTGCCCTGTCCGCCTACGCCGACAAGGAGAATGCTTTTCGTGCCGTTTTTCTTCATCGCTCAGCCCTCCCTTGAGATGGCGTTCTTCGGGCAGATCTGCATACAGACGGTGCAGCCGTTGCATGACGCTCTGTCTATATAGACGCGGCCGCCGCGATAATTGACCGCCGGACAGCCGGCCTTAAGGCAGAGCCTGCATTTCACGCACTTCTCCTCGTCCACGGCGCATTTCATATTCGCGCGCCGCTTCGCGACATCCTTGATAAGAGCGCACGGCGCCTCGGTTATGATTACGAATGGCTCCGCGGCTTCGTGACCGGCGCGCACGGCCTCTTTTATCTCGGCCAGGCAGTAGGGGTCTACCGTACGGACGTTTTCCTCTTTCACGCCGCAGGCCGCGCAGAGCGCCTTCAGGTCGACACGGAGCGTCGATTCGCCCATCAGAGTGCGTCCCGTGCCCGGGTTCTCCTGATGTCCCGTCATTGCCGTTGTTCTGTTGTCGAGAATGCAGACGACAATCGGCGCTTTGTTGACCGTTGCGTCTATCAGTCCCGTGATGCCGGAATGGAAGAATGTGGAGTCGCCTATCACGGCAAAGACCTTTTCCGCGCGTCCGGCGCGTTCCGACGCTTTGCGGAAGCCGACGCCGGCGGAAACGCTCGCGCCCATGCAGATGACAGAGTCGGTTACAGAGAGGGGCGGCACAATGCCCAGAGTGTAGCAGCCGATGTCGCCCGTTACGACGATGTCTTTGTATTTGCCCACTTCGTAGAAGAAGCCTCGGTGCGTACAGCCGGCGCAGAGCACGGGCGGGCGCGGCGGAATGCCCGCCTCTATCGAATAGCCGCCGCTTTCCTCCGATTCCGGAAAGAATGCGCGGCGTATGCGCTCGGGCGTCAGCTCGTCTATCCAGGGGAGTTTCGCCCGTCCGACGCACTTTATGCCGCATGATTTTACGTAATTTTCAAGATAAGGCTCGTTTTCCTCTATGACGTAAAGCTCTTCCACGCTCGCGGCGAATTCGCGGATTTTACGCTCCGGCAACGGCCATGTAAAGCCGAGCTTCAGATAGGAGACTTCGTCGCCGAACACTTCTCTCGCGTGGTTGTAGGAGACGCCGCTTGTTATTATGCCGGTATGCCCGCTTCCGCGCTCGACGCGGTTGAGAGGCGTCGTTTCGCTGTATTCTTTCAGCGCGGCTATGCGGCCCGTGAGGATCTCTTTGCGGCGCTTCGCGTTGGCGGGAGTCATAACGTATTTTGAGACGTCTTTTTTATAAGGGCGCACCCCGCGTTCGGCGCGTCCGCCCGTTTCGACAAGACTTTTGCTGTGGCATACGCGCGTCGTTACGCGGAAGAGCACCGGCGTGTCATATTTTTCCGAAATTTCAAAGGCCTCTTTGACATAGTCAAGACATTCCTGGCTGTCCGACGGCTCCGCCATCGCGACCTTGGCGTGTGAGGCGTAGAAACGGTTATCCTGCTCATTCTGCGAGCTGAAGAGCCCCGGGTCGTCCGCCGAGACAACAACGAGCCCGCCGTTCACGCCTGTGTAGGCTATCGTAAAAAGAGGATCGGCGGCCACATTCAGCCCGACGTGTTTCATCGCGGCAAGAGAGCGCGCCCCCGCCATCGAGGCTCCGGCAGCCGCTTCAAGCGCGACTTTCTCGTTCGTAGCCCATTCGGAACAGACCTCTTTGTAAGCCGCGAGGTTTTCGAGAATTTCCGTCGAGGGCGTCCCGGGATAGGCGGCGGCAAAATGCAGGCCCGCTTCCCACGCGCCCCGGGCCGTCGCCTCGTTTCCGGTCATTAACTTCCTCATTCGATCTCCTCCTTGCAAATAAAAATCCCGGCTCGCGAGTGAAGCCGGGATGCACGGACGCCGCGGCGCTATTCTTTGTCTTCGGCGGAACGCTCCTCCGCCGCGTCGAGCATCACCCACGCGGCGCCGTCGAATCTTACAAGCCCGCTTATTATGTACATCAAAGCGACGGCGAGAAAAGCCTTCTCGCGCAGGACGGCGAAGCATAGCGCGATGAAAGTCATCATGCCGCAGAATTTGAATTTATTGACGTTGTTCTTCTTGAGGCGTTTCGCGTTGCAGTAGGGAACCGAGCTTACCATAAGAGCGCCGGTGAAGCAGAGAGCGCAGATCGCGGCAAGAGGCGTCACGGGGGCGTCAGCTATGACCATCGAAGCGAGAGTGAGACCGCCCGCCGGTATCGGCAAGCCCTGAAAGGGGCCGGCGGGAACGTGGGTGACGTTGAAGCGCGCGAGACGCAGCACCCCGCAGAGCGCGAAGAAAGAGGCGGAAAGCGGCCCCCAGATGCCGCCCGTTGGGCCGATGAAGGCGGAATAGACAAGAAGCGCCGGAGCCACGCCGAAACTTATCGCGTCAGCCAGGCTGTCAAGCTCCTCGCCGAAGTGGCTCCCGCCGCCGAGACCGCGCGCGACCCGGCCGTCCATGACATCGAAAAAGACCGCGAAACAGATAAGGGCCGCAGCGGGTACGAACTTGCCGTGCGATGTCAGTATGATTGAGGAAACGCCGCAGAAGACGCTTCCGCTTGTTATCATGTTGGGGATTATCATCCGGAAGGGTATATGTTTAACTTTCCTGCGTTTGCGCATTTTTTTTCACTCCTATCACCGTGCGCCCCGCGAACACTTTGTCCCCGGGTTTCACGTTAGGCTTTATCGAGGGCGGGAGATACAGGTCGACCTTCGAACCGAGTTTTATCATACCATATCTTTCGCCGCGCCGCACCACGTCGCCCGTTCTGACGCGGTAAACTATGCGGCGCGCCATTATTCCGGCTATCTGTGTCAGGACGAAGCGCCCGTGCTCGGACATGGCGCCGACGTAGAAGCGCTCGTTTATCTCGGATGCCTTGGGCGCTACGGCGAACCATTTTTTTCCGGGAACATATTTCGTATATTCCACCTTCCCCATCGCCGGGAAACGGTTTACATGGACGTCAAAGCCGCTCATGAAGATTCCGATCTTAACCGCCCTGCCGGTGTACTCGTGCTCCGACTCCTCTATCTCCACGACCGTGCCGTCGGCGGGGCTCAGGAAATCCCCGTATTCGAGCGTCCGCTCCGGCTCGCGCTCCGGGTCGCGGAAGAACCAGCAGACAAAGGCGAGGGGAAGGCACAAGGCGAAACTTATCCACGGCGCCAAGCACCAGGCGGCGGCGGTCATAAAGAGAACCGCGCCGACGGCAGGCCACCCTTCGCGGGCCAGCTTCACCGTCTAATCCCCGCTTTCGTCCCTGCGGACGATGCTTATGTCGGCCACCGCGTCGCCTTCGTCGAGGCTGACTACCGTATAGCCGGTGGCGCTCCGGCTGAGAGTCGAAATTTCCTTCGCACATATGCGCACCATGCGCCCGCGGCTCGTGATGACGATTATATCCTCTTCGTCATGCACGCCCCACGCGCCTACGAGATTTCCGGTTTTCCCGGAGAGCCTCATGGCCAGCACGCCGTACCCTGCGCGGTGGTGTCTGGTAAACTCATCGTAAGCCGTTCTCTTTCCTATGCCGTACTCGCTGATGAAGAACACCTCGCGCCCTTCGGCCACTACGTCGCATCCGACGACGCTGTCGCCCTCGTCGAGCCTTATGCCGCGCACGCCCTGCGCCTGACGGCCCTGCGGGCGGAATTCCTCCTCGCTGACCCGCAGCGTCTGCCCCTTCGCGGTGGTCAGCAGCAGGTCGTCGCTCCCGCTTGTCACGCGCACACGCGATATGTCGTCGTCCTCAGCTATGCCCAGCACGCGCCGCCCTGCCCTTGTAAGGCCCTCAAGCTCCCCGACGGGCAGGCGCTTTGCCGTGCCGAGCTTCGTGACGAAGAATACGAATTTGGCGACTTCGAGCGAGCTGTCCTTCATGGCTACGACGCGCTCGCCTTTTTCAAGGGTTATTATCGTGCCGATAAGCTTTCCTTTTCCCGTCTTAGGCTCAGGCAGAGAGAAGCCGCGCACGCCGAAGACCCTGCCGCGGTTCGTAAAGAGGTAGAGCGTCTTGTGCGTGGTCGTCGCGGACACCATGGAGATTTCGTCCTCGGCCTTTGTGGCGACGCCTTTGACGCCCTTTCCTCCGCGCTGCTGGACGCGGTAGTCCTGCAGCGGCATTCGGCGGATATAGCCGTCGCGGGTGAGAGCTACGACAATATCTTCCTCGGGAATCAGATCTTCCTCCGCCACATCTTCGACGTCGTTTTCTATGTCGGTGCGGCGTTTGTCACCGTAAGCCGCCTTTATCTCCTGCAGTTCGCTCTTGACGACCGAGTCAAGCACCTGACGGCTTGAAAGAATGCTGTTGTACCGCTCGATGTCCATAAGCAGCTGCGCGAGCTCCGCGTCGAGCTTCTCGCGCTCAAGGCCGGTGAGCCGCTGCAGCCGCATATCGAGTATCGCCTGGGCCTGAATTTCGGTAAAACCAAGCTCGGAAACGAGATTATTCCGCGCCGCGGAGCCGTCTGACGAGCCTCTGATTATCTCTATTACCCTGTCAATCGCGTCGAGCGCCCGCAGCAGCCCGTCGACGATGTGCCTGCGCTCCTCGGCCCTGCGCAGACGGAACTCGGTCCTGCGGCGCACCACTGACCGGCGGTGGTTCAGGAATATCAACACCATGTCTTTCAGAGGCAGCTCTTTTGTCCCGCCGTCCACTATCGCGAGATTTATGACGCCGAAGGTGCTTTGCAGCTGCGTGCGCGAATAGAGCTGACGGATCACGAGGCCGGGGTCGGCGTCGCGCTGCAGCTCGATTACTATGCGCATTCCCTTTCTGTCCGATTCATCGCGCAGGTCGGAAATGCCGTCAATTATTCCGCTCTGCGCGCCTTTGGCGATTGTTTCTATGAAATTGGTCTTGTTGACCATGTAGGGGATTTCGCTGATTATGACGGAGCGGCGCCCTTTTTTATGCTCCTCCACGCTGACGCGGCCGCGCACAGTTATTTTGCCGCGCCCCGTGCGGTATGCGTCTATTATCCCGTCGCGCCCGAGGATTACGCCTCCCGTCGGAAAATCCGGCCCCGGCATGAGAGTCATAAGCTCGCCGAGCTCCGTCTCCGGGTCGTCAAGCAGAGCGCAGCAGACGTCTATCGCCTCGCCGAGATTGTGCGGCGGCATGTTCGTCGCCATGCCGACTGCGATTCCCGTGCTGCCATTCACAATGAGGTTCGGAATCCTGGAGGGAAGCACGAGCGGTTCCTTCAGCGATTCGTCGAAGTTCGGCCCCCAGTCTATTGTTTCTTCGTTGATGTCGGCGAGCATCTCCTCGCCGAGAGCGTGAAGCCTGGCCTCGGTGTAACGCATGGCCGCCGGCGGGTCACCGTCTATCGATCCGAAGTTCCCCTGCCCGTCGACGAGCGTATAGCGCATGCTGAAATCCTGCGAAAGGCGCGCCATAGTGTCGTATATCGCGACATCTCCGTGCGGATGGTATTTACCCATCGTTTCTCCAACGATGCGCGCCGACTTCTTAAAAGGCTGGTTGTGGCGGACACCCAACTCCATCATCGCGTAGAGTATCCGCCGCTGCACAGGCTTCAGCCCGTCGCGCGCGTCCGGCAGCGCGCGCCCTACGATTACGCTCATCGCGTAGTTCAGATAGCTCTGTTTTATTTCCTCTTCCAGCGGCAGAGTCCTGACTTTGTTTATTTCAAACAAACTGCTCTGCTTTGAATTGTGATCCATTGATTTACCTCCGGGGACTCTTATCAGCGAAACATTTCAAAAATAAGGCGGCGTCTCGCGCCGCTTTTTATGCAATTTACTATATTTTATCACAAACAGCGCCATTTCCGGCGTGCAGCGGGAATTTAATAACCCCCATCCCGCCCGTGCGCCGTTGTTAGCGGAGTCGGAGCTGTCGTAATAGCCCGTCAAGTCCGCGCGCCGCGCGCGTCTCAACGGCGTCCGCCGGAGTCCGCCGCGATACACCAGCCCTTTCATCTCGATTTTCTTTGTTTTCCCTCGCGCACAAGTGAAACTTTTTCGTTTTCCGCAGCGTACCGGCGAAACAAAAAACGCACCGCGACAAACCGGCGCTTTCTCCGTCGCGTAACAGAGAAAAGTTTTTTCTTTTTTCTCAACGCGGCGGCGGCGAAGCAAAAAAAGCGCGCGGGAATTTACCCGCGCGTTTCGCTTTTATCTGCTTT
>CAYVEQ010000038.1:9525-15316 GCA_964450835.1 uncultured Synergistaceae bacterium
CGAAGCAAAAAAAGCGCGCGGGAATTTACCCGCGCGTTTCGCTTTTATCTGCTTTTATGTGAAAGGAACGGTTACGCTTTCTTTTTCTGTTCTTTGCCCCACGAGTCTTTCAGCGATACCGTGAGGTTGAATACTGGCTTTTCAGGCGTCGTTTCTTTGTCCGCGCAGAAATAGCCGTGCCTGAGGAACTGGAATCTGTCAAGCTGGGCGGCATGGGCCAGCGACGGTTCGACAAGCGCTCCCTCGGCAACGCGCAGCGAGTCGGGGTTGAGGTAATCTTTGTAGTCTTTGCCCTCTTCCATGTCGTTCATGTTGCGGAGCGTAAAAAGGTTGTCGTAGAGCCTGACCGTTGCCGGGATGGCATCTTCGGCCGAAAGCCAGTGCAGCGTGCCTTTGACTCTGCGCCCGTCCGGCGCGTCGCCGCCGCGGCTTTCCATGTCCGCTTTGCACCGTATCAGGGTTATCCTGCCGTTTTCGTCCTTCTCGGCTCCCGTGCATGTGACGAGGTAGGCGTGTTTGAGGCGCACCTCTTTTCCCGGCGACAGACGGAAGAAACCTTTTACCGGCTCTTCCATGAAATCCCCGCGCTCGATGAAAATTTCCCGTCCGATTTTCAGTTTGCGGCTGCCGGCGGAAGCGTCCTCGGGGTTGTTCTCCGCGTCCAGCTCGTCGACGAAACCTTCCGGCCAGTTCTCGATGACGACCTTTACGGGATCCAGCACCGCCATCGCGCGGCGCGCCGTTTTGTTAAGCTCCTCGCGCAGACAGTGCTGCAGAAGTTCTATCTCCACCAGGCTGTCGGCCTTAGCCACTCCTATCTCGCGGCAGAAGCGGCGTATCGACGACGCTGTGTAGCCGCGGCGGCGGAAGCCGCAGACAGTCGGCATACGCGGGTCGTCCCACCCGTCGACTATGCCGAGCGTCACAAGCTCCAGCAGTCTGCGCTTGCTCATAACGGTATAGGTGAGGTTCAGACGGGCGAACTCATACTGATGCGGCACGCTCGGAACGTCGGCGTTTTCGATGAACCAGTCGTAGAGCGGTCTGTGATCCTGAAACTCCAGCGTGCAGATGGAATGAGTGACACCCTCTATCGCGTCTTCGTAGCCGTGGGCGAAGTCATACATCGGATAGACGCACCACTTGGCGCCGGTGCGGTGATGCTCGCGCTTTAATATACGGTAGATGACGGGGTCGCGCATATTGAGGTTGCTGCTTGACATATCTATCTTCGCGCGCAGCACGCGGCTGCCCTCTTCAAACTCCCCGGCCGTCATGCGCGCGAAGAGTTCGAGATTTTCTTCGATGCCGCGTCCGCGGCAGGGCGAATCGACGCCCGGCTTGGTCAGGGTTCCGCGGCTCGCGCGGATTTCTTCCGCGCTCTGGTCGTCGACATAAGCCTTGCCCGCTTTTATGAGGTCGACGGCCCATTTATGGAACTGTCCAAAGTAGTCTGAGGCGTAGCGGAGCTCCGCCCACTCGAAGCCAAGCCAGCGCACGTCCTCTTTTATCGACTCTACGTATTCCGTTTCCTCTTTTGCCGGGTTCGTGTCGTCAAAGCGCAGGTTGCATCTCCCGCCGAACTCTTTCGCCGTTCCGAAATTGAGGCAGATTGACTTCGCGTGCCCGATATGCAGATAGCCGTTCGGTTCGGGTGGAAAGCGCGTGACAACTTCTTTTACGCGGCCGCTTTCCAAATCCGACGTGATGATCTCTTCGATAAAATTCTGATTTTTGTTCTCAGAAGCCATAAATCCCGCCTCCACCGTAATTATAGTTTTTCAAGGCAACGCCCGAGGATTTTCTCCGGGGCGTCATGTTCGTGCAGTAACGCCAGATATGATAATGTAATTAAGAATTCAACGGAATAGTTTCCCTGGCTGAAAACCGTGAAATTTCGCCGCGCGGCCAGGCTCATGCCAACGCCAGCGTAACGCGATGGGTCTTTAGCGCCACGCTCGCACGAGCTGGCCGCTATTATCACGGGGCGCGCGGCGCGATAACGCGCTTCGAGCGCCGAATGCAGCCGGCGCGGCATATTCCCCGCCCCGTAGCCGCATAATATCAGGATTTTCGCGCTTTCCGGGAAATTTCCCGAACAGGCGGGATGAATGTAAACCACCGCGATTTCCCCGACCGGGTCGACTCCCTCCGGAATCCGCCCGGGAAGCCCGACAGATAAACTTTCGCCGCTCCCCGTCGCGACGTATGCTGAAAGCGCGCATGAATCGCTTTTATGCACGTAAGCGCCGTGAAAAATTTCTCCCGCGAAATAGACCCACACGCCGTCGTTTTTCTCAAAAAGCAGCTTCGCCGCGCCCAAAAGATTAGCCGCGCCGTCAAAGCCGGCCTCGTCCGGCGTCCGCTGACTGCCGGTAAGCGTCACGCAGACACCACGCGTCGTGAGGGAGAGCCACGCCGCGCTGTATGCCAAAGTGTCCGTCCCGTGAACGACAAGGAACTTCTCAGCGCCGCGCTCCGCGTGCCGGCTGACGGCGCGCGAGAGCGCGAGCCACTCGCGCGGCGAAATATCGGAGCTGTCCAGCCCGGCCTCGCCGAAGATGCTGTCGACTTCACACTCAAAACCCGCGCTGCGAATATAATCCGCTGCCGCGGAAAGCACACACTTTGCCCTTTCCGCGTCAGGCGCGGCTCCCTTGCCGTCGTCGGCCGAGACAATCGTGCCTCCCGTTGAAATTATAATAATTTTCTTCATGACGTCTCCTCTCGCGAAAAGAACCGCTCCGTCTAAAAGGCCGCGGCCTCCATCGAAAGCAGAACTCCCTCATACCACAAAAGCAGCATTCCCGCGACAGTAAGGGCATACATCGCAAATAGCCGCGCGGAGAACGGGAGACACTTCTCGACGGAGCCCATCGCGAGACGGCAGAGAGGCGCGACGCAGACGCGCGCAACCCCGACGACTGTCCAGAAGAAAATAAAACTGGCCGCCTGTCCGCTCCACGCTATCGCGGCAAAATCGCCGAAAGTCCCGATAATGTCTCCCGGAAAGACGATATAGACAACGACGGCTATAACGATAAACGACCTGAGCACAGACCATATTTGCAGAATGCCGCGCGGCGCGCCGTCATAATCTTTCATGTCACAAGCGGAGAAAAACAGCGTCCCCGAGTCGGCGCTTCTTTGCGGCAGCTGACTCAAGACCGCCGCGGCAAGCAGGGCTATGCCCGACAGTCCGAGCCACGACATCGAGCGCATCTGTCCGAAAAGCGAAAACGAATTAAAGCTGAAAGGGTCGCTGTCAAGGCCGTTTTTTATCAGGTAGTCGGCGACAGAGGCGCAGAGCGCCATAAAAGGCATCATGAAGCGTATCATGGCGCGCATCTCGCCGCCCGCTATTTCAAGCGCCTCCGACGTTCCCGCGGCGTAGAGCGAAATCAGCACGAAAACCTCCGAAATAAGCATAAAATGAACCACCTGCACAATGTCCGCTCCGTTGTCTATAACCGGGATATAAGTGCAGACGGGAAGGCAGGCGCATACCGTAAGCAGCGCGCCGAAAGCAAGAGCGGGGAAGTAGAGTGCGGCTCCGGGGCGCGCTCTACCGGGCAGTGTCACGGGTGTCCTGAACCATTGCGCAAAACGCGCCGGGGCGGGCGCGTCGTGCCCCATTCTGCGGCGCAAAGAAAAAAGCGCGGCAAAATATACTTTTTCCGACGCGACGGCGGCCGCGACGACAAACGCCATAAGCAGCCATGCGTTCAGATATTGAAAAATCGGAGCCGCGAAGACCGGCATCGTCTGTCACCTTGCGAAGAGAGCCGCGGCGAAAAGCAGAAGAAGAGCCGCTATTCCCCAAAGGCCGCCCGCCGCATTGTCGCGCCACGGGCGGAAAGAGGAGTCCGCGAGAGCCGCGATAAGACCCTCCGACGGGAAAAACGGGAGCGCGACCTCTTCTCCGTCGTCGTCGCGAAGCGGCATTATCTTTCCTCCCGCCCGGTGCGCGCAGAAACTGACAAGTGCAGCCGCCGCCGCTGCTGCTATAAAGAATGCAAGGAGCCATTTATAAACGTCCCATGTGAAAAAGCCCGTCGCGATGCGCGTCGCCGTCACGACATTCAAGTCACCGCCCGCCCCGTGAGCCGCGGTCTCGGTTCTGTTTATCAGCGCGGCGACAGCGGGCGAGATCAGTTTCTCGAAAACGTAACCCGGAGCCGCCGAGAAGGCGGTAAAAAGAGCCAGAAGAAGAACGAGAGGAAAGGCGACGGTAGACTCGCCCGCGAAATGAAATTCGTGCGTCAGCGGCTTGCGGAAAAGCGCCAGCGATGCGAGAAAACGAAGGCCGATAACGAGCATGAGAACCGATAAGAAAAAAAGCGCGACCACAACAATCGGGTTTAGGAAATCCGCCGAACGGAAGAGCAGCTGCTTTGAGCTGAAGCCGATAAAGGGAGGGAGGCCGATAAGAAACATGACTACGGCAAAGAGCGTCGCAAGACAAATCGGGGCCCTCTCCGACATCAGCCCCTCCTGCCACAGCTCGCGCCCGTCGTGCTCCTGTTTCAGAAAAACCGTGACGACGGAAAGAGCTGCGGTAACAGGAAGAAAACACAGCCACAGCGCAAGCGTGGACTCAAGAGCGCTGACTCCGTAAAGAGCCGCGCGCTCCGCGCCGAAGGTTCCGCTCGCGGCGATGCCCATCGTAACAATAATCATTCCCTTCAAGTACATAATCATCGAATCCATGAAACGCACCGGCGACTTGCCTCCGCTGAGAAAGACGACCGCCATAACCATCGATGCGAAGCCGAGCATGACAAGAAGCGCGGGAATTTTCTGCAGGCCGTCAAGAGGGCCGTAAATCGAAAAAATAACGCGGAAAGCGGCAAAGAGCCATGCCTGCGTCCTTATGCAGAAAAAGCAGATTTTCGAAGCGTCGGGCATATAGGGCGAGGGTTTGAAAAATATATAAAGCAGAGGGACAGTCATCAGGGCAAAGGCCGCGAGAGAGGACGTCGTGCCTTTTATAAGAGCAGCGAGAGCCGTGATGTTGTCGGTGCCGTATTCAAGCCGGAGCGTGAGCGCGCCCGCGAGAAACATCGAAAGCAGCAGCGCGCGCGAGACGTAGTAGAAAAGGCGTCTTACGCCAGGGCCTCTGTCCGCCGCGGCAAAATTGCTGTAAAGGCCGGTAACGCCCGCCTGAATGACAAGCATAAAGACAAAGAGAAGCGCAAGCCCGCCCGTGTAAAACATTCCTTCTATCCCGGCGCAGGTCAGCATAAAAAAGGCCGCCTTGCGCGGCGTGATGAGGTTGCGTTTGTCCGAGAGAGCTCTCAGCCCGGCGACAAGCGAGACAAAACTCATAATGAGAGCGGAAACGGCGCCGAAGGCGTCAACCTGAAGCAGCGCCCGCGCGGTGCCCGCCTCGCCTGCGACGGCGGTCTGCCAGCCGGCCGCCGAAAGAAAATAAAAAGGCGACGGCGAAAGTCCGACGGCACTCCTCCACACGCGGCAGGAGAGCACGAACTCAGCAATCAGTACGACAAGAAAAGGAAGCTTATAGAAAATTTTCGGCACGACAGCTTCGTCTCCGCGGCGCTTCGCCCGAAAGCGGCAGTACAACACCGCCGCGCCCGTAAACGCGATGTACGCGAGCGGCAGCAGAACAGCCATAAGAGGCAGAGGCATAGCCTTAAACAAGTAGAGTATCATACGCTCACCTTTCGCGAGAAAGAGTGCCGCGTCGCGGCAAAAACCGAAACACGCGCAGACTATTATAACAAAAGCTCTCTTTCGCGTTGACAAAAGCCGCTGATATTTTTCCGAA
>CAYVEQ010000039.1:0-14705 GCA_964450835.1 uncultured Synergistaceae bacterium
GAGCGCAGGGAAAACACGCTGAAGATAATTAAATCTGACGATGACAAACACCTCGCGTTCGGGTGGGCGAATGTTGCCGTCCGTCTGGACGGAGAGCGGGATCACCCCCGCGTATGCGGGGAAAAGCCGACTCACAAAAAGTATAACACAAGAGGTGAAGTCCCCGCGTATGCGGGGGAAAAGACTCGCACAACTAATACGTCATTCTATTCGCACAGAAGCCCCCGCGTATGCGGGGAAAAGAAAGCCGGGAGCCATGGTAACGTGCAGCGTGACTTTGACTTGCGCGTTGACCGCGCCCTCGACCGTAACCGTATGCCCGATAGGCGCGGGTCCGATGCCCTCTCCGTGATTCTGCTCCGGGTCTATAATGGTCTGCACCCTGTTCACGAACTCCGGCTCCGGCGGCTTGAACTCGCTGGTCATGAACACCAGCTTGACCGTCCCGCCTCCGTTCCAGACCGGATAGACCTTTACGCCGCCCACCCCGTCGATGGAGTTGACCTTTTCGCGGTAGTCGGCGATGTTCCCGCCGAAAGCCTGAGAAGTGAAGCTGTCCAGATACCGGCGGCGGAAGTCCTCCGTCTCCTCCTCGTTCTCTCCCGGTACGACAACCCCGTTATACCACGCGGTTTTAAGCCCCCGGATAAACTGGATGGGCACGACAGCTCCCGCCGGTTTGTTGCCCGCGGTCCCCGCCGTCTCACACCGTACAGATGCCTTCCCCGCCTCCGTTTTAATGACGGCGTAGTTCACGTCGTCATAAGAAAAACGGCTGCCGACTGGCACTGCCAGATCGGACGGAGTGACAGTAACCGTACCCTCCGCGTAAGTGGCCGCTTTGGGGTAGAGTCCCCGCTCCTTCGCGCGCTCGACAAGCCACTCCCGCTCCGCCGTATCGCCGAAGGTGTTGCTGAGAAACCACGTGAGGGCCGCGTAGAGCAGCATGAACTCAATCGCGGCGGGATCCAGAGCGTCATAAATGACGGAGCCCTCCCGCTTGTCCTGGCTTGCCGGAACTTTGGAAAGCATCCTTTTCAGAATAACGTCTACAGTTTCCGATTCCCACATCAGATAATCGTCACCCCCTTTTCCATTTCAAACTCCCCGAAAACCGTATGAACCTTGAACCGGCACAGCACGTCGCCACCGGTGGCGGAAAGCTCAAAGTCGGTCACGCTCTCTATTCTGTCGTCCTGCAACAGACATTCTTTTATCCTGCGCGGGAGCTCTGAATAGACGTATGGGAGCGGCTTCCCGAACAAATCCTGAAGCTCGACGCCGTAGTTCCACGAGTAGATGACATAGGCGTAGCGCTCGGTGTTCAGCGCCTTGTAACACGCCTGCGCCACAGCCTCAAGTCCGTCAATCTCTCCGGCTACACGTTCCTCCGCAATCAGCATCCGATAAGACTTCGACGGCATCCGCTCCGCCGCCGTCACTTCCGCAATGCCTTTTGATGCCCCAGGCAGAAATCCCATATAATCACTCCTTCCGAACCACTTGACATAATACGCATTATGCGTATAATATAATCATGAGGTGATTGAGATAATGAGATTCAGGGAGATAGAAAAAATTATCCTGGCAAACGGCTGGATGCTGAAAAACTCAAGAGGTTCGCACTACTATTACATCCATCCGAGCAAGCCCGGCAAAATCACAATTCCCAACCACCCCGGCGACCTTGACCCGCGAACAGTAAGGTCGATTCTCAAAATGGCCGGCCTGCAATAGTCGGCTAAGGAGGCAAAAACATGAAACTGACTTATCCCGCCTGTTTTTATCCATGCGAAGAAAAATCGGGCGCGTATACCGTCGAAGTTCCCGACCTGCCCGGATGCGTCAGTCAGGGCGATACCCTCGCCGACGCGATTTTAATGGCAACCGATGCCGCCTCCGGCTGGGTGCTTGACGAAATCGAGGAAGGCAACGCCATTCCGGCAGCCTCTGCACCGCAGGATATAACTCCCGACGAAGGCGGTCTTGTGACTATGCTTGTCCTGGATATGGACGCGTATGCCGAAAAATACGGCGCGAAAGCCGTGAGAAAGAACCTCACCATCCCGGCCTGGCTTAACACCTTCGCAGAAAGAAACAACATAAACTACTCTAAAGTCTTGCAGGATGCTCTGACGGCTCTTTATCAGAAAGGATAAGGCACTTGGCCTGCATAGAGCGCGGCGTTTTGCCGCGCTTATTATTTACCCCCACTGCCCGCTCAGCCCGGCATGGTCATTAACTCTCGACAGCACGATGAACTCCTGCCCTCCCGCCTGCCGTACAAGGATAACCGCCTCGCCGACTTTAAGCCCGTTATGTACCGTTATCCGCTTCCTGCCGGCATACTGGTGGTTGTGGGAGGCAAAAGCGCTGTCGCCGCCGCCGCCGCTCCTGTTCTGTGTAACGTGATTAACCGTGATGTCGACGTCAAAGTCTCGCACGAGGTCGGTCAGTATCAGAAAATCCTCCGAGAGCGCCTCCTGCTGCTCCGTCCGTATAACGAGAGGCTCGACAGATTCAACAGTTCCTAGGCAGTAGTCGGCGGGATTGCCCGCCGCGACAACCCGCGAAGCCGCCGTTTGAATAAGCGCAAGCAGATTCTCGCCGTTCATTCAAACACCCCGCCCCGCAAAGACAAGTCCATGAAATGCTCTCCGTTCGCAAAAGTATGCCGCACGCTCTCCGCGAGCATTCTCATCCGTACATCTTTTCCGTCGATACGCAAAGAAACGTAGAGCGAACTGCCGCCGCGCACCCTGTCGTCGCCGAAAGCGTCCCGTATAGTCAGCGTTTGCCGCACGCGGTTATGTTTTTTTAGAAGAGCCTGCGCCTTATCGGGCAGACTCGTCGCTTTCTTCGGGTTGACCGACTCTGTGAGCTGGAGCAGCCCCCAGCGTGATATGGTGTCGCTGTCTTCCGCCTCCCAGACCTCGCGCAATCCCGTCTCTTTGTTGTCAAAGTACAGCTTGACGCGGTTGTAGGTATCTCTGTCGATGTCGGACTTGTAGGCGAAGTTTCCCGCTGTCTCCCCGTCGACGAGTATGTCAACGGCCATATCCGCGATATTCTTGACGCACAGCTTCCCGCAGTCGTCGTAAAGCACAAAAAGCTCACCCGTGGCCTGCGTGGTGATGTCAAGCGCCGTCTGCATCGTATCGAACAACGTGCCGTCTCCGGCGCGGAACCTCGGGATAACATAGCCCGTGTCTGCTATGTTCCCGCATTCCAGCTGAAAATCCTCCGCGAGCTGCTTGATGATGTCGGATGCCTTCTCCCCGACCGCGCTGTAAACATGCCTGTTCTTCAGATAACGCAGCTGGTCGTAGCACACGACGGAGATAATGTCGTCTTTGTCCAGTTCTCTCGCGAACACAACGCCTTGGAAAAGCCTCTTGCCGCCGCGCTTGACCTGCACAATACACCCCTCCGCGATTTTCAGCGGTTCGTCCTGCACGGCCTTGAAAGACAGCTTGCCGGGCTGCCCCTTGCGAAAAGTCTCAATCGCAAGCCCGTCCAGAACGGACGGGATATAAATCTCGCCCTCCGCAGTATGCACGAGAACAGTAAGCCCGTCGAGTTCACTCAAACCGCAGCACCTGCCCGCGTATAATTTCAAAGGGATTAAAATTCCCGTTCAACGACAAAGCGACAGTGCGCCAGTCCAGTCCTCCGCCGCTCGCCAGCTTGACCGCCTCGTAGACGGATTTCTCCCCGGTTACAGTCCATGCTTTAGGCACGCTCCTGTCGGTCTGCCGCGTCTTGCTTACGGCGACCGTCTGCGCTCCGTCCGCGCCCTGCGTAACAGTCACCTGCTTGGTGCCGTAGTCCCTCCACTCTTTCAGCTTCAGTGCGACAACGGCATCATACCCTTCGCGCGCGTCCTCTTTCAGGGTGAAGTCCTCAACGGTTACGAGAAAGTTCGTGTCGAACAGAAGCACAAAGGAAGCCGTAAGCCGCGTGACGATAAAGCGCAGAGGATTTTTATCGGCTTTGGCCGCCTCCAAGCCGTCTAAAAATCCCGCCGCGGGTCTGTAAGCAAACCGGTTGGAGGTCAGATAAGACGCCACGTCGCCCAAAAACGACCGCGAATAATCCGCGAAAGGATAGGGCGTGTTTGGAAAGAGCGCGTCGAAAGCAATCTCTTTCAGCCCCGGGGTCTTGATAATGTTTATCTCGCCCTCGTTGATGAGGCTTACAGTCTTATTTTTGTTATTGACGCTTATGTCCATCCGCGACGGCGGCACGGGCAGCATAAAGTCGCCCAGATAAAAGTAGTAGCTCACTATTCCCGCACCGCCTCTCCACCGGCGTTCATCGCCTCTCCGAGCTGAGTGATAAGCCTTGTAACCATGCCCTCCGCGTCCACGTCGCTCGCGATGTTGTTCTGATTTTCCACTTTGATGTCCACCTTCGCCGTAGTGTAGCGGTTGATGGCCTCCTGTTCGGCCATGTCGCGGTAGAACTTCAAATCCTCGTCAACGATGTCCATTGATTCCTTGATTGCCTTCGTGTTATCCGCGACCTTGTCTATGCCGTCCCTGACACCGGCGAGGCCGCTGCCTGCGCCGAGCTCGGGAATCTCCGGCATGTCGACATGGGGCATCTGCTCCGTTCCGGGCAATTTCGGCAGCATATCCTTGAACGACCAGTTGGCGGCCGCATTATATGCGCGTCCCGCCTCTTTACCGTAATCGAGAGTCTGCATGCGGTATTTGGACAAATCCGCCCCGTTCACAACCGGTTTAACGCCTATCTTGTAATCGTCAATGTTAATCCCGCTGACGTCTATAACCTTGCTGATGCCGGGGATTTTGGCAATCATGTCAAGAATGCCTTTAACCGACGAACCCACAAGGTCAACGATACCGTTCCAGATATTGGCGAACAGGTTCCGCGTTGCTGTGAGCGGGTCAACGAAGACGTTGAGCAGGAACTCGGCAAAGGACAAGACCATATTCCAGGCCCACGCGATTGTGTTTCGCATCGACACATACAAGTTCATAAATCCCGCCGCGATAAGTCCCGTGGCCGATATGCTCGTACCGGCAAATCTGTTTACGGCCGCGACGGCGAGATAAAACACGCCGACCAGCGCGATAATGCCGTACAGTATCCATGTCAGCGGGCACGCTGCCAAGGCCGCGTTCAGCCCGTTCTGGGCGATTTCAAGAGCTATAATGGCCGCCGTTTCCGCAGCGCTTGCCGCTGTATGCGCCACCGTTGCCGCCGTGTTCAGCGCGAACGCCGCCGCGCTTTCGAGTATATGAACTTTGCTTGCCGCGAACGCCGCCGCAAGGGTAAGTATCACCGGCGTGATAAAATTCCCGTATTCCGCGAATACGTCATACAGCCGCGCGGCGATATTAAACACGCCGAGCACCGCGGCTCCCAGCACCTCTACCGCCGCCGCCGCCACGCTGACGAACCCGCGGGCCGCGTCCGAGTCGGCCAGCTCGGTTATCTTTGTATAGACCGCCTGAAGAGCACGCTCCGCTCGTGTCGCCGCCTCCGTCCAAACGTCCTGCCACTTGCGCGGTATTTTCTCAAATTTCTCGTTTATCTCGTCGGTCGCGCTGAGCATCGCGTTTTTGATTATCCCGGCGGTTATCTGCCCTTTTGCGCCCATTTCTTTGATTTGTCCGACAGACACGCCCATGTACTTGGCAATCATCTGATTCAGCATCGGCGCCGCCTCGGAAATGCTGCGGAGCTCGTCGCCCTGCAAGCGGCCGGAACCCAGCGCCTGCGTAAGCTGAAGCATGGCGCTTCTCTGCTCCTCGGCGCCCGTGCCTCCGATTGCGAACAGTTTCTGCACGTTTTCCACAAAAGGCACGATTTCCTTCGCGTCCGGGAAGGCCTCTCTGGCTGCAAGCCCGATTTTGCTGACGCTTTCTGCCAAAGTGACATAACTCCCCCTCGCTCTCAGCGCAGAGGCGTAGATCTGATTGTTCAGTTCAACGGCTTCGGCCTGGCCGCCCGCAATATCCTCAAGGCGCGCCTTCATCCCGCTGAACGCGTCCGCTCTGCTTACCACACCGCTTATCTTTTCCATTCCGGCGCTCATAGCCCGCATAGCCGTATCCGCCAGAATATTGCCTATGGCGAACTGCCCCGCCATGCTGCTGAAAAATCCTCCGCCGCTTTTGCCGGGAGGCTGTTCCATGCGCTCACGCAGGCGGTTCAGCTTTTCTTCCGCGCCGCTTGCCGCTCCCGCGATGGCGGACAGGCCGTTTGCCATGACGCTCATCGCGCCGCGCGCCCGTCCTGCCGAGCTTCCCATAGAATCGGCCGCTCTCTCTGTGCGGCCGATGGCTTCTGCGGCGGCGTTCTGGCGCTGCATCAGCGCGTTGGCGGCGGCCGCCATTTTCCGCAACGGGCCGGTCACTCCGTCCCTTATGCCAAGATACTGTGTCAGAGTCGCCACGCACTAGCGCCTCCTTCCTTTCCGCGCTTTCAATTTTTTAACTTCTTCTTGCTCTTTCCTGAGTTTTATCGCCACCGCCGCGAAGATAAACGCCTGCTCGTACTCGGGCAGGCGCATTATCTCGTGCGGCAGTATGTGAAACTTGTGGAGGCAGTAGTAGAGCACGTTCGCCCACACGTCGCCTCCGTTAATCAGTTTTTTACGAGCTTGATTTTTCCGGCCATTCCGCCGTCAAAGCCGCTCGCTTCCGTGAGTGCCAGAAGCAGGTCGGCATACTCCCCGGGAAGCAGCATCTTTCTTGCCAGTTCCGCCGCTCCGACGGCTCCGTAGCTCTCCTGCAGAGCTTCGTCATTAAGGTTCGGGTAGATGACACAGCTCTGGATAAGGAGGTCATTGTACTTGTCGGAATCGGTCTCGACGGTTGTCTGCCGTGTCTTGATGTCGGTGACCCTGCGTCTGCACTGGGCAAGCAGCTTGCTGTTTTCGTCCTCGCTCAGGATGCGGAAGCGCCACGCGATGGGCTCGCCTTTTTCATCCTTGAAACGCTGCGAGACCACATACCGCGCCTCGTTGTATCTTACGGCGTTCTCCGCCATAAATGCGCGAAAATCGTCAGCCATTGCGTCACCTCATTCCGGCAAGGTCTTTGAATTTCTCGGGAATTTCAAAGTCCTCAAAGGTGAAATCGACATCCTGCTCCAGCCAGTCGCCGTCGGCGTCAAAAGCCGCTATCGTACCGCTGTCAAGGTTGCAGTCTTTAAGGATAACCGTCTGGGCGCCGACCGTACTCGTACTGTCCTCATTCCGCACCTGAATGTCGAAGTAGATGTCCTCTCCGGTGTCCTTGTAGCGTTTAAGCAGCTCGGTGAAGCGGCTCGTGTTGCTGTAAATGGTCATGCTCCCCGTGCCGTTCCAGTTTGTCGTTCTGTGTCCGAGGCCGGTCTTGCCGAGTATAGGCACTTCAACCTTGTTCTTCTCTATCCGCGCTTCAAGGTTCTTCGCCTGCATAAGCAGAAACCTTTCGCCGTCTATGGTGATGTAGCAGCTCGCGAGACGCGCGCTTATAACGTCTCTCGCGTGCATCGTTCTTACAGCGTCAGCCATGGCTTAACACCTCCGTAAAGTTTTTTTTAATTTTTTATGCAATTATTATAATAATGTTCTATATTACATCAAATTATAATAATGCTCATGTAAAGCTTTTCCATGCACATGGTCGGCTGTATCGCGTACTCGGAGAGGACTATCTCTTTGGACTGCCCCATCGTCGGAATGGGCACGTCGTCGGCGTTGAAGTTCTGAATGGCGCGGATGCGTTGCATCTCCTTCTCGTAAGCCACAATGTCGCCCCAAAGCGCGGTGCGCCCTTCGACGTCGTTCGGCTCTTTGCCCAAATAGGTCTTGTTGAAGAGGTTGGCGATGTCAATGGCGTGCTGGTCAAGGACACGGATAACCTGATTGCTGGAGAAGTCCTCGTTTTTGGACTTGCTGAAGCTCGTGAACGTGTTGATGTCGCGCAGGACGTTTATCTTGCCGACGATATCACCGTCCGCGTTGTCTGTGACGCGATGGAAAATGAGTTCTCCGTCCGTGATGGCTTTTTCAAGCTCGCTCTGCTTGAAGTTGGTATCGACGCTGAAATCTCCGTCGTATGTCTTGTTCGTGCAGCTCGCGTTCACGGCGCAGCTTGCCTCCGCGCCCGTCACCCAGTAGACCAGCGAGGCCTGGTTTTCGCCCTCGTCCGTGACTTTATTGGCCACGCTTATTACGCCTTCGTAATCCGCGCCTTCGTAGCCGTAGACCACGCACTGGAACTTCGCGCCGACCTCGTCCCGCATGCGCCTGGTGAACTGGATTAACAAATCCTGAATGGTCTTTTCTGTCGTCGCGCAGCCCATCACGTTGAAGTAGTAGGGCTCTACGGCGTCCAGATAGTTCTGATATTCCAGCGCGGTTATCTCGCTGCCGTTTTCGCCGCCGGATAAAGGCATTCCGGCCGTTACCGCGTCCGAGAGAGTCCCCTCACGCTTAAAAACGACGTAGTCATTGTCTTTCAATTCCGCCCACGTCTTGACCGTCTGCCTGTCTATCACGGTCAGCGCCGCCTCCGATACCGTCGCGGAAACCCCTGCGCGGGCCGCGCCGACAACGTCTGCCGTTTCAGCAAGGAGGTACGTAGTCACATCGTAGAATCCCTCCGCGTCCACGTTGGCCTGTACCGCAATCGAGAAAGCGTTGCCGCGCTTCCCGCCGTATCTGGCGGTTGCGAGCGCGTTGGAAGCTTTGACTGCCCCGTTGTTCAGCCTGTAGAAATAGCCTGTTTTTAGGTTCTTGAAAAGGTCACGCAGCCCTTTCATGCAGTCCGCGCTGTAATCGTAGCCGAAGTACTTCATAGAGTCCTTCTGGAAGTCCTCGTTGGTCACGGTGAAAACTTCACCCTCCGGCCCCCAGTCAAGGTCAAGCGCCATCGTGCCGTAGCCGCGGTCGGCCATGTTCACCTGCGCCCTGACCTTGGATATGAAGTTGATGTAAGTCCCCGGCAGTTTCTTATTCTGTGTAAGCCAGGTTCCTCCGCCCAGTGCCATTTGCTTATTCCCCCTTGCCGTTAATCTTGTTCTTGACAGGCTTTTTCAGAAAACCGTCAAGCGCCTTTTTAATCTCTTTGTGCGAATATGCCGCCCCGTCGGATAAAATAACCGCCAGCACGTCCCTGTACCGGCGGTATCTCTCCGAAGATATAATCTGTCGCTTGGTGAATTTCGCGTCCATTTACTGCTCCTTTACGTGCTGTTCCTGAATGAACACGCCCATCGCCGGCGCGGGCTCCTCTGCCCGCAGGACAAATATGTCGTATCTTACGGAGAAGTGCAGTTCGCTGTCCTCCATCTCGCACTCCATTCCCGTCCCGCGCACCGCCACGCCGCCCATACTGATGTATTCAAGCGCCGGGAAAAGCCTGTCGGCGACGCCGTTGAGCTCCGAGGCGGGCGCTCCCCGGTCGTCGGCAAAATACGTCACGCGAATCAGGCACCGCCGCAGATACCGCCTGCCGAGAACAAGCTCCTTGCTCCCGCTTATCTGGCGCACGAAGAACGACGGCGTCTGAAAATTCTGCGGCACTTTGTCGGCATAGCAGACACAGCCGGGACCAAACTCCGCCCGCAGCGCGTCTATAACGCCCTGCACAATCTCCCGCGAGCTAACGTCAATGCCTGCCATTCCAGTGCCTCCTCAGAAATTTTTCCATTTCTGCGCGGACGTAGGCGATACCGTCCTTCTCGACTTTCTCCGCGGACAGCTTCATCATAAACCGGCCCTCGACCCATGACCTTTTCAGACGCCTGCCGAGCGCGGGAACATACCGCCCCGGCGTCTGGCGGTGGCCATTCTCAACGTATGACGCGTACTCCAAAGGATTGGATATAACAGCCGTCCACTGACCGCCGACCCTGCGCACTCCGCGAACAGTCCACGCCCTGCGCAGAGAACCTCCGGCGTACCCCCGCCAGTACTCCGCCGCGCCGTCGCCTGCGTCAAACTCCGGCCTCGCCCCGACAGGCGTGCGCCGTTTCACTTCCCGGAGGAAGAGCTGCGCGAGTACCTGCGCCGAGCGCCGCAGGAAAATATCTCGCTCCGCGCCCAGGGCCGACAGATCCGCTATGAGCGTCGTAAGTCCCCCAAAGTCCTTTTTCATCACGCGTACCGCTCGAACAGGGCCAGTTTAATCTCCAGATGCGCGGCGTAAACCGCGGGGACTCCGCTCCGGCTGTAATCCGTCGCCTGCCCCTGATGAATGACGCGAATCTTGCACCCCGCTGGCACTTCCGTCCCCGGCGGCAGAAACAGCGTCGGCTCGCGCTCTGTCTGCGGCGCGTCGCTGTCCGCCGTCGGCGAACCGGAGCCGCTGAACGAAACGCGGCACGGGACGTTAGAAGCCAAAACCCGCTCCTGATAACGCGTTACCCCCGTCGCGTCATCCAACACCGGCGCGAGCGCGAATATGACGCACGTGTCGTCCTCCAGCAAGGAGAGCGCTTTTCTTGCTTTAAGCCGCGCCGCCGCAATCGCCCCGCGCTCCATGAGCCTACGCTCCGCCAGCAGCGGTATATGTGCCGGAAATGGAAATCGGCCCGCCCTCGGAAAGCGTGAGCTGCCCGCTTACCGTCTTTTGATCCGCGTCGATGTTGATGGTGCAGCCGGTGATAGTTGGAGCGTCCTTACCGCTGGGGCCGGGCTGTTTCTCCGCTTCCTCGATACCGTCCTCGATGGCGTTCAGCCTTTCCTTGGTGATTATCTCGCCGTCAGTCCACTCGTGTTTGTCGTATGCCATAGTTGTCAGTCTCCTTCCTTCAGGCACGCGGGTATATGCACCCTCAGCCCGAACATCTCGATTATTTCTCTTATGCCGCGTTTCTCGTAAATCTCCGCGGCCATCTCCGCTGTGCTTTTCTGTTCCGTTGTCGCTCCCCTGTCCTCGAACAGGTCAATTATGTCGGCGTTTCCCTCGCCGTCGCGGCACCAGACGGCCAAAGCAGATACCGCGTCCGCGTCTTTCTGCGCGGCGGCAGTCACCGCCGCTGTCCAGCCATCCAGCACGGGATTCTCTTCAGGCACAGGCGCGGGAGGAGCCGCCCCCGCTCCCGCCGCCGGCGTCTCGTAGACAAAGGCGGCATACACCGCCGCCCCGTCCGCGTTCACAATCGGCGCAAAGTCGTAAAGACATGCCCGCACGTCGTCATACCCCTTGGGGAAGTCCGTCGGGTAGTCATCGTCCCCGTACTCGTTCCGGTGCTTCGTCGTCCTGCGCGATATGTCGTTGAAGATGTATTTGACAACATCGCGCACCGGCCGCGTCAGCCTTGAGGGGAGCGCGTTATAGTATCCTTCAACCGCCGTTTTGAGAGCCGCGAAGAACGGGGCAGTCTGCCCGTCCTGCTCGACGCTGCAGCTCTCCAGCACGGCAACTTTGTCGAGCACTTCCCGCTTAGAGTAAAGCCTCACCATACGAGCCTCCTGTAACGGATAAGCTCTTTGGCCCGCCCGCCCGTCAGATAGGCTATGAGGCTGTCAAGCCTCTGCTCCGGCGTCTGACTTCCGCTTTCAAGCGCGAACGTGACTGTCGCGTCGCCTTCTTGTATCTGCTTCACCGCCGCGTCAAGGTCAAACCCGTCAAGCTGCCCCGCGTCTTTTCTGACTTTCAGCATCCGCCCGGCAACCATTTCGGCGGCAAGAAAACGCAGGCCATCCGGCACGTCGTCGCGGTTGGTTTCGTTGCAAAGCTGTTCCGTTACGGCGTCGCAGACGAAAGAGAAAAGGGGATCTCCGCCGTCAACGGAAACCCCCAGCGCGGCAAGCAGTTTTTCCGCATCCTCAATAAGCATTGAGGCCGCCTTTTCTACTTTTCAAGCGTCGCGTCGTTAAAGTTCAGCTTGAACAGTTCCTTGCCGTCCATGGAGACGGTGAACTCTTTCGTTTCGTCCACCTTGACGCAGCACATGCGCTCGTCAGGCTTTTTGCTGACGTCCGAGGAGTTTTCGTTCTTACCCTTGATTTTCAGCACAGTGCCGGGCGCGCTGACGTAGAACGGGAAGTAGTGACCGCTCTGTTCCGCCGCGACGCTGGAGAAGCCCGTAAAGCCGCTGACGTTCCTGAGCGTGCCGGTGACCTTGCCCTCGGCGTCTACCGCGACGTCCGCGCCGATAAGGTCTTCGACGTTAACGCCGTAGATGACGTCGCCGCGCGTCGGCACGCTCATCTTACTCACAGGCATCGGCTTTTTTACGTTGCCGCCCGTGAGCACGATTTTAACGACTTTGGTTTCGTCGGTCAGCGCCGCGAGATAATACTTGCGGCTGTACACGTAATTGCCGCGGAAGTTGGCGTCCCTCTGCTGCTCGACCTCGGTGCCCTTTTTGTTGAAAACCGTCACGGCTTTCTTTGTAGCGACGATTATCTCGCCCGGCTCCGCGTCTTTCTTGGTGTAGAGGTTAATTCCCGCCACCGTGCCGACGTAGCCGGTGCGGGCGAAGGACTCCACGTATTTCAGGTCGTCGCGCAGCGTCTTTCTGATAAGCGCCATATCTTTCGGCGAAACGAACGCAAAGGTTTGCGGCGTTACTTTTTCCGCCTCATTGTCCGTCCCCTCCACGTTGAGAAGCGCCACCGCGTCCGCGAAGGCGTCAAAGCTGTACGCTTCCGTGCTAACTTTCAGCGTCGCTTTCTTAAATTCCGCGAACGCGTCGGCGTTGACCGTGTTGAACATATCAGTGCCCGCGTGCTGCGTTCCGACGGGAACAATCATCGGGTCGGTCATGGCTTCCTCGTCGTAGTAGTGGAATCTGTTTTGCGCAAGCTGGATACGGTATTCCCTCTCGGCGAAATGCACGGATATGTCCTTGGTGTTGCCCTCTCCGATTGCCAGCTTCTCGGTGCCGTCCGTCGCCTTGTAGACGTGTACCTTGCGCACCATTCCGGCCGTCCCGGCCAGCGTCGAATCCACGGTGCAGAACTGCTGCAGGTCTAGGTGGCTGTTGTACTGGTCTTCTATTTCGTTTGACAGATAAAAATTATCGTACGGTTTGTTTGCCATTATGTTACTTACCTCCGTTTTCATACATTGCTCTGTACTCGTCTGGGTGTTCCGACGAATACTTAAACCTCTCCGCCGGTGCCATGGCGCGGAATTTCTCAAGCGTCATCGCCGCGGGCGGAACGTCTCCCCTTTCCGCGGGCTTCACGCCGCGCAATGTCTGCGCGCCCGCGCTCTCAAAGAGGAAGGACGTCTCTTTGCCTTCCGCCATTTTCTTTATCTCGGCGTCCAGCCCCTTGACCGTGCCGTCGTCGGACAGCTGCGCGCTTTTGAGGAAGTCCGCAAGCAGCGCGCGCGCCGCTGTGTTGTTTCTCGCTTTCGCCCCGGTCAGCGCAAGTTCCACGGCGTTGGCTATGCGCGTCTGTTTCATTTCCGCTTCGTGCGCTTTCTTCTGTTCCGCGTTGGCTGTCTGAAGCTCCGCTATCTGCTTTTTGAGAGCCTCAGCGTCCCCCGCCGAAGCCTTCAGCGTTTCCAGCTGTTTGTCACGCTCGCCGACCGTCTTTTTGACCGCTTTCAGTTCGTCGTTGACCTCGTTAAACCTCGCCTTGGTCACAAAATCCCCGTCGAGCGATTCCATGACTTTCTTCGCCTGGTCTTCCGTCAACCCGATTTCAAGCAGCGTCTCTTTTGTCATTGTCTTTGCCTCCGTTCTCAAATACCTTTTTTACCGCGGGTAAGGAGCCGCGAATTTGATTTTGCCGCCCCGCTTTTCCGTCCCGGGCGCGGACGAGGGTATGAAAAAAGCCGCCTCTCCGGCGGCTCTGTATCTAAAAAGAAATAGCGTTGTCTTTGAAAACCTGGTGCAGGGCCGTGGCTAGGCTCTGCACTTTGCCTTCGTCCTCCCAGATGTGAAAGCCCCTGAAGGTCGCATATGGCTCGGAACTTCTGTGACAGTGTATGTTATACCGAGTATGTTGAGCGTCATACGCTCGCCCTTCCTTGTTTTGCGCATAATATAAGCACGATGCGATGCGCATCGTACCCAGTATCTTTTATATTCCGCGGCAAACCCGTTTCAAACACCCTTCTGTCGGACATTTAATTTCGTATGAATTTCCCGCTTCTCTGTATAAAAGCAGTTTGCCACACCTAGGGCATTTAACCTTTACATTAGGATTTTTCTCCTTTTCGTTGAGTGCCGACTGTTCCTCGGTTGTATACTTAGTAACCATATATTATCCTCCTGGCGGCTTCGTCATATTCGAGCATTTCTCCGGCATTCCTTGCACGGTCATACGCATCAACCATCAATAACGCTCTGTCTTCTTTGCTCAAATTCGGCGCTTTAACTGCTGCTTCATAGCTTGCTCTGAACTCATCACGCCAATCAGCAATGTTATATTCAGATGGGTAATGTAAAAAATGGCCATAATACTCATGTGCTAAAACTGCACGTACAGACATCCGATCTACTGCAATCGTTGACTCTTTGTCAGGGAAAATGTCTCCACAAATATTTATACACATATCGTCTTCTGAAAAACTTGTTCGATTACCAGCATTAAATCTCAATAACGATTCATCAATTCCCAACAATTTTGCGTCAGCCTTAATACTTTCGATTTCATCATCCGTAAAATCATGAGCAACGGGCATCCTAGCACCATGAGCCATATTCCTACTGTCTATTATGCCACGTTCTTCAATCATCGGCAATCCAACCTTATCCCCTCCCTCAACGAACGCCTT
>CAYVEQ010000040.1:0-9211 GCA_964450835.1 uncultured Synergistaceae bacterium
TTTTGTATCTGTTCATCGGGGAGATAAAACCATGGAAGGCAAACGCTATGTACTGTTTTCACCGATCGGCGATGTGGACCCGATTACAATGTATCGCGACGGCTCGATGCTGCATATAGCGCGCCACTACAGACCGGAGTGCGTTTATCTCTATCTCACGAAACAGAAAGTCGACTGCGATGATAAGGACAACCGTTACGAGGAGGCGCTGAAACTGCTTGCGAAAGAGCTGGGGGTTGAAATCAGAGTTGTGAAGCTCCGGCATCCCGAGCGCGTTGACGTGCAGCTCTTCGACGAGTTTTACTACGATTTCGAAGATACAATCAGGCAGATAAGAAAAGAGTATCCCGACGCCGGCATCCTGCTCAACGTTTCTTCCGGCACGCCCGCTATGAAGGCCGCGCTGCATACTATAGCCGCGCTGACGGATGTCGGCGGCTGCACCGCGATTCAGGTTGAGACGCCGGATAAGTCCCGCCACGTTACGGAATTTGACCTTGAATATGAGTGGTGCTGCAATGAGGATAACGCCCCGGAATCAAAAAAAAGGTGCTTTGAATCAAAGCATACCAATTTCCTGCTCAAAATCAGGAAAGAGATTATATGCAGTCTCATAGACGCTTACGATTACCGCGCCGCGCTCGAGCTCGCAAGAAAGTGCGGCGGGGGCGTCAGCGAAACGGCAAAGATTTATCTGCGCGCCGCGTGCGCGCGCTCGCTGCTTAACGAAGAGGGCGTGGACGAACAGCTGAAGCGGAGCGGCGCGGACGCAGAAACGCGCGCCTGTTTCACGCCGCAGACCGGCAAGCGCCGGAGCAGTGCCGAATACCTGCTGTGGCTTGAGATTAAGCTGAAGCGCTCCGAATATTGCGATTTTATACGCGGGATTTCACCGGTATTCCTCGATCTGCTTGAAGATGTATGCGGGACATGCGGCATACCGTTACCGGATTTCTGTCTGACGCAGGGCGGAAAGCGCGTACTGTCGCACGACAAGATGTCAAGAACGGAAGAAGGGCGCAGGGCGCTTCGCGCGCTCGGCAATGCTTTCCGCTCTTACGGCGGCTTTTTGAGCGGCGATTTGAGCGCTTCCCGCCTGGTTCCTCTCATTGAGGAGTTTTCCGGGAACGCCAAGCTGAAAGAAATCATAAAAAATCTGCGCCTCGCCGAGCAGAACTGCCGCAACATAGCCGCTCACGAGGTCGTCTCCGTTACGGACAAATGGATAAAAGAGCACTGCGGCCTTGAACCCGAGCAGATTCTCGCAAGGCTTAAAGATCTCGCGGAATTTACGGGGCTGGAACGTTCAGTGATACATGATTCTTACAAAAAGATGAACAGGCTGATAATAGAGTCTTTATGACAAGGAGGTCACGTTTTGCGGAAAATTACCGCTGACTGCACCATCGGTGGTTTGCTCCATGACGTAGGGAAGGCGGTCTTCCGCGCCGGGCTGGAAGCGGGAGAGCACGGCGCGGGCGGGGCAAAGTGGCTCTCTTCCCTGCTTGAAAAGCCCGATGATTTCAATCCGGTTCTGGAATGTGTGCGTTTCCATCACGCCGCGCGGCTTCGCGGCGCGCCGATCGCGCCGGACTCGCCCGCCTATGTCGTCCGGGCGGCCGACAGAATCGCCGCGGCGACGGACAGACGCGCGGCAATCACCGAGGAGGGGGCAGACCCGGTTTCATATGATAAATCGCTGCCTCTTTCTTCCGTCTTCAACATGCTCAACGGAAACGGCGCGCGCGGCACATACCCGCCGGACGAGCTGTCGCCGCGGGCGACATACCCGGACAGCGGCGCACGGCGCGTTTCCTCTCAGGATTACCGAGCCATTGTCTCGAAGCTCGGAAGCGGGCTGAAAAAGTGTCTCCCGCCCCGCGCGGATTGCCCGCGTGAAAAATGCGCCGATTCGCTGCTGGGCCTTCTGGAGGTTCTTCTTTCCTTTGTGCCGGCAAGCACAGACCGCTCGCAGATAAATGACATTTCTCTCTATGACCACCTCAAGATGACCGCGGCCGCCGCGGGCTGCATAGCGGAGTTCCTCGCGGAGTCGGGAATCTCCGATTACCGGACAGAACTTTTTGACAACGAAGCCGATTTTATGAAAACAAGAACTTTTCTAATGTTCTCATGCGACTTCTCCGGCATTCAGAATTTCATCTACACCGTTGAGACAAAAGGCGCGCTGAAAGCGCTGAGAAGCCGCTCCTTCGCGCTTGAGCTCTTCATGGAGCACATAACAGACGAGATACTCGGCGGATGCGGCCTCTCGCGAGCCAACTTGATATACTCCGGCGGAGGACACGCCTATGTGCTTCTGCCGAACACCGCCCGTGTGAAGAATTTTCTCGCGTCGGCGCGAAAGCGCGTAAACCGCTGGCTCGCGGACAATTTCGGCTCCGCTCTGTATCTCGCGTTCGCGGCGCGTGAGTGCTCCGGAAACGACCTTTGCAACATACCCGCAGAGGACGCGCCCTATTCCGCGATCTTCCGGGATTTAAGCGCGGAGCTTTCAGCCGCCAAGCTGAGCCGGTACGACGCGGATGAGCTGCGCGCGCTGAACTCCGGAGGCTTCGATGCGGGGCGCGAGTGCCGCGTGTGCGGTACAACGGATAATGTGACTGAGGACGGACTCTGCAGGTGGTGCGGGGCGTTCGTGAACATCTCGAACGACGTGCTGCGCGGGGACTTTTTTATTTCTGTAACGAAATCGCCCGTCGGCGGCGAAAATTTCATCGAGCTGCCGGACGTTGCGGGAAACGGCAGGCTGTTCGCCGTCTTTACGGACAAAGAGGGCGCGCGCGGGTATGCCGGGTCAAAGGACGGCGTCAGGACGTACGGCAAGAACAGCCCGCTTTCGGGATCCGGTTACTGCACGAATTTCTATGTCGGCGACTACGTGAAAAGCAGGGAAATGGCCGAACTGGCCGAAGACGCCCGTGGTATCAGGCGCATCGCCGTGTGCAGAGCCGATGTCGACGATTTGGGACGCGCCTTTATCGAGGGATTCGCCAGAAAAGACGCGCGCGGCGCCGGGGAAAAATACCTCATGCAGACGCTTTCGCGCACCGCGGCGTTCTCGCGCCGTATGACGATGTTCTTCAAGTACCACATAAACTCGATACTCGCGCGCGGGGATAACGCGGTAAAGCCGCTTGAGCTTTCGGGCGGAGACGGCAGAGGGCGCAATCTGCTTGTCGTTTACTCGGGCGGCGACGATATTTTCATCATCGGCGGCTGGGACGACGTGATTGGAGCCGCGTGCGACATAGAGGCCGCTTTTTCAGAATATACCGGAGGCGCGCTTTCAATCTCGGCGGGCATCGGGATATTCGGCGAGAAGTTCCCGATCCGCGGCGCCGCTTTGCAGACAGAGGAGCTTGAGGCGGCGTCGAAAAATGAGCCGGGCAAAAACCGCGTGACGCTGTTTGAAACGGCGGGGCATACTTACAAATGGCGGGATTTCCGCGACGGAGTGATCCCGAAAGAGCGGGCTTTGGAGGAGTATATCGACTCCTGCGGAAACAGCTTCCGCGGCAAGGCGTTCCTCTACCGGCTGCTCTCTTTCGCAAGGAGTTCCGAAAGCAGCGGCAGGCTCGACATAGCGAGATGCGCCTACCTGCTGGCGCGCGCGGAACCGAAAAACGCGCAGGAAAATGAACGGTACAGGAAGTTCTGCGGAGATGTTCTTTCATGGATGACGGATAAGAACAAACGCGCCGAATTCATAACGGCGGTGTACATATACATTTACCTTATAAGACAAAGGAGCGGGGATTGATGGTCGGACCTGGCAACAACAAATTCATGAATAACAGGGGGTATAACGGCGGGTATAACAATGCCCGGCGCGGCGATGACACGCAGTTTCAGAGACAGGCCGTGCAGCCGGCGCGGCCGGAGACGCTGCCTGACGATTTCACCGGCGCCGCGGAGAATGTCATAACAGGATTGCTGCGCCAAGTCCGGGACAGATACGTAATAGACATCAGCAACAGCAAGATACGCAGGCTGTTCTCTCTCGTCATTCCCGTTTTCAACAGGGAGCGCCTCAGCGCGAACGACAAAATCTCAAAAGAAAGCAGGGACGCTCTTATGATGGCCCGCGTCCGCATGGCTTACGAGGCGGGGCGCGATCCGACGGTCAAGGAGTTCATAGAAAAATCAAAGCTGATGGAATATATAAAGGGAATAGGCGACGACAGGGAGAAGTTTATCCGGTTCTCCCGCTACATGGAAGCTCTCGTGGCGTGGCACCGTTATTACGGCGATAAGAATTAGGAGGTTATGCTATGGGCGGAAAAATAAAAATCAAAGCCGATCTTGAGGTCGTTACTGGAATGCACATCGGGGGTTCAAGCGAATACGCGCCGATAGGCGCCGTCGACAGTCCCGTAATAACCGACCCCCGCACCGGTGATCCGACGGTGCCGGGCAGTTCGCTCAAAGGCAAGCTCCGGACACTGCTTGTGCGCAGCATAATGGGGAATGCCGCGAGAGAACCGAACAGCGATCCGAAAGAGATAAAGCGCCTCTTCGGAGCGAGCGCGCCGGAGATAATAAAGTCGCGCCTTCAGTTCGCCGACGCGTTTGTCGCAAATAAAGAAGATTTCAAAGCTGTGGGCCTGACCGAGGTCAAGTTTGAAAACGCCTTAAACCGCGGAACCGGAGTAGCCAACCCGCGTCAGATAGAGCGCGTCGTGCGCGGCGTGAAGTTTGCCGTCTGCATCGTCTATGACAAGCCGGATGACGAGGCTGAAACGGACGGGGACATGAAAAACCTGGCAAAGGCCATGAAGCTGCTGCAGATAGACTACCTGGGCGGACACGGCACACGAGGGAGCGGAAGGGTCAGCTTTTCCGGTATCGCGCTGAGCTCGCCGGACAAATCCGTGCCCGCGGAGCGGCTTGAAGAACTTAACGGATATTTCACAGAAGTCGAAAAATATGAACTACTGCCTTTATAAGCTGAAGTTCACGACACCGGTTCACATAGGCGAGAGCGACAGAGCCGACTCGCTCGCCACCGCCCGCATGACGCTCTGCGCGGACACCCTCTTTTCCGCGCTGTGCCACGCCGCTTCTTCGGACGGTCAGGCCGGAGCCGGAACGTTATGCGAGACGGTTCGGAGCGGCAGGCTGCTTTTAAGCGACGCCATGCCCTATTCCGGCGAAAACCTGTACATACCGAAGCCGTTCATGAAGGCGCGCGGACCCGCCCGCGGCGCAGAAATCGCGGCGGAGGACAGAAAGGCCATGAAGAAACTTTCGCATATTCCCGTATCGTCGTTGGGCGAGTTTCTCTCTTCCGTGTCCGGCGCCGGACACTACGACGCGAAAACTTACGGAACCTCTTTCGGCCGGAGCTTCATCGCGGCTAAAAACGCCATCGGCAGAACCGCGGGCGCTTCCGGGGAAAACCCGGTAAGCCCGTATAATGTCGGTGCGTTTGAGTTCAATCCGGATTGCGGGCTTTATTTTATCGCCGCTTTCGGCGAACAGGGCGCGGAAAAACGGCTGTTTTCCCTCATCGAGCGTTTGGGAACGGGCGGTGTAGGGGGACGGACGAGTTCCGGGTACGGAAAATTCACGCCGGCGGAAGACCCCCGTATGCTTGCCGATGATAATTGTGCCGCGCCGGACGGGCGGGCGCTGTTCAAAATGCTTTCGCGTGAGGAGGCGCCGCTCTATATCAGCCTCACAACGTCCCTGCCGCTTGACGGGGAGCTTGACGCGGCGCTTGACGGCGCCGCGTACGGCATAAGCAGGAGAGGCGGTTTCGTATTCTCTGACGCTTTCGCCGGAAGCCCGGTCAAGAAGAAAACGCAGTATTTTCTTTCGGCGGGCTCCGTCTTCACGCATAAATACCGCGGCGGGTTGTACGAGGCCGCCAAAGGCGGGAACCATCCCGTATACCGTTACGGGATGCCGCTGTTTCTGGGGGTTGACGCGCTGTGAGACATTACACTTTAAAGCTGACCGCCGTCACGCCTTTTCACATAGGCTCGGGCATCGAGTACACAAAAAAAGAATATTACGTGGACGAGAGCCGGCGGAAAGCAATTCTCATAAACATGGACAAGGTTATGCAATGGATAACGGCGCAGAAACGCGACGCTTACGCCGATGCCTTCGAGACGTTCATGAAGGAGAACAGAGGCGGCGATATCCTGGACTTCCTCACGCGCCGGCTGAACATGCCCGAAGCCGAAAGAAAAAAGTGCGAAATGTATTCTTTCGACTGCGGCGGGGCGTTCAGCTGCAGCACGAAGAAGAGAACAATATCGGCCTTCATGCGCGACGCCCGCGGCTGTCCTTACGTTCCCGGGAGCTCCCTCAAGGGCGCGCTCCGCACAGTGCTTCTTGTGAAGATGCTGCGCGACGAACCGGGCCGCGCGCCGGATTTGCAAAACCTGAAGATAGCGGCTAACGACGCGGAGATCTCGCTCATAAACAGGCTCGGCAGAATCAGCCCCCAGAAAAACTCCTTAAACAGCATAATGTCAGGATTTTCAGTGTCTGACAGCCTCCCTTTCGGCCAAGAGAAAATAATCATGGCTCCTAAGGTGGACGTGAGCACCGACGGCGCCGAGCATGTCCTGCCGCTGATGTCGGAATGCGCGGACATCGGAACCGAGCTTTACTTCTCTCTGACTGTCTCCGAAGAGGCAGAACGTTACGCCGGCGCGGACTATCTGAAAAAAGCGATAGAAGAATTCTCTGATTATTACTCGGCTTGCTACCTGTCAAAATTCAGGGTGAAGTTTTCAGAAAACATGGACGGCTGCATTTTCCTCGGAGGCGGAAGCGGTTACTTCTCCAAGAATCTGATTTATCCGCTCGCGGGCGACAGACAGAAGGCTCTTGAAGCGGTCGCCGCCGAAATGCGGAAAAAATTCGATAGACACCGCCACGACAGGGATGCCGGTCTGGGAGTTTCCCCCCACATGCTGAAATGCACGCGGACTGACGGGAGGCTCCGTCAGATAGGGCTATGCCGCGCAGAGATAACGGAAGAGAAAAAATGGATGTGATAAGACGTTATGAGGCGAGACTGACGCCCCTCGGGGGAAGCGCGCCGGCGGCAGCCGACGACGCCTACGCCATGTACGCGGTCATGCTTAATGCAATGGACGGCGAAAGCGCCGAACAGCTTCACTCCGTCGCGGAATACCCGCTGTCGCAGCATATAAAGCGCATAACTAAAGAGGGAGACAGCCCCGAATCGCTCTGGGTTGTGAACCTCATAGGCGAAACGGCGGTAAGACTCGCGTCTCCCGTCATAGAATCCATGCGGTCGGCATATCTGGAATCGCGCGGGGCGGGGTACTCGGTCGAGGTTATATCGCGGCGGGATTTCACCGGACTGGACGATATGCTGAAAATTCCCGGCGGCGATATGGACTGCGGCCGCTTCAGGCTTCGCCTCGTTTCTCCCTGCGGCTTCCGTTCAAACGGGGAGTACGTCCTTTTCCCTTCGGTATCTCTGATTCTCGGCAGTCTGCGCCGGCGCTGGGGAGCTGCCTTTCCGTTTTTCCCCCTCGACGACAAGGAGGCTGCGTCGGCTCTTGAAGCCGGTGTCAGGATTACCGGCTACAGGCTGCACAGCGAGACATTCAGGCTCAAAAGCGTTCCCGTTCAGGCTTTCTCGGGCGAACTGACTCTGAACGCGCGCCTGGCCCCGCCCATGCTGCGGGTTCTGCGCGCGCTGCTGTCGTTCGGCACTCTGTGCGGTGTGGGAATGAAGACCGCGCTCGGCATGGGCGGATTAAACGTGCGGGAATTTCCGCGCGTCTGAGCGCCCGCTTTTCCTGCGCGGAGCGAATGATGTATGCGGCAAACACCGCCGCGGCTGCGGCTGTTGTTTATGAAAGCCGGTGTTCAGGACTTTATATGATAATCCGTCCTGAACGGCAGCCTGGGAAGGGAGATCTGAATCATGTCGAATGTCTATGTTCCGTATACGCCGTATAATGTTTTGCTTTCGCTTGCCCTCGCCGCTTCCTGCGGGGGGGATAATTTTATGATCCTCGCCGGCAAGGACAGGAACTTTCTGAAGGGTTCCGCGGAACTGCTGGAGATTTTTCATTCCGTCGGCATGCGCGCGTTCGCGTTTGAGAATGCATGGGAAGATTCAAACGGGAAAAATTTCTTTCTGAAAAAACGCAATATAAGAACGCTTGAGCGCGAGCTTGAGGCTTTGCCGTCGGTTGACAGACTGTACTATGTCCGCGAGTGGAACGTCTACACGACCTTCGCGGTGCATAAGACCCGCGAATTGAACAAAGACGCCGGATTTTATTTTTTGGAAGACGGCGTATATACCTATGTGGAAGAGAAAAAGAAAAGAAAAAATATTATCGAGCGACTGGCGGACAGACTGGTCTACGGCTCATGGCACACAAGCGCCGGAACGCCGGGCGCTCTTTGCCCGGACGCGGCTGTATGCGCCATGTTCCCCGATATTCTCCCCGGCATTTACAAGACAAGGCGGCTTGAACGGGTAGACCTCGAACCCCTGCTCGAAAACGCCGACGATGAGGCGCTTGCCCGCGTTACGAAAACAGGCGGAATCGAAGCGGTCGATACTCTCATAACGCTGAGCGACGTCGGCGGCGAAGAATACAGGAACGTCGTCGCGTCGTTTATACGGAAGAGCGGCGGAGGACGCGTCGCTGTCAAGCGCCATCCGTGCGATGACGGAAGCGTTGCTTTTATTCCGGACGGCGCGGACGCGGTGGAGCTTTCCCAGGAAGTTCCCGCGGAACTGTTTTATTTCAGATACCGTAAGACTCTGAAAAAAATCGTCGGGGGCCTGAGCACGGCTCTTCTTACGGCGCGCCGCATGCTTCCGGATGCCGGGATAGAGTCTGTGGTTTCTCAAAAATATCTTGAAAGCGACAGTCACTCGGATAAGATTTTAAGACTTTTCAAAAGCGCCGGCATAAATGTAACCGTTACGGAAGACTGACGCCGCGCAGGCGCGCGCCTGTTTCACGCCGCGGCCCGGACTGCCCGCGAGCGGGGCAGGAGTGTCCGCCGCGGCCTGAGATTAAGCTGAAGCGCTCCGGGCAGCGCGGCGGGGCGCGCGGGATTTCGCCGGTATTCCCCGATCTGCCCTAAGATGCCCGCAAAAAATGCGGCATGACCGGACAGCGGCGCGCCTCCAATCGGGATTACCGGGGCATTGTTCCGAAGCCCGCCGCCG
>CAYVEQ010000040.1:9311-13736 GCA_964450835.1 uncultured Synergistaceae bacterium
AACAGTTTCCGCATTTCCTCTTCCATTGTTCCGTTCTTTGCAAACTCCAGAGTATCGCAGAGGCGGATATTGTTTTTTTCGATGTGTACGCCGCCGAAGCCGAGAATGTAGCGCATGCAGATGCGGTATATGATTTCCGTCGGAGCGCAGCCGTACACCTGTCTTGCGAAGATGTGATTCAGCCTTTCGCCGTCATCAGGATACAGGGCCTTCATCCGCCCGCTTTGATAAAGCCGCGTCACGATTTCAGTTATATACATTCCCGACTTCATATAAAGGTCGGCGAATGTCACGTCCGGGTCGTCAAAGCATCCGGGGTTCTCGCGCTCCAGCCTGTCAACCATATCCCTGACGACTTTTTTCGGCGTGAATATCTGATTGGTGCGCTGCGGGGGAATATAATCGAAGATGTCTCCCTCCCGCCCCGGCTTAAAATAGTCCGCGAGTTCGGCACGCTTTCTCATAAATTCCTTCACTGCGTCGTTGAATACGACCTCGTCGAACAGATGTCCGTCAAAGTGCCTTTTCTCGCCTTTTTCCGATATGTAATCCCCGCCGTCGCGCAGCATACGGAACTGGTCAAGCGTCACGCCCCGACCGTTTTGCGGATTGACCGTAACTTCCCAGAATACCTTCTCCGGCACGAGCGAATCGAAGTTCGCGAGCGTCGTGTTCTCGTCGCCGTAGGCCATGAGGAACGCCGGTATTGTGCGGGAGAAGCCGCGCAGATGGTCGCGGACGCCGCCCTCGATGGAATTCTTCTGCTCGGTGAGCTTCGCGGTCTCCACAGTTTCCACTGCGATTTCCATGACTTTTTTAGGTATCTCGTCGCCGCGGAGCTTTTGGCTGATGTTGTCCACCATCTCACGGCGGCCTTGGAGACGTTTTGCCGTGTATTCGTTCTCAATCCGTGTGATTTCTGCCATCTCTGCGCCGGACTGCTGCGCCTCTTTAATTTTGTCTTCGCGCTCTCTCACAAGCCGGTTGTCACGAACGGTGTAATCCCCATATTCGCGGCTCACAATCGTGTCTGTGGCTTCACGGATTTTGCGCCGCAGCAGGTTCTGCGTAGATTTATTCAAATCGCCGCCATACTGCGTTTTCGCGGCGTCTATGGCCGGATCAGTAATCGTGCTCGCGAACGCCTCTTTGAGATTTTTTAACTCTTCCTTCTGCGGATCCGGCATTTTCTCCGCGTCCTTCCTGATTTCCTCCGCCATTTTCGTCAGCCGGCCCCCGACCTCCGCGTAAATCTTTTCGCCGAAAAGTTCGCTCGCCCTTCCGATGACCACTTCTCCCGGAATTTCGACCTCGCCTTTTTCATTCAGATTCAGCCTGCCCGCCGTGGTTTCGTCCACAGCCAGAGGCGCAAGGGTTTTCGGCTCCTCGAGGGCCTGCATATTTCTGATGATGTCGATGATTTCCTTCGGCGCGCCGAAAATGCCGCTGATATTGGCAAAGAGGAAATTCGACATAAATCCGCGCTCCACGACTTCTCTTGCGTGAATGCGGCGCGGAATAGTGAGAACCTTCTCCGCGTCAAGCTCAATCATTGAGCCGTTGTCGTCCTCGCCGTAAACCGGGAAGAAGTTCAAAAGTTCCCTCACGTGCCGTTTGCGGCTGCCGGAGTCTCCCTTCTCGCCGGAAGTTTCGGGCATAAGGTCGTTCGCGAACCGCTCGAAAATCGACAGTGTGCGCGCGGGGTCAAAGTCGAAGACGTAGGCGTTTTTCTTTCTGTAAGCATTGCCTTCCGCGTCAAAATATGTATGGCCCTCCGCGTCTTTGAACAGACACGGATTCTGCGCGCGGAACGCCGCCTGCATATAGAGCGCGGGGCTTGCCATGTTTGCGAGCATGAGGACCGCCGTCCACTCCGGTATTGTCACTCCCGTGGTCAGCTGCCCGACGGAAAGAGTGATCGTCTTGTCGCAGTTTTTTATCGCCTTTGTCACCTTGTCAAAAGCCTTCTCGTTCTCCTTGTCGTCGTCCAGTCTGCCGTCTCCGGCGGCGAGGACGATTTCGTAATCTTTGAACACGGGGTGCAGCTTCAGCTTCTTAGCGAGAGCCTTCGCGCTCGCGACGCGGTTCAAAATCCAGAAAGTGTGCTTTAATTCATCGCGCAGTTCTGGGGTGGAAAACGGAAACTTCTCCTGCCTCGTCAAGGCGTCGAGGAACTTGTCCACCTCCTCGTCGTGGACGAACTTCCCCGACTCGTTCGTGATGAAGAACTCGTTAAGGTCAAAGGCGAACTCCTCAATATCGCCGTCGGCAAGCTCTATGCCTTTCTTCACTTTGTCGCGGACGATGTCGGACATCTGATAAGTAAAAAGCGAGAGGCGGGGCAGATTCGCATAGGGATTTTCAATTTCGCTCGACGGGTCCCAGTCGCGCTTTTTCTTCTGCTCGTCGGCGTATGTCCAGTTGAAGATGGCGTTCTCCGGGAATTTGTTATTGGCAAGAGCCTTGAACGGCGTGCCGGAAAGGTGCAGAGTCCATCTGCGGCGGATCTGATTAAAGGCGATGCCTGTCAAGTCCGTGTCGACGCCCTCGTGGGCTTCGTCAATGATAAGAAGATCCCACGCTGTTTTTTCAATCTCCCGCAGCTTGCTGAAGTGGCCGCCGAAAGAGTCGGAGCCCTTCAAATCCTGCAGAGATACGAAGTCAATCAGCCCCATGGAGACGGCGTTTGGTCTATTTTTTCGCGACCTCGCGTCATTTTCGTATTGGTCGTAATCCATGACGAGCGGCTGATTCTTTATCCCGTCGACCTTGGAGACAAAGTAATATCCGCCCCGCCTGCCCACGAACCGCTTGTAATCGTCATACCACGAATTCGCTATTGCCGGGCGGTTTGTCACAATCAGAATATTCCGCGCGCCGAGCCTCATGCATAGGTCATAGGCGGAGAGCGTCTTTCCGAAACGGGGCTTCGCGTTCCACAGAAACTCCGCCTTCTCGCGCTCGCGGAAGTACGCGAGAGTTTTCGCGACGGCCTCCTCCTGCTCGCCGCGCAGAGTATAAGGAATCACGTCGTCGGCCTTTTTGTCGGGAACAACGCCGCGGTGCTCCGCGAAATCGACAAAGTTGTCTTCGGCGGTTTCCGGATCGATTTTGAACCACTCCGTCCCCGCCTCGCGGGGAACCCCGAGCTTTTTCAGATAGGAATGAAAATCCTTGTCGGTAAAAGTATTACTCTGGTCTGAGAAGATCGCGGGCCATTTCCAGCATATTTTGGCGGCCACGCCGACGGTGTGCGTCTGCTCGCGGACGCGCTTCTCTACGTCGCGCTCGGTAAAGCCTATCTTTGTCCAGCCGTCGTGCGCGGGCACGCCGGGGGTGGTGTAGGCGTAGCACTGCGGAACGAACTTCACGGTTGTTTTAATCCGTATCGCGGCCATCACGCCATCTCCTTTACGTGCGTTTCGATGAACTCAATCTCTTTCTCGTCCAGTCCGTACTTGCGGTACAGCTGCAAATCTATTTCATGAACGGACTTCGACCAGTCGATGTCGCTGTTGGGGGTGAAGTCTTGGAGGGGAACGTATTCCCATTTTTCTGGTGGATTATGTTGTGTTATTTTCAATATTCCGAGCATTGTGCGGGCAAACTTTGATTTTACATATTTTAAGCAGGCATCGGCTTCCGTTTGAGTGTCAAACGCTCCGATAGCGATAAACGACTGCGTATGCCCCACAAGGGGCTGCCCCACAAGGGGCGTGGATAGTACTTCCCCAATCGCGCCGGATCCATTTGATGCAGGTAAAAATACTTTCCATTTGTCTAAGGATTGTTTTACCTGACGGATATAGTCTCTTCTGATAAAGCGGCTTGTTCTCCTACCGTTTATAAGGCCAAACATTTCAATGTATTCTGTACTGTCGTTTTTCGGTTTATTTTCAAAAAATACAGAATTTAGTGCCTCGAAAGCGTTTGTACGTAATCGAGCCGTCAGTTCAGGGTGTTCTCGCTTAAACAAGTCAGAGACATTAAAATTTAAAGCCGGCTCCATAATAGATGGCAACCATGAATTAGATAATGCTTTTACTTTAGACAATATGCTGTTCAATTCTTCAAATTTTGTAAAGATTACAATCGGCTGAAACTGTTTGCTGCTATCATGATAAGATATACAAATTCCGCCTTTAATATCCGTGTTTGGGAAAAATTTGCTCCCGTCAACTTCATATTCTAAAATTCTAAAATGAGGGTCGTTCAGCATTTTTTCATTCCATGTCTTTGGCGTATACCCTGCATTAAATAAAAATCTTGCCGGATGGATGAGTTCCACTCTTTGGCCGACTTTATATGCTGCATCCATGAATTTATCATAGATTGGTGGCATTCTGGTACTGTCACTTTCCGTTTCCTCTTGATACGGCGGATTTCCTATAACGTAATCAAACAGTTTTTTCCCCACGGCTCGCA
>CAYVEQ010000041.1:0-13518 GCA_964450835.1 uncultured Synergistaceae bacterium
ACCCGTCCTCCGACGACCGCAGCGCGTCCAGGCGGTCATCGCGCTGCGCGAGCCGCATCGCGCACACATCGGGATAGACCCTCACACGCGCCGCGCCTATCTTTTCATCCTCAGCAGTAAAAATTCCGTGTTTTGCTTGCTGCCGTCTTTCCAACGCGCCGTCTCGGTTGTATAGTACGAGGGTCTTGAGTGTATTTTATTCGCTCAGGGGGTGATAATGATGATCTTCTGCTTTGGCAAAAGCCGCGCGGTCTTTTACACGGGAATGGCGCTGACCGCCGCTCTTGTCGTGACGCTGGCCTGCCGCTGCGCGGACGGGCCGCTCTGGCTCGCGGCGGTGACAGTCGCGCTCGCGGCTGCGGTCGGCACGGCCGTTTCGGCTCTTGCCGCGAACATCGCGGCCGCGTCGTGCGAAAGCGCGCTTCTTGAAAAGCTGCACATCGCGCTTGACCCGGAAGAATTTATAAGACTTTATGAAAAGCCGGCGCGCGCGCAAAAACAGGGCGGCGCGCAGCGCGTCGTCGGCATGGCGAGCCTCGCGGACGGTCTCTGCGCCGCGGGCAAGTGGCGCGAAGCTGTCAAAACTCTCGAAAGCCCGGGAAGCTCCGTGCCGCCGCGCAAACGCGACGCGCTGGAGGGACTTGTCAGAAGAAACCGCTGCCGCTATCTGCTCTCGGCAAACAGAGCGAAAGAGGCGCGCGAGGCTCTTTCGTCATTCAGAAAACAAACGGAAACAATACGCGCGCACAACGCGAGGCTGGCGGGAAATTTCGACGCCGACGCGGAACTCTACGCCGCGTGGCTCAATCTCATAGAGGGTGGCAAGGCCGACAAAGCGCGTCTTGAGGAGACGATGTTCCGCACGCCGACAAAACTCGCGAAGCTTGACCTTTGCCAGATGCTCATACTGGCCGCGAGGAACGAGGGGGACGCGAAAGAAGAAGAGCGCTTCTCGCTCATGTTCATAGAGGAAGGCGGCAAACTCGCGCTCGCGAAAGAACTGCGCAGGAAATACAACGCTCCGCAACCCTAAGAAGTGCGCGTTTCTTTTTTATTATTTTTGCACAAAATACGCCGGTTCGAAGAATGTTTGCCCGCAGCAAAAGCGAATACGCGGCTCTCGCGTTTCGCCGAGCTTTATGAAAAGACGCTAAGCTGCGGAACTTGACATATTTCCCGCGCCGGTCTGCCGCGGCAAAAGCTGCGGCGACATGCATAACCGCAAGCCATCTGCTCGCAAAATGAAAAGCCGCTGCGACCGGAAGCCGAAAAAAGAAATGCGCGGGCTGCTGCGCAAAACAATGGAATGGCAAACGTAAACAGATAAACAACAGGCTGCGGCAAAACGCCGCCGCCAATGGGAAATGCGTGCAAAAAAGACGGGGAGCGGGCCGTCGTCGGCCGCTCCCCGATTTGCCGCTTAAAACTGCTTCGCAAAAACCAACGCGCCCGTGAAGGGCGCGACGGTACATGGAAAGAATGCTGAAAGTATAACACTTTTTCTGGCCTTTTGCGCGAAGGTATTTTTTAAAGAGTTTTTCAGCGGCGAGTTTTGCTGTTTTTGCGTTTTTTCGCTCTCGGAGAGATGAGCGCGAAGTTTCTGGGAATTTTATGTGAGCTTGGTGTCCGCGGGACATATTCGTATATGCGGAGCGTTTTTAGTTACAATGTGTACGCTCCTGTAGCGTGCCTTGCCTGTTGTTTGTTCCTGCGATTTTATTTCGCGGTCAATGCCTGCCGTCGTTATCGGCCGCGCGCTGAAGCGCGCGGCGAACCGGGGGCGTGCCTCCGAATGTTATTATTTTACCGCGTCTGCAGACAGCCGCAGATTTCCGTGTTTACGCCGCAGCCCGGCTCGGCTTTGATTTCCGTGATTTTTATCGCGCCCCGGCGGTGCAGCGCGAGCGCGAGCGATATGACCGTCGTCGGCGTGACGCCGATGGCCTTTGACAGTTCTTCCGCGTTTATCGCACCTTTATCTTCGGCCGCGCGCGTCAGCTCGCCTCCGATGCAGCCCACCCACTCGTCGAAGAGCGCCTGTGTTTCGGGCGCGGCGGCGCCGGCCAGCTGTCCCGCGCGCACCACCGCGTCGAGCACGCGCGCCGAAACGAGTTCCAGCGATTTGATAAGCTGCCTCGCGTCTTGGTCGCCGAGGTTTTTTATGTCGAGTTCCACGAAATTCCCTCCCCGCTGTTTATCTTTGCAGCCGCTCTGAATTATAATATAAGCCGTCATTCCATGAGAAGGGATTGATCGCGGTTTGTCTGTCCGCACGATAGAAGATAAAAGAATCGGCATTCTCTCGGATACTCACGGCAGCCTGCCGGCGTGGCGGCGCGCTTTGGCGGTTTTCGGGTCTGACGTGCGCACCGTGCTGCACGCCGGTGACGTCCTGTATCACGGGCCCCGCAACGCGATTCCTGGCGGCTATACGCCGGCGGACCTCGCGGAGGCCGTAAATGATTTCGCCTTCGACGGCGGCGCCGTGCTTATCGCGCGCGGCAACTGCGACGCGCCGGTCGACATGGCTGTGCTGAAACCCCAGTGCGAGCAGATTGTCTCTGTCCTATGGCGCGGCAGGAAGATTATTATGATGCACGGAGACAATTTCACTCTTTTGCGCGAACTCGCTCTCTACAACAAAGCCGACCTCGCCGTTTACGGCCACACTCATGTCGCCTCCCTGACGCGCGAGGGCGGGACGGTTTTTCTGAATCCCGGCTCGACCACTATCCCGAAGGGACGCGACCCGGCGAGCGCGGCTTTCGCGGACGACGACGGAATCAGGATAATGACTCTGGACGGCGGGGAATTGCATTTTGAAAGGTGGTAAGCGCGGCAACGCGCCGCTTTTCAGATCGCGGCGCTTCTGGCCCTCTGTGTTCTGGGGTTTTTTTCTCGCGGCGGGTTCCGTCTTCAGCTGTGTTTTCGGTTCTTTTCCCCTTTTCACTGCGATTTTGGTGGCCGCTTTTATCGGGCTTAACGAGACGGGGCGCTGGTCTTACAAGACCAATCTCGTGATGTGCGCCGGAGCGGCGGTCGTCGTTGCCGTCGCCGGCGTTTTTTCGTGGTCCGAGGCGACTTCCGTCTTTGCGCTCTTTTTTATAATCAGCGCCTATCTTTTCTATTTCAGAGACAGGTCGCGGCGGCTGATTCCGACTTTCGAGAGTTTTTCCGCGAGCCTGGCGCAGGCGCCCGATTACAGCTCTTTTATTGACCGCGCGTGGGAGGGGCTTCAGAAGATGGCGCCCGACGACGCCGTCTTTCTTATTCTGGCGGATGACGAAGGCGGCCTCTATGTTCCGGCTCATCTCGGCGGGGGGCCGCGGCGGCTTAAAAGAAGCGGCGGCGCCTCGTGGAAAGTCTACGCTTCCGGCAAGCCCATGGTCGTGGGGAAAGTCGCGACCGGCCGCGACCAGCCTATGGACCGCGACGCGGCGTCGCTTGTCGCGGTGCCTCTGACGGCTCACGGCGAGAAGATGGGCGTCCTTCAGCTTGAATCTGCGTCGACCGACGCTTTCACGCAGGACGACGCTGCGAAGCTCTCGCTCGCCGCGATGATTCTCGCAAGCGAGTTATATATATTCGGAACGGGCGAGGAAGAGATCGCGGATAATGATTCTGATTGATATGCACGTGCACAGCCGTTTTTCAGACGGCATCTACAGCCCCGCCCGGCTTGCGGCGGCGGCGAGGAAACGCGGCCTCGCCTTGCTTGCCCTGACAGACCACGACACCACGTCGGGGCTGCCTCTTTTTATGGAGGCCTGCGCGAAGGAGGGAGTCCGCGGTCTTTGCGGCATTGAGCTGTCGGCTTCCGCGCCTTATACTCTGCATATACTCGGCTACAGAATCACACCGGGGGCCGAAAATCTCGAAAAGCGGCTCGCCGGCGTGAGGCGCTCCCGCGACATACGGAACGCCGCGATTTTTGAGAAATTAAACAGGCTCGGCATACGCGTCCGCATAGAGGAGGCGGAGACTCTATCGGGCGGCGAGGTGCTGGCGCGCCCCCATATCGCGCAGCTGTTGGTAAATAAAGGCTTCGCTTTTTCCGTCGGTGACGCTTTTGCCAAATTTCTGAACAGAGGCGCTCCGGCCTACGTTCCGCGCGAAAGGCTCAGTGCCGAGGAATGCATCTCTCTCATACACGAGGCCGGCGGGCTCGCGGTGCTCGCGCACCCCGCGCAGTGCCGGCTCGACGGCAAAGGGCTGGAGACCTTGGTCAGAGAACTGAAAGATTACGGCCTCTGGGGAATAGAGGCCGTCTACGGGACGAACAGCCCGGAGACGACGATGAGCCATCTTGCCCTGGCCCGCCGCCTCGATCTTTACGCGACGGCCGGAAGCGATTTCCACGGCACGGCGGCCGCCCCGGACATTGACTTCGGCATGGCGGTGAGCTGCGATTTTCTGCCGTGGGCGAGGCTCGGGGCAAAGTAGAGCGGCTTTGCCGGTCTGAAAAAATTTTTGGAAACCGGGAGGATAAACTATGCATAAAACAATGGATTTCAGAAGCGACACGGTAACGCGCCCTTCCGCCGAAATGCGCGAGGTTATAGCGCACGCCGCGGTGGGCGACGATATATACGGCGACGACCCCTCGTCAAACGCTCTCTGCGAATACGCGGCGGAAATCACCGGAAAAGAGGCGGCGATATACGCCTGCTCGGGCACGATGGGCAACCTTCTCGCCTTCGTGTCGGCGGGGCGCCACGGCGAGAGCGTCCTTGCAGGCACCCGTTCGCACGTATGGTGCTCCGAGGTCGGCGGCCTCGCGGCCGTGGCGGGGCTCTGCCCCTATCCGCTCGACGACGCGGATGGCATTCCCGCGCCCGGGGACTTGTCTCCGGCGAACAGAGCCGACGGCAACATACATCACCCCTCCACGACAATCCTTGCTCTTGAGAACACGCACAACTACGCGGGAGGCGTCGCCGTTTCTCCCGAACGTTTCGCGCTCACAGCGCGTGAGGGACGCAGGCTCGGCTTCCACGTTCATCTTGACGGCGCGCGCATATTCAACGCGGCTGTGAAGTTCGGCGTCGACGTGAAAGAATTTACCGGAGAGGTCGACTCCGTGCAGTTCTGTCTTTCAAAGGGGCTCGGCGCCCCGCTCGGCTCTATGCTCTGCGGCACGCGCGGCTTTATCGAAAAAGCCGGGAAATGGCGCAAACGCCTAGGCGGCGCGCAGCGTCAGGTCGGCATAGCGGCGGCGGCGGGGCTTTACGCTCTGAAGAACAACATACCGCGCCTCGCGGAGGATCACGAGAACGCGCGGCTCCTGGCCGAACTGCTCCGCAAAGCGGGAATAAACGTGGAAGAGACGCCTTCCATGACGAACATGGTTTTCTTCCCGCTCGGCGAAGGCGACGCGGGCGACGCGGAATTTGAAAAACGCTGCCTCGACAGAGGGCTGCTCGCGCACATCGTCTCTCCCCGCCGCGTCCGCTTCGTCACTCACATGGATGTGGACCGCGAGGACGTGGAACGCGCTGCGGCGATTGTAGCGGAGGTAATCAGGGCGTGAACGAATTTCTCCCGCGCGAAGAGATAGAAGCCCTCGCCTCTCACGCGCTCGGCGCGGCTCTGCGCGGCGGCGCGGCGGCGGCGGACGTCCTTTACAGCGAAGGGCGAGCGAACAGCCTTTCTCTCAAAGACGGCGAAATAGAGGAATCGCTTTGCGGCTCGTCCGCCGGCCTCGGCATACGCGCGATACTCTCTGACGGGCGTCAGGGCATAGCCTACGGCAACAGGCTTGACGCGGCGTCGGTCGACGCGCTGATTGAATGGAGCATTCACAACGCCCGCGCCTCCGAGCCGGAAGAGGGAGTATCTCTGTACGAAGGCCCGCTCGTCAGCTGTCCCGAGCTCGAGGCCGAGGACGAAAAAATATTCGCGATAACGCCGCGCCGGCGCATGGAATACTGCGCGCGCATGACGGAAACGGCGAAGGCCGCCGACTCCAGAATAATATCGGTGCGGTCTGCCGAGTGGCGCGACGGCTGGGGCGCCTCTTTCTTTGCCACGACAAAAGGCCTTGCCGGCTGGGAGCACGGCTCAAGCGCGAGTTGCGGCGTCGCGGTGCTCGCCGGCTCCGGCGCGTCGACGGAAATGGGCGGCTACGGCATGGAGGCGCTGCGCCTCGCCGAGCTTGACCCCGAAAAATGCGCGCTCACAGCGGCGCGGCAGACTGTCGCGGCGCTGGGCGGCACGCAGCTCAAGACGGGGGTATACACCGTAGTGATAGAGCCTGAGGCGGCGATCCCCCTTGTAGAGACGATAGGGAGCCTCTTCTGCTCTTCGGACGTCCACAGAGGGCGCTCGCTCATGAAAGGGCGCTTGGGCTGTGCTGTGGCCTCCGCCTGCGTGAACCTCACGGACGACGGGCGCATTCCGTGGAAAGCCGGCAGCTCCTCCTGGGATTCGGAGGGCGTTCCCACGACGCGCACCGAACTTATCAAAGGCGGCGTCGCCTCCTCTTTCCTCTACAACCTGCAGTACGCGGCGAAAGACAGCGTGAAATCCACGGGCAACTGCTCACGCGGCCTCTCTTCGCTGCCCGACGTCGGCACCACAAATCTGATTCTCGAGCCGGGTGCCGAAAGCCCGGCCTCGCTTGTCTCCCGCGTCAAAAAAGGAATGCGCGTAACGGAATTTATGGGGCTGCACACGATAGACCCCGTCAGCGGCGATTTCTCGATAGGCGCGAAAGGACACAGCATAATAAACGGCGAGATCGCGGCTCCAGTCAGCGGCGTGACGATAGCCTCGAATCTTCTTGAATTTATGAAAAACATCGCCGCGGTAGGCGACGACCTGACATTTTTCGGCGCCGCCGCCGCGCCGACACTGGTGGTTGATAATGTTGTCATTGCCGGAAATTAAAATAAAAAATATTTTTCTCCTCGCGCTCGCCGCGCTCTTTCTGCTAGCGCCTCCCGCACCAGCCGCGCAGAAGATAGAATTCTTGAACGGAGATATAAAAAAGGGCGGCGTCAGCCTTCGCGTGAACGGAATGGTGCGCGAGATGGCGATAGACGAAACCGCCTCGCTGCTCGGCCTCGCGGCCGGCGGTGACGGCTCCTCGCTTCTCTTCACGGTGAAGGGCAAAAAACTGGAGTTCTGGAAAGACTCGAACATCGTCCGCACCGACGGGAAGATAATCAGTTTCCCGACGCCCATAGCCGCGGAGGGAGGCCACTGGTGGGGCGAGGGCCGCTCGCTTCTTGCCGCCTTCAACGGACTCTACACCGCTGCGGGGGAGAAGCCCGCCTTCAGATGGGGGGCGGAAATTACCGTCGCGGCATCTCAGCCGCCTTCCGCGAAAGCGCGGGCGGCAGTGAAGCCGGAGACCGAGCCGAAAACGAAAAAGCTGACCGCCGATGTCCAAAAGCCTGTGTCTAAAGAGCAGACAAAGGCAAAAACTTCGGCGCCGGCAAAAGAGACTCCCAAAACCTCAGCGCAATCGCAGCCCGCTCAAAGCGCGCCGCCCGCGCAAACTCCTCAAAAAACAGACGGCGCGCAGGCTCCGCGCCCCGCGCGCGCCAGAAGAAAACCTATAGTGGTGGTCGACGCGGGTCACGGCGGGCACGACCCTGGAGCCTCTGCCAACAAAGTGCGAGAAAAAGACATAAACCTCAAAGCGGCGACAACGCTCGCGAAAATTCTGAAAGAAAAAGGCGCGGACGCGAGGCTGACCCGCAGCACGGACGTATATCTGAAACTGGCCGAGCGCACCGCCTTCGCCAACGAAAACAAGGCGGACGTATTCATCAGCCTCCACTGCAACTCCATGCCGAAAGGGCACAGCGGTGTAGCCGGCTTTGAGATATACATCATGGCCCTGCCCTCAGACAAGGACGCGATGAATCTCGCAATCGCCGAAAACAAGGAAATCTCCGGCGACGCGAGCACAGCGGCCGAAGTGGAGAAAGCCGACAGGAAAACCCGCCTTCTTCTTAAAATACTCGGCGACATGCAGCAGAACGACAAAATCGGCGAAAGCACCGCCCTTACGGAAGTGCTTCACTCAAACGCGAAAAAAGCAGGCCTCCCGATGCGCAAGGTCGCGCAGGCGCCTTTCTTCGTCCTGCGCGGCGCGGGAATGCCCGCCGTCCTGGTCGAGATGGGATATCTTACAAACGCGGCGGAGGCGCAACGGTTAAACAGCGCGGCATACCGCGAAAAGATGTGCCGCAGTCTGGCGGAGGGCATAATGTCCTACATAGAGACGCACCGCCCGCGCTGAGAGGTAAATTATGAGGCCCGCGCACTCCCGAGCGGGCCGTTTTCGTCATATAATACAGAGAACACGAGAAGGACTCGCTGTCATTGGAGGAGTGGTAATGAGAGACCCCGAAGAAAGACGCCGCCATTTTGTAATCCCCGACAAAAAAGATGAAAACTACGACAGGCCGGCGATACGCCGCAGAGCCCAGGTAAGCGAAGAGGACGGGGAAGAGCGCGCTCCCCGCGAGGAAAAGCCGCGCGCCGCGCGTCCGCGCCGCACGCTGCGGGAACGCGAAATGGAAGAGGAAGAGGATCTGCGCTCGCGCCGCGGAAGCCGCAGGCGCAGAATGATAAAACAGGAAGAGTTCGACGACGACGAAGAGGATTTCGACGACGACGATTACAGGCGGCCGAAAGCGCCGAAAGTCGTCCGCATCTTCGCGTGGGCGGCTCTTGTGGTCATACTGTTCACCGTCGGCTACGTGGCCACGAACTACTTCTTCGCCTGGTCGGACAAACGCGGCGGCGAACGCATAGGCAACGTCTACGGCAGCGGCGAGGAGGCGGCCCGGACTCCCGCGGAAGAGGAAACGCGCCCCAAAGCGGCAGGCTCGCGTTACAGCGTCTACATACCGGAAGGCTCCTCCTTCAGGACGCGCTCGATAGAACTTCAGCCGGGCGGCACGCGCGAGGAGGACATTAAAAAAGTGCTCTCCATGTACATAGACAGCCTTAAAGAGACCAAGCTCATGGATCCGCAGGCCGCGGTCAACAACGTCTTTCAGGGCGGCGAGTGGCTCTACGTCGACATGACGCAGCCTTTCCTCGACTCCGTCAAAAAGCTTAAAAAAGAACAGGCGGCGGGAGTGCTGAACGGAATGCTCAACACAATGCGCGACAACTTCACCCCGGTCAAAAAACTCAAATTCTACATCAACTCAAAAGAGATCACAGACAAAAAGCCGGTAGACCTGACAGGCGCGTGGGAGTGACGCAATGGAACCGCTTCGCGCCGACGGGCGCGCGTTAAGCGAGCTTCGCCCGGTAACCTTTGAACGCGGAGTCAACAGATACGCCGAAGGCTCGGCCTTTGTCCGCTGGGGCGACACGCATGTGCTTTGCACAGCCTCCGTGGAGGAAAGAGTGCCGCCTTTCCTGCGCGGCGCGGGCGGCGGGTGGATAACGGCGGAGTACGCCATGCTCCCGCGCGCGACACGCGACCGCTCGCAGCGCGAAATAAACCGCGGAAAGCGCGACGCGCGCGGAAGCGAGATACAGCGGCTGATCGGCCGCTCGCTGCGCGCGGCGGTGGACATGCGGGCGCTGGGCGAGCGCACAGTGACAATCGACTGCGACGTGCTGCAGGCGGACGGCGGAACAAGAACCGCCTCCGTATCGGCGGGCTTCGTCGCGCTATTTGACGCCCTGCGCGCGATGAAAGAGCGCGGCATGACAGACGAAATCCCTCTGATAAACCAAATCGCGGCGGTCAGCGTCGGGAAGTCCGCCGGCAGACTCATGCTCGACCTCTGCTACGCGGAGGACTCGGCGGCGGAAGTTGACGCGAACTTCGTGATGACCGGCGGCGGCGCGCTCGTCGAGATACAGGGGACGGGCGAGGGCGCCGTGTTTTCGCGCGCGGAACTTTCGTCAATGCTCGATCTCGCGACGTCCGGGGTCGCCGAAATATGCCGCCTGCAGCGGGAGGCGCTCTCTCTAGACGAGAGCGAAAGGAGGCTCTTTGAGCCGTGCGCATAGTCTTCGCCAGCGGCAACCGTTCCAAATACGAGGAGATGAAAGCGCATCTTGCTCCTGCGGGTGTGGAACTGCTCTTCGGCGGCGACATGAAAGGCCCCCGCGGCATAGAAGAAACGGGCGAAACCTACGCTGACAACGCCTTGATAAAAGCGCGGGCGTGGGCCGCTGCCACGGGCCTGCCTGCCCTTGCCGACGACAGCGGCATCGAAGCGCGCGCGCTGGGCTGGCGCCCCGGCATACACTCCGCGCGCGCGGCGGAAGGCGCCGACGCGGACAGGACGCGCTGGCTGCTCGGCGAGCTTGCGGACAAAGAGGACAGGCGCGGACGCTTCGTCTGCGCGATAGCGGTTGTCATACCCGGCAGGAGCGAGCCTCTATGCGTCACGCGCCGCTGCGCCGGCACGATAATCCGCGAGCCGCGCGGCAGTTCGGGCTTCGGCTACGACCCTGTGTTTATACCCGACGGCTATGACAGAACATTCGCGGAACTCGGCGCCGGCGTCAAAAACAAAATTTCCCATCGCGCCCTCGCGGCTCAAAGTATAGCCGAAATGATTAAAGCTGTGATAAAATAATATGCTGTACGCAGCGGGTGACGGCAAAGCCGCGACAAGGCGGCGCCGTTGCTCTTTACCAGAAAAACCTTGGAGGTGTAGCTTGTGAGAATCCTTTTGGGAGTCATTCACATCCTCATTTGTATAGCGCTGATCGCTGTCGTGATGTTCCAGAAAAGAAAGACCGGCGGGTTTACCGGCGCTTTCGGCGGGGGCGGCACACAGGCCGATATGAGCGGCACTTGGCAGCGGATGAGCGGCCTCACGAAAATCACGGCCGTGCTGATTGCGGCCTTCATAGTTATCTCCATAATTCAGGTAATTGTAAGCTAAAGCGGCGGACGAGATGACAATCAGACCGCTGGACAGCCAGAAGGATATAGCCTCTTTCAAAAAAGAAGAGGGACGCCTCTTTTCGGCCACGCACGAAGAAATACTCGAAGGCTGGACGACAGACATATATTTCCTGAAAACGCGCGACGTGCTGCGCTCCGCCGGACTCCTTGAAACTCCGGTGACAGCGGAGGTATTCACTCGCGAAGGCGGCATTTTCTGCGGCGCCGAAGAAGTGCTGAACCTCTTCCGCCGTCTCCCGAACCCCCCGCAGGTCGAAGCGCTCGCGGAAGGCGAAAGCTTTTCGGCAAAAGAGGTTCTAATGCGCATAACCGGAACATACGAGTCATTCGGCATATACGAGACTGTGCTCCTCGGAATGCTCGCCTCCGCGACCGGCTGGGCCACGGCCGCGAAAGAATGTGTCGAAGCGGCCGAAGGGCGCGGCGTCCTCTGCTTCGGAGCGCGCCACGTGCATCCGGCGATAGCCCCTGTAATGGAACGCGCCGCCAAAATCGCCGGCTGCAGCGCGATGAGCTGCATACTCGCCGCGAAACTCTGCGGTGAGGAGCCGAGAGGCACCGTCCCGCACGCCGCTATCCTCATGGCCGGAGACACGGTAAGGCTCGCGAAGCTCTACGACGCGCAGGTGCCGAAAGACGAAGCGCGCATTGTTTTGGTCGACACATTCAAAGACGAATGCGAAGAAGCGCTCCGTGTTGCTGAAGCTCTCGAAGGAAAGCTCACCGGCGTGCGTCTCGACACGCCGGGCGAACGCGGGGGAGTGACGCCGGATCTCGTGCGCGAAATGCGCTGGAGACTCGACGCCGCGGGATACAACAACGTGCAGATAATAGCGACGGGCGGGCTCACGCCCGAGCGCATCAGAGTCATGAACGAAGCAGGCGCCGACGTCTACGGCGTAGGCAGCTACATCACGGGCGGCGCGCGGCGCGACATGACGATGGATTTGAAAATGGTGGGCGGCAAACCGATCGCCAAACGCGGCCGCCTTCCCGGAATAATACCGAACCCAAGACTTAAACGCGTACTCTAGCGCCGGACCCGCTGGCTCTCCCCCACAGCCGGCCCGCGGGTATTTGCTGCGCGCACGTGCCTGTGTTACGGCGGGCGCGGCGCGCGAGAAATAGGGCGGGATACGCTTTGAGCCGTAAATAAAACAGAACAACCACGTCTTCTAAGGAGGAAGAATCCATGATAGGCACACGTTCCTACATGGCCAAGGGCGAAGAGGTAGAGCACAAGTGGTACCTTATCGACGCCACAGACAAACATCTTGGCCGTCTCGCGGTGCAGGTGGCCCGCATACTTACCGGCAAACACAAGCCTACATACACGCCGCACGTTGACACAGGCGACTTTGTTGTAGTCGTCAACGCCGGCAAAATCGGACTTACCGGCAAAAAACTCACACAGTCAAAGATACGCCGTCACACCGGTCATCCCGGCGGACTGAAAACGCTCACATACAAAGAAGTTCTTGAGCGCCGCCCTGAAATGCTCATCCGGCGCGTCGTATGGGGCATGCTCCCAAAGACGAAGCTCGGACGCGGCATGTACCGCAAGCTCAAGGTCTACGCCGGACCGGCGCATCCTCACGCGGCTCAGAAGCCTGAGCAGATAGACTAAAGAGAGGGGTGGAACAAAATGGCAGAGAAAAAATCGGCTTTCCTCTGGGGAACAGGCAGAAGAAAGAACGCGATAGCCCGCGTCCGCATATGCGAGGGAACGGGACAGTTCCTCATCAACAACCGTGAAGTAAAGGACTACCTCCCCCGCTACTACTGGTCGTCGATGGCGGTGCAGCCGCTTTCGGTAGCCGGAGTCGAAGGCAAAATCGACGTATTCGTCAACGCCCACGGCGGCGGACTCACAGGGCAGGCCGGAGCCATCCGCCTCGGCGTGGCGCGCGCGATACTCAAAATGTATCCGAAAGCGCGGCCGGCGCTCAAAAAGGCAGGCTTCCTCACACGCGACCCGCGTATGGTCGAGCGCAAGAAAGTCGGACTCAGAGGCGCCCGCGCCAACAAGCAGTTCTCTAAGCGTTAATCAATCGGAACACGCAAAAGTCACAGCCGCCGGCACAAGCCGGCGGTTTTTTTGTATGACGGGCATGCCCGTGTTCTATGGTGAAAGTCCGCAAAAGCGCAGCTGCCGGCGAACTCGACAGCGACTCCCAAGGTTTGTATCGCGAGATACAGGCGAGAAGAAGGGACAGCGAAATCGCAGCCCTGCGGACAGGAATCCGATATAAGGCGTACGCGGTGGGTAAGCTGGCTAAAGGCAACGAAGCCCTAAAGGCAGCCGTAACCCGCATGCGTAAATCGGGAGGGCGGACGGGGAAAGAACACGGACTTATCCCGCGAGGTCTCACAGGCGGTATCATCAGCCGCGGTAACAACGAACTGCGAGAAGTCAGCAGAAGCTATAGTACCGGGGAACCGGGAAGGGCCGAACGGTTCAATATCACATAGAAGAAAGATGTTCTGCCGGTAATCGATAAGCAAAGCAGCCGAAACGTATATGAGGATAAACGCGGGAAGTCCTGGATTAGAGAAGACAGAAGCGTTGAAGAAATATGGATAAAGAACCGGACCGCCGTATTGCCGAACGGCACGTA
>CAYVEQ010000042.1:0-13338 GCA_964450835.1 uncultured Synergistaceae bacterium
ATGAAAAGGAGATGCGCAATGAAGAAAGCTATGCTTTCACAGCCGATGAACGGCAAATCTGATGAGGAAATCATTGCTGCAAGAGAACGGGCCGTTAAAACTCTCGAAGCAAAGGGCTACGAAATCGTCAACACCCTGTTTACCGATGAATGGCGCGGCAACGAAAAGATGAAAGAGAGGGGCGTTGTTCAAATCCCTCTCTGCTTTCTCGCAAAGTCTCTTGCAAATATGAGCCTGTGCCACGCGGCGTACTTCTGCAAGGGATGGGAGGATGCGCGGGGATGCAGGATAGAACACGAGGCGGCCAAGGCATATGGCCTTGAAGTCATCTACGAGGAATAAGAGCACGGACTGAGACGCGCCGCGCTCTTATTATGTGCAATAACGTCTGCGGCACCGCGTCTGCGGTGCTTTTATTATGTCCGAACAGAGCCGCCGGAGAGGCGGCTTTTTTCATACCCTCGTCCGCGCCCGGGACGGAAAAGCGGGGCGGCTTGTGATGACGGAGCAGGCGTATTTCAGTTCTCTCTCGCAGAAAGACTGCTTTAAGGATTTGGGCGTCGAGGAATTTGAGATACTGGCGACGCTCGACTCTCACACTTCCGAAATATGCTGCGAGATGGACGGGAAACACTTCCAGATGAAAGATTACGAGCCGGGGACGACCGCGCCGCCGTTCTTTTTTGCTGAAAAAGAGGCTGGGTTCGTGTATAATTGAATCACGGAAGTTTCAGTTTGCTGTGACGGAGTGATCTCAATGGAAGTGAAAGTATATTCAACACCATCATGCCCGTGGTGCGTGCGCGTCAAGGAATATCTGGCGGGGCTTGGCGTCGCCTACACCGACGTCGATATAACGACGGACAGGGCTCTTGCCATGGAGCTTGTCAAAAAGACAAAACAGATAGGGGTTCCCGTGACATTTATAGGCGATCAATATGTCGTCGGCTTCAACGAGCCGCAGCTCGAAGCGCTTCTGAAGGCAAACAACCTCATTGCCTGACCGCGCGCTTAAAATAAGGCGTGAAAAAAAGTAAAATAGGGTATATCATAATGACGGCGCAGCTTTTGACGCGCCGTTGTTTATTATTCGCTCCGCAGGAAAAAATTACAGAAAGAGGCCGGTGAATAAAGTTGAAGAAAATTTCATTCTCCTTCGGCGCAGCATTCGGGAAAAGCGCGTCTGACTCCCGCGCTCTCCGCGCGAAGTACGAAGAGTCGGCGCTTAAAGCGCAGCGGTGGATAAACGAGACCCCGTTCGACACGACAGGGCACGGGTGGATGGCTCTGCCGGACTGCGACGTCGGTCATCTGACGGAAACGGCGGAATGGCTTCGCGGCTACGACAGCGTCATACAGGTCGGCATAGGCGGCTCGGCTCTGGGCAACCTTATGCTCAATCAGGCGCTGCTTGACGGTTACTACAACGAGACCGGGGCGAAGCCGAAGTTCTATCTCGCCGACAACCCGGACCCCGATAAGACGCTGTCGATATGGAACCGTGTAAAAGAAGGGCGCGTAGCTCTTGCGGGCGTCAGCAAGTCGGGCTCAACAGCCGAGACGATGACGCAATTCCTCTGGTATCGCGACGAGATGCTCAAAAAAGGGGAGAGCGACAAAGACATACTTGTGATCACAGACCCCGAAAAAGGAATTTTCCGCGCCTTCGCGAACGGCTCCGATTGCCGCGTAATCGAGCTTCCCGCCTCTGTCGGCGGGCGCTACTCGGTGCTTTGCCCGGCAGGCCTTGTCACGGCCGCGGCGCTTGGTATAGACGCAGAGGCGCTCTTGCGCGGAGCCGCCGGCATGAGAAACTTTATCTCCAAAGAGACCGACTTTGATAAGAATCCGGCGCTGCGTCTCGCCGCGCTCCATATGATGCACGCGGAAGAAAAACGCCCGATGTCAGTCCTTATGCCGTACTCCAGTAAAATGGCCTATTTTGCCGAATGGTACGCGCAGCTGTGGGCGGAGAGCCTTGGCAAAAACGGTCTGGGCACGACGCCTGTTCGCGCGCTCGGCTCCATCGACCAGCATTCACAGGTGCAGCTCTACACGGAAGGGCCGGACGACAAATTCTTCACACTCATCAGCATAGCAAGCCACGGCCCGGAAGCTGTCGTGCCGGCAATCGGGCACGAAGCTCTCAAACCGCTTGAATACCTCGGCGGGCAGGGTATAGGTGCCATGCTCAACCTCGAGGCGAAAAGCACCGCCGCTGCGATAATCAAATCGGGACACCCTCTGATGTGGATAGAACTTGAAAGTATTGACGAAGAAAGTCTGGGCGCGCTGATATTCTTCTATGAATATCTGACGGCGCTCACCGGCCGCATGATGGGGATCAACCCCTTCGACCAGCCCGGCGTGGAACAGGGCAAGAGGTACACATACGGCCTCATGGGACGCGACGGATACGACAACGACGCGCGTGAAGTAGGCGAGTGGTTCGGCAAAATCGTATCTGACAGGATAGAGGCGAAGTAGCTTCCGCTGTTTGCCGCCGCGAATACAAAAAGAGGAGCCGCAAGGCTCCTCTTTTCTGTATGACCGGCTTAAGCCTGAATTTTTAACCTTATGAAATCGCCTGTGAGGTTCCAGCTCTTTTCTATGATGTTATCCGTCTCTCCCGGCTGCATCCAGGGAAGCATATTGGCGACGCCGAAAGCGTCGATGACAGCAATGAATCTTTCGCCGCTGTCGTTGATATAAAGATATACGCCTTCCGGCTGCTGCTTTGCCATTATACCGCGCCTCCAGATGCAAACTTGTACGAAGAGATTATACTACATGCCGCATATATTTTGCCAAGAGCGCTGATGCGGTCATTTCTGTGCGCCTGATAGCAAGATGAATGATATAATGCAATAATAAATAATAAAACAATATTTCTGTGAATTGATACTGATCTCTGGGAAAGGCGGCGAAGACTATGAGAGTATGTTTTGTTATATGGCTGGTGTTTTTTATCCTTGTCGCTGCGCCCGGAGTTATTGTTCACTGCGTATCGGCACGGAGGCGGCGTTAGATGCCCGCCCTTGCCTATTATCTCGCAGCGTTCGCTGTATATACAATTTCTATCATTTTGCTCACAGGACAGTCGTTTCCTCAAAAGGAGAATCTGAGGTCGTTTTATATCGGCAGCGGTACTGTCTCTCTGTGGCCTACTGTCGCCACCTTCTGCGCGACGTGGATGAGCCCGCTGTCGCTAATCGGCTTCAGCATGTGGTATTACCGCGACGGTTATATCGCCTTCTGGGCCTCTGTGAACGGGTGGATGCTGGGATTTTTGTTTTTCCCGATGATTGTCGGAAGGCTCCGCCGTTCGCGCGCCGTCTCTATGCCGGAGTGGCTTGAGAAAAATTACGGCGACGCGCGCGTCAGGAGACTCTCCGCCGCTGTGATGATTTTCCTTTACACGATATATCTTGTCATACAGTTCCGCGCCTTCGGTGTCATTGTTTCTTATATTCTTGAGATTCCTCAGGGCTTTGCCTCCACATCGCTTATTTATCTTTTTGTTCTTTATACGGCTTTCGGCGGATATCCGTCGGTCGTCAGGAGCGACGCCCTTAATCTGCTGCTTATAGTCGCCGGCGTGGCTGCCGCAGCGTGGTTTGTATTGCCGGATGGCTTCAGCATAGAAGGAGCTTGTGAAATTTTCAGCGCTGAGAGCGCGCGCTTTGCCGAGCGGGGAATTTCTCTGAATGAAGCCGTCTCAGGCTGCATGATTATGCTCACATGGGGACTCGGCGTCGCGGGCAATCCGCAATACGCTATCAGGATTATCGCCTGCCGCAGCAAAAAAGACGCTTTCAGACTGATCTCCATCGCACCGTATATTGTCGGGATAATTTATCTGTGCGTCACATTTTTTGTTATGGTGTGCAGGACGCGGTATCCGCTTATCGGAAATCTCGAAGAGACGCTCGGCTTTGCGACGCTCGGCCAGTTCCTGCCGCCTGTTGCCGTAATGCTGCTCCTCATATGCGTTATCGCTTCTGCTGTCAGCACGGCTAATTCGCAGCTTTTGCTTGCCGCCTGCTCTTTATGCTATGATCTGTTCCCGATTAAGAGTAGGGGTGAAGACTCTCCGTTTGGCGAAGAGCGTTTTTTGCTGGCGAACCGCATCGCAATCACAGCGATCGCGACGGCTGCGCTTCTGCTTGTGAACGCCGGACTGCCCGGATATATACGCCTTGGTACTATCAGCTGGACTCTTGTCGCGATACTTTATTTTTATCCGTTGTTTACTCCGGGGCTTGTCGTCCGCGGTATTTTGTTTCAAGTGCTTTTGTTCGCCATTTTAGCGCAGCTGATTCTCGTTCTTGCGCTTGGCCTTGAGCCGGAGCAGGCTATGCTTTATGTGCTGTGCGGCGAAGGGCTTGCTTTTGCCCTACATCGCGCCGTCGGATGCCGCCCATGCGTATAGCAGTGAGCCTCGAAAGTTTTATGAAATGGATGTTTTTGCTTGTCGCGCTCTGGACCGCTGTCCTTATTCTCGGGACGCGGCTGAATCAGAGTTATACGCGGAAGCTTGGTGAAGCGGAAAAGTCCGCAGAGAGGGCGGTGCGTATGTTCAGTCTCTACCGCCTTGAATATTCCGAAGCTGCTGCGGCGGAGGAGTTTGGCCCTTATTGGCATCCCTGCGCGCCGGGTGAAGTTCCCGACGTGGAACTCGCAAGCGGCGGACGGCTCTATGGTTTTGCAGTTGATAAAGAAGCGATTTACAAGGATATGGTGGAAGAAGAGCGTTATCTGATTCTTGTCGGTATTCTCGGCCTTATCGTTGCTGTCGAGGCAGCTGTGTTTTTGTCCTATGTGCTTACCCGGCCTTTGCGGCGGCTCACGAGGATGTGCCGCGAGGTTGCTGCGGGGAAGTCGGTGCGCGTGCCGCAGTCGTTTTTCTCTCCGTCGGAGTTTTCAGAACTCATTGACAGCTTCAACGATATGTCCGACCAGCTTCGGCGGTGGCGCGAAGTGCAGCGTCAGCTTAGCAGAATGGATCGGCTTGCCGCGCTGGGCGAGATGCTGTCAGGGCTTTCGCATGAGATCCGCAATCCGCTTGCGAGCATGAGAATTCAGGCTGATTTGCTGCGCGACGACATGGAGCGCGCTCTGTCCGGAAATTTCAGAGAGGAAGATATGCGCTGTGCGGAGGAACAGCTGGGCGCGCTCGGCGACGAAATCGACAGACTCAACACTATTGTCGTGCGGCTTTTGTCGTTTGTCCGCCCGAACCCTGCCGTCGTAAACCCCATAAAACTTGACAGTCTGCTGCCCTGGGCCGGCACCATGCTCGGGCCGCAGGCACAGAAACATGGCGTGAAACTGCTGCTGGAATGCACAGATACAGACGTCACTGTGATGGCCGACGTCGAGGCTTTGCGTCAGGTCGTTATGAATCTTGCTCTTAACGCAATACAGGCGTCAGGCGAAGGAGGATGCCTTACAATATCTGTCGGACGCACAGCCGACAGGCCGAGCCGCGAAACGCGCGGTGTGATAAGAGTTTCAGATACAGGGGGCGGCATCCCCGCGAGTATCGAACATAGAATTTTCGACCCGTTCTTTACCACCAAAAAGGATGGAACGGGTCTTGGCCTTAGCATAGTTCAAAGAATAACCGAAAGCCTTGGAGGAGATCTGTCTCTTGAGAACAGCGGGCATGGCGCGACTTTCAGCGTTTATCTGAAGCTTGCTGAAGGGGGGATTGAAGCATGAGCATTTGGATTGTCGACGATGAAGCTAATATCGCAAACGGGCTGAAACGGGCTTTTGAACGCAGAGGACACAGCGTCGAGTGTATGAATGATATTAAGGGGCTTTACGAAGCTCTTAATTCTTCCATACCGTCGTTGATTTTTCTTGACCAGTGTCTGCCTGACGGCTACGGCCTCGACGCTCTGCCGGTGATTCTCAAGACCGCGCCCAGGTGCAAAGTCATAATGATGACGGCCTTCGGAGATTCAAATCTCATAGTAAAAGCTATTCGGCAGGGAGCCTATAACTATCTTGACAAGCCCTTTCCGCTGGACGCTGCGATAAATATGGCAGACCACGCCTTTGAATCTATACTTTTGCAGAACCGCAGCGTTCCTGCTTACTGCGATAATCAGCTGCTGGGATCTTCTCCTGCGATGATGAAGGTCTGCGACGCGCTTTTGAAGGTCGCTCCGTATCAGGATACGGTGGTTTTGCTTACGGGGGAGAGCGGAACAGGAAAAGAGGTCGCCGCGCGTATGCTGCACAGCGCCTCAAAGTGCAAGGGCGAGTTTGTGGCGGTTAACTGTTCCGCAATACCGGAGGCGCTGCTTGAGGCGGAGCTGTTCGGATATGTGAAAGGAGCATACACAGGAGCAGATTCGGATAAAATGGGGCTTATAGAAGCCGCAGGCGGCGGGACGCTTTTTCTTGATGAAATTGGCGATCTTCCTCTGCCGCTGCAGGCAAAACTTTTTAGATTCATTGACCAGAGAACGATTCGTCCTGTCGGCGGTACGAAGGAGAAGAAGGTTAATCTGAAGCTGATATGCGCGACATGCCTTGATTTAGAGAAAAAAGTGCGGGACGGGAGCTTCCGTAAGGATCTTTATTTTAGGATATCTGCCTTTCCGCTGAGACTTCCGCCGTTGAGGGAAAGAGGCGGCGACGTGTTGGAACTTGCGGTGTACTTTACGGAGAACATCTCTCAGCGTATGAACAGGAGCGCGCCCGAGCTGAGCGACGAGGTGTGCGAGGCTTTTATGAACTACCCGTGGCCCGGCAATGTGCGTGAACTGAGAAATACTATCGAGCGGATACTTATATTGAGAATTCCGGACGATAGATTTGTGCGTCTGGCGGATCTGCCATCGGAGCTTCTGGAGTACGGAGCTCAGCCGCGGCGCGATGCAGCGGAGCGCGCAGGCGCAGTATGCGCGCGATGCGAGACGCTTGACGGAGCTGAGCGCAGGCTCATATCCGAAGCGCTTGCAAGATGCGGCGGGAACAAAACTCAGGCTGCGGCTGAGTTGGGCATTTCGCGTTTTTCCTTGATAAGAAAGATGCAGAGGCACGGCCTTGAATGAGTTGGGTCTTCAACCCTCTATCAGGGGAGAGGCCCATCCCTCCGTGTCGCCGCGTCTTTTTCGTAAAAACAATCTTCTTCTCACGCCGCTTTCCGAATTGACTTCTGCCTGCAGAGAGCTTGCAGGCGATAATATTTTCATATCATTTGCGCCTCCGCGCAATTTTGTGCGCAGAATGAACTGCGACGATGATTTCTACGAAAATATACCCGAAGCGCCGTCTCTTGATGCCGCGCTGTATGGACAGATTTGCTCATGCCCCGGCTACGCGGCCGTATGTGCGAGCGCGCCGGCGGCGTTCTGGAGCTCGCTTCTCGGCCCTGAGGGCTATTTGAACTGCGGCATTGACCAGATCGCGCTGTCGGGCGGCATAAGCATAGAGGCAGCGAGTAGCTTTATAGAAAATCTCAGAAATCATGTAGAACCGCCCGGACTTTTTGCCGCAGGGCTTGCCGACTCGCTTGCCATACAGCTTCGCCGCGGCGGGCTTGAAGGCGGAGCCGCGTGGCTTCTGATAACAGAGGGACAGGAGGCTCTGATTTCCGGCAAAATTGCGCAGTGGGGATCCTCTCGCGGATTTAACGCGCCGGAGATGGAGGAGGCAATGCGCATTCTGCGGCGCCTTGACCCTGCTCCGGGTAAAAATTTCTCACAGCCATGCTTTGTCGCCGCCGACGTTGAATTCACACCGGAGAACGAAACAGTAAAGACGCGCCTTATAACAGAGAATATGCCTGTGCTCGAGTGCCGCTTCAGCGAATTCGGCATATCTCCGGGTCACGCGCCGGAAGAGGCGTGGATGCGCGGAGAGTGGTGTGCCGCGCGGCGCGCGCTGAAGCTTGCCGCGATGCGCCGCAGGACTGTGATGCGCATAGCGCTCTATATTGCGGCGAATCAGAACGAGAAGATACTTGATATGTCGCTTCCTCCCCGTCCAATGACTTATTCGTCGGCGGGAGCGGCGCTCTCTCTGCACGCCTCGACGCTTCAACGGTGCGCGGGAAATATACATTGCCTTATCGACGGGCGCTGTTACCCGTTCAGCATATTTTTCTCGCGTCCTGCCGCTGCAAACAAAAAGCTCAGCATTGCCGCCATGCGCGCGCGTATCGCCGAACTGCGCGCTGACGGATTGACGAACGCCGCCATCGGCTCTGTGCTCGGTGTGCCGGAAAGAACCGTAGCCTATCACAGCGCAAAGCTGCGAGCTGCGCTCCGGCACTGATTCTGCGGCCGGCGCAGCGGCAGAGAGTCGTTTTCCCTCCGATTACGCATCTGATGAATATATAAAAACGGTAAAATTTCGACGTGCGTATTCGCACTGCGTGCGGCGTGTGCGTTTTCGCACTCCGAGTGAATCGCACGGCTGTGAGCGGCGTTTCTCTGTATCGGCTGACAGAGGGTGTTTTTTGCATTGACATGCAGACGCCGGAGCCGAAAATTTTCGGCAACTTTTTTGCATATATATAAGTAAGGATTAAATCCATATCTGCGGGAGGAACAAACAATGAGCGGAAAGAAAGAATCGACAGTCAGCGTGATTATCGGAGCGGCGTTTCTTATGGCGACGTCGGCAATAGGCCCCGGATTCCTGACCCAGACCACAGTCTTTACGGATCAGCTCAAGGCGGCCTTTGCATTTGCGATTATCGTCTCTATTATCATCGACATTATAGTTCAGCTTAACATCTGGCGGATACTCGGCGTTTCAGGCAAACGAGCCCAGGACGTTGCGAACGGAGTTTTCCCGGGACTCGGATACTTTGTCGCCATACTCGTTGCAATCGGCGGTCTTGTTTTTAATATCGGCAACGTCGGCGGTGCGGCGATGGGGCTTAACGTCATGTGCGGAATACCGTTCGCTCCTGCGGCGGTCATAAGCGCACTCTGCGCAATCGTTCTGTTTTTAAGCAAAGAGGCGGGCAAGGCGATGGATATGTTTACAAAAGTACTCGGCATAGTTATGCTCGTTATGGTCACCTTCATGGTGATCAAAACCCAGCCGCCTGTCGGACACGCGCTTAAAGAAACTGTGCTTCCGTCAAACATCAACTGGCTTGCGATACTGACCCTTGTCGGCGGTACGGTCGGAGGCTATATCACATTTTCCGGCGCGCACAGAATCATCGACGCGGACATCGTCGGCGTGAAAAATCTCGACAGAATCTCAAAAGGTTCCATTTCTGCCGTGTGCATCACCGGTATTATGCGCTATATGCTTTTTCTCGCGGTACTCGGCGTTATAATGGGCGGCGCAGTTCTTGACCCAAGCAATCCGCCTGCTTCGGCCTTCCGAATCGGAGCCGGCGAGCTCGGCTACAGGATATTCGGCGTCATTCTCTGGTGTGCGGGTGTCACTTCCGTCGTCGGCGCATCGTACACATCTGTATCGTTCTTGCGCACTCTTTTTGCCCGCGTGGAGGCAAAGCACCGCTGGTGGATAATCGGCTTCATCTGCGTGTCCACGGCGATATTCACGACGATGGGAAATCCCGTAACGCTGCTCATCTTTGCAGGCTCCGTCAACGGACTGATTCTGCCGGTGTCGCTGGGAGCAATTCTGCTTGCGGCATACAATAAAAAGATTATCGGCGACGAATACAGACACCCTATGGTTCTGACCGCTCTCGGTTGGATTATGGTTGCGTTCACAGCATGGATGGGCGTGAAATCATTAGCGGGGATAATGAAACTTTTTGGATAGAGTGAATATTATTATAAAACATAAAATGCGGTATAGTTACACATGAAGAAGAGGTGACTGCTTTGGCCATATACGTCGACAAACCGAAATATCTTGACGCGGGCGAATCGTGCGTCGTCGTTGAATTCGCCGACGAGATAGACCGCGGTGCAAACGACGCAGTAAATGCGCTGGCAAAGTACATGACGGCGCAGAAGCGCGCGCCGGTCATAGAATGCGTGCCTACGTACAGGTCGCTTGCGATTTATTTTGACCCGCTTAAAACGACGCGCGAGGCTGTTGTCGGCACGGCCGGGTCAGCGCCGTCGCTTTGCGCGAACGATGCCGCCGCCGGAACGGAGATTGAGATACCGGTCTGTTACGGCGGCGAGTACGGCCCCGATATAGACAATGTCGCGGAGCACGCCGGAATTTCCGCGGAGGAGGTCGTGAGACGGCACAGCGCGCGCGCATGCCACTGCTATATGATAGGCTTCCTGCCCGGCTTCGCGTATCTCGGAGGCATGGACGAAAGCATAGCGACGCCTCGCCTCGCAAATCCGCGCACTGTTATTAAGGGCGGAAGCGTGGGGATTGCCGGAAAGCAAACCGGAATATATCCGATAGACAGCCCCGGCGGATGGCAGCTTATCGGGCGCACTCCGCTGCGCCTCTTCACGCCGGAAGCGGAGAGGCCGACTCTCATTGAATCGGGGTACGAGGTGCGCTTTGTGCCGGTTTCCGAAGAAGAATACAAGCGCATTGAAGCGGAAGTCGCTTCCGGTTCATACAGGCCGGTTGTGAAGGAGGTTCGGACGAAATGACGGAGCTTATTGTAAGACGCGCCGGAATGCTTACGTCGGTGCAGGATCTCGGGCGCTGGGGCTTCCAGTCGAGCGGAGTCCCGGTGGCGGGAGCCATGGATCTTCCGGCCCTTCGCATAGGCAACGCGATGCTCGGAAACCCCGAAAACGCTGCGGCGCTTGAAGTTACGCTAATCGGCCCCGAGCTTGAGGTTCGCGGCAGCGGAGCGGCGGTTTTTACCGGAGGCGATCCTGGTTTTTCCGTAAACGGCGTGTACGTAGGCTCGTGGCGTGTCGCCGCGCTGCGCGACGGCGACGTGATTTCTTTCTCCGGCCCTAAAAGCGGCTGCCGCGGATGTCTGTGCTTTTCCGGAGGCGTAGATGTGCCGCTAGTCATGAACAGCCGCTCCACCTATATGCGCGCGAAGATAGGCGGCTTTCACGGCCGCGCACTGAAGAACGGAGACGTTATAAAAACCGGCGAGCCTTCGCCTCTCTGGCGGCACATGGACGGCTTTGCTCTGCCGCATGAGTTTATACCTTCTCTGCCGGAAGAGGCGCCGCTCGCTCTTGTGACGGGACTGCAGGAGGATATGTTTACCGACGAGGGCAAGAAAACTCTGTTTTCTTCGGAATATATTGTGACATCCGAATCCGACCGAATGGGCTGCCGTTTTGACGGAAGCAAAATCGCCCGCAAAACCGAAAGCGCGGATATCGTTTCCGATGCCGTGCCGCTCGGCGCGGTGCAGGTGCCGTCGAACGGGAAGCCGATAGTGATGCTCGCCGACCGCCAAACCGCGGGCGGATACACTAAAATCGGAGTGCTGACGCCGCTTTCCATTGCGGCGCTCGTTCAAAAGATGCCCGGCACGGCGGTGAGATTCCGCAAAGCCGATGCGGAGGAAGGCGCGGAGGAGTTGAAAAAAATCGCCGAAGCCGTGCGGCGCGCCGTTGAACTTCGTTGCTCTTACGTTTCGCGCCCGCGCGGATTCTCAGGCCGCGGAACAGGCGCGTCATCGCGCCTTCGCGTAACCGTCGGCGGGGTAAGTTATGACGTAACTTGCGAAGAGTTAAAATAAAGGGGGAAATTTATATGTATAAAATAGACTTAAACAGCGATATAGGCGAAAGCTTTGGTTCCTACAAACTCGGCGACGACGCCTCCGTCATGGACGCCGTGTCGTCGGCCAACGTAGCCTGCGGCTTCCACGCGGGCGACCCGCTCGTAATAAAAAAAACGATAGAGAACTGCGCGAAAAAAGGCGTGGCGGCGGGGGCGCATCCCGGCTATCCTGACCTTGTAGGCTTCGGACGGAGGAATATGCAGTGCACGCCGGAAGAAGAATATGCCGACTGCCTGTATCAGATAGGGGCACTCCAAGCCTTCTGCCGCGCCTGCGGCATGGAGCTTCAGCATGTCAAGCCGCACGGCGCCATGTACAATCAGGCCGCTAAAAACCCCGAGCTTGCCGCCGCGATTGCCCGCGCGGTAAAAGATGCTGGACGCGACATTATCCTGCTGGGACTCGCTAACTCCGAATTTGAAAAAGCTGCGAAAGAACAGGGCGTTCCATTCGCCGCGGAGGCTTTCGCCGACAGAGCCTATATGCCGGACGGTTCGCTCGTGCCGCGTTCGCGGCCCGGCGCCGTCATACACGATGCGGCAAAAGCGGCGGAGCGCGTAGTCAGAATGGTGAAGGAGGGAACCGTAGAGGCGATTGACGGAACGGTGATAAATTTCCGCCCCGATTCGATATGTATGCACGGCGACACGCCCGAGGCGGTCGAAATGGCAAAGGCGGTCCGCGCCGCGCTGGAAAACGCCGGAGTGAAAGTAGCGTGCCTGAGAAAGGTCGTGCTGGGATGACGTTGCCATTTGACGTAACGCCCTTCTCGGGCGCGAACCCCAAAGAAATGCGCCGTATCATACGCGAAGGCGAGTGGTCTTATCCGACATCGGGGCTGTGCGGTTGCCATGTGCAGGCCAATATGATAGCGCTGCCGAAAGACTGGGCCTATGATTTTCTTGTATTCGCCCAGCGCAACCCGAAGCCCTGCCCGATACTTGACATTACTGAGCCGGGAGAATGGGAGGCGCGGATTATCGCGCCGGGCTCCGACGTCCGCACCGATATTCCGAAGTACCGCGTATGGAAAGATGGCGAACTCACAGACGAGCCCGAAGACGTAAAACGTTACTGGCGTGAGGATCTTGTGGCTTTTCTGCTGGGCTGCTCTTTCAGTTTTGAGAGCGCGTTGCTCGAAGCCGGTATTCCCATACGGCACATAGAGATGAACCGCAACGTTCCGATGTACGTCACGAACATACAGACCAGGCCGGCTGGAAGGCTCAGCGGGCCGATGGTAGTCAGCATGAGGCCGGTGCGCTTCGGTCAAGTGCCGAAAGCCGTGCTGGCGACAGGACGCTTCCCCTCGGTTCACGGCGCCCCGGTGCATATAGGAGACCCGTCAGCGATAGGCATAAAGGATATAAACAAACCGGATTTCGGCGACGCCGTCGAGATACGCGAAGGCGAGACACCCGTCTTCTGGGCGTGCGGCGTTACGCCGCAGGCGGTGGTGATGAACGTCAGACCGCCGTTCGCGATAACCCACGCGCCGGGACATATGTTCATCGGAGACCCGAAAGATGTAGATTACGCTGTCTTTTAGCGCCGGGCGAAAGGCGCGCGGCTTTCGCCCGCGCCTTTTTGCCGCGTGAGGACTCTCGTTTATACCGCGCTATCTCGCGCGTTCAGCGCAATGTGATTTTGCTTCC
>CAYVEQ010000043.1:0-13212 GCA_964450835.1 uncultured Synergistaceae bacterium
CGCGGAGGAAAACGGCGGCGGGAAGGTTTTTAAGTACACGGCAGAGGTAAACGGCCATTCTCAGACAGCGGAGATAAAAGACGGCGTTGTTACCGTGACAAGCCGGGGAGGCGCCGGGCTGAAAAGCCGAGGTTCAGATAATTTTGGGACGCGGGATAAAATCGCGGTATAATGTGAGTGCGAACGTTGAGCTTACGTGGGCGGATTATGCCAAGTACGGCACGAAGTACGGCAACGTCATCGCCGTTATCGGCAATACCGGCCCTGCCCGTTTGAGGAGATAAACGGCCGGAAGACCTGCGCGACCGTAACCGAAGGCGGCAAGCCCGTAAGTCTTGACGAAGCGATAACAATTCCGGAAGGAGCTGCGAAAGATGGAAGAACTGTCCTGGGAGCAGACAATAGCGGTAATGGGGGCGCTGGCGGAGATACAAAAGATGGAGGATATAGTGCCGGAAGAGGAACGGGCGGAGCTGGACGCGCAGAATCTGGAGATAGAGGAGAAAGCGAAGTGGGCGGTCCGCAAGCTGAAGATACCGCCGGAGGAGTGGTGCGAGAATCCGCTGCTGACTCTGGCGGAATGGCTGGAGGAAATGGACATGACTCCGGAGTGGCTGGCGGATCTGGACAACAGCTCGAAGAATCTCAGTCGCGGGGCGACGAGTCTGACGGATCTTCTGGTGAACGGGCTGAGGGCGACGTACAGCGAGGAAAAAGGGGGACTGGAGCCGGTGCTGTATGACGACTATCCGTACGGGGCGACGCTGGACCCGGAGGAGTTTCTGAATGCGACAGACCCGCAGGAAGTGATGGAGCTGGCGGGGCAGGCGATATTCAGCGGGGATCTGAAGTACACGCTGGACGAGCTGCTGCCTCTGTGCATGCAGACGGACATAACGAGGGATTAGAGGAATCCGCGGCTGAACAGAGCGGCGAAGCGCGGCCCGCGGTAAAACAGGAGGGCTCGGCAGGGGGAAAACAGAGGCCGGAGGATTTTTAGAAGAATACAGAAAACGGCATAGGTGTAAAGCCGAAGTCAAAAGAGAAGATGAAACGGGAATGTAAATCTACGGCTTCTGAAATGAAACCGGACACGGATGAACTGACATACGAACGCTTAAAAGCCGCCGCGCTTATCGCCGGGGCGCAGTTTCCATGTTCTCCGGCGCGGAGCGCGGGCTTTTAACTTTTACACGGGAGAAGGGAACCGCATGAAACAGACGCGAGCCGCGCTGAGGCTCTTCGTGCAATTTCTGAACTTCGGCTGTTTCACATTCGGAGGGGGGATGAATATTGTCGCGCAGATGCAGCGCCGGTATGTCGAAAAGGAAAAGAAGATAAGCGCGATGGAACTGCTTGACCTGACCGGCGTCGCGCGCAGCATGCCGGGGCTCTTCGTCGGCAACGTCGCCTTTCTCTACGGCTACCGCGAGGCCGGCTACCCCGGCGCCCTCGCCGCTCTCATCGGTATGGTCATACCGCCGATAGCGGTGCTCTCTTTCGTCACATATTTCTACAACGTCTTCCGCACGCAGGAAACGGTCATGCGCGCGATGACGGGAATACGCGCCGCCGTCGTTCCGATAATGGCAAGCGCCGTGCTTGGACTGATGCGCGGAGCTTTCCCGATAAAGGCGTGCTTCGCTGTGGCGGCGGCCGCTTTCGGGCTGTATCTCTTCTGCGGCGTAAGCTGCGTCTGGCTGATCGCGGTCGGTATCGCGGCGGGGCTTGCGCTCTCCGTTTTCCGCGAAAGGAACCCGTAAATGGTTCTGCTAAGCCTCTTCTGGAGTTTCGTAAAAATCGGCTTCACGAGCTTCGGCGGCCTCTCCATGATCCCGCTTATCACAAGCGAGATGCTGAGCCACGGCTGGATGACGGCGCACGAAGTGACCGACATCATAGCGATAGCGGAAATGACTCCGGGGCCGCTCGGCATAAACAGCGCGACCTTCGCGGGAATCCACGCGGCGGGCATACCGGGGGCAATCGCGGCCTCTTTGGGCGTAATGTCGCCGACATTCACGCTGACGGCGGCCGCAGCTTTCTTTTACGGATATTTCAAAGACAACAAATGGATGACGCGCGCCATGCTGGGAGTGCGCCCCGCGAGCATAGGCATGGTGATAGGCGTCACAGTGCAGCTTGCCGTCGCGAACTACGGTTCGGCCGGCGACAAATTGCTGCCCTCGCTTGCCATAGCCGCGCTCGACGCGGCTCTGCTCATAAAATGGAAAGTCAGCGTGCCGAAAGTCATCTGCCTCAGCGCCGCGCTCGGCGTGCTGTTCTTCTGACCTCCCCCCGGTTTGACTGATATTGCGCGAACGGGTATAATGCACCGGCGGGGTGAGAACTTTGGCCGAGGACAGGACAGTCGCGCAAAACCGTAAGGCGAGGCACGAATATTTTATTCTCGAGTCTTTTGAGACCGGCATAGTCTTGTCCGGCACGGAAATAAAATCCGTGCGGGACGGCCGCGTCAACCTCAAAGACGGATACGCCTCCGTCGAAGGCGGCGAGCTGTGGCTCTGCAACGTGCATATATCGCCCTACGAAAAAGGAACGATATACAACAAAGAGCCGATGCGTCCGCGCAAGCTGCTTGTCCATAAAACGGACATACGCCGTCTCGTCGCGAAAACGCGCGAAAAAGGGCTCACTCTCGTGCCGCTCAAGATGTACCTCAAAGAGGGCAGATGGGCGAAAATAGAACTCGCCGTGGCGAAAGGCAAGCAGCTCCATGATAAGCGCGACAGCGCAGCCGAGCGCGACGCCGCCCGCGCGATGGACAGGGCCGTGCGCCGTAAAACGCGCGGCGGATACTGAAGGCGCGCAGATTTCCGGCGCGCGTCAGGACGCAGCTTCTCAGGGGACGACAGGTTTCGACAGCAGCGGAGGGTCGGGGGGAGCGTGCCGAGGATGGGGAAGCCTCGATAATCCGGCTCCAAAAAAATAATTGTCGAAGACAATTACGCACTCGCCGCTTAATTAAAAGCGGCGCGCCCGCCGCGGCCTTTGCCGCCGGACCGCGGCAGGGCGTCACTCAGACGGCTGGAACCGAAGTTTCGCTTGTCGGCGGAGGTTCGAGAACCAAGAGAAGCTAGGGAAAGGGAATCATGTCTGTGAGAGTCCCCGCCCCGAAAATAAAAGCACAGACTACGCACGTAGCGCCCTCCAGATTGTCTTCTGTTGGACCGGGGTTCGATTCCCCGCGTCTCCACCAGTAAGTTATTCAAGCCCCCGCGAGGGGGCTTGATTAGTTCGCCGGTATGTTGCGAATGACCTTCCGCGGCGGAGGTTGGCGGTGTCGGCGCGTCTTTTGAGATTCCGCGTTTTTTGAAGGGCCGGCAGACGGGGAAAAATTTAAGCGAAGCGTAAAATACGGTGCTGTTTCACGCCGCCTTGATGATAGAATAGTGGTACGAAATGTTGAGGAGGCGATATTGTGAACGGCGAAACGGAACAGAAAGAAAACGCGGCGATAGCGGAAGCTGGGAAAGCGGGCGATCTTGAGGAGAAGATTGCCGCAAAAGAGGCGGAGTTCAAATGCGCGGCGGAGGAAAAATTCGCGAAGCTCGCCGGCGAAGTAAAACCCTACATCGAGAAATATAAGAGCGGCGGGGAAGAGCTGTCGCGGCTCATCGCGGAAAAAGTCCGGGAAAACCCGGGGCTGGCTCTCGCCATCGCTTTCGGGGCGGGACTTGTGGCTGCGAGACTGCTTGACCGCCGGAAGGATTAGGCGACGGAAACATCCGTGAACAGGCTGACAAAGGCGGTTTTGAGCCTGATCGAGCTGGCCGAGGCTGAGGGGCGCGAACTGCGTTCCGAGGCCGAGAGGGCGGCAAGGCGTCTGCTTCTGCTTTTCTTCGGCGGACTGTTGCTCTTCGCCGCCGCTCTGCTGGCCTGTTTCGCGGCATATTCGGCTCTCGCTTCGCGCTTTGGCGCGCCTCTGTCCGCCGCAGCCGCGTCTCTTGTCTTAGCGGCCCCCGGGCTGTTACTGCTGAAAAAAGGAGCGGCGAAAAACAAAGACAGTGCAGCGCCTGAAAGAGAGGACGCGGAGAGATGAACGATAAAATTTCTGTCGCGGAGGCGAAAAAAAATTTTATATCGGCGATGGATAAATTAAGCCTGAAAGAGATGGTCGGGGATCATCCTGTGGAAAGCCTGCTTGTCTCGGCCGCGGCAGGCGCCGCGGCGGGTTTTTCCCGAAAAAGACTCTCTCGCGCTCTTTTCCCGCTCTTTGAGCTGCTAAGCATGGCGGCACGGCGTTTCGACAGATAAAGCGGTTTTTCGTCAAAACATAAAGACAGATATAATAGCGCGGAAAGAATTTCTTGACACAATGCGGCGTGATTGCTATACTTTCTTATGTTACGGCGGCATAGCCAAGTGGTAAGGCAGAGGACTGCAAATCCTTCATCCCCAGTTCGAGTCTGGGTGCCGCCTCCAACTTTTTTCTGGTTTACCTTTCCCTTTTTCATTAGGTTTTTCAGTTTCTTTTTTTGTGATAAGAAAAATTATATCGCGCGCTGAAATGTCTTAAATTCCACCGCACGCGGAATTCTTTTGCCTTTGCTTTCCGCACTCTTTCTTATCTCTCAGATAACGGGCTATAATAGCATATACTGAGCCGGAGGCGATGTCATGAAAGAGATAATATACGGGCCTACGCTGGCCACAGACAACGATATTTATCTTTTCCGCGAAGGGACGCACCGCCGTCTTTATAATTTTCTCGGCGCCCACGTGATCGAGCGCGACGGAGAGAGCGGTGCGCATTTCGCGGTATGGGCGCCGTGCGCGGAGGGCGTTTCGGTAATAGGGACTTTTAACTCGTGGGACAAAAAGAGCCACAAACTCACGCAGCGGTGGGATCAGTCCGGTATCTGGGAAGGCTTTATACCGGGCGTCGGTTCTGGCGAGCTTTATAAATACGCGATAACCACGAGAGAGGGCAATGTGCTCGAAAAAAGCGACCCGCTCGCCTTTTTCTGCGAGAAGCCGCCCGCCACGGCTTCTGTTATCTGCGGCAATCCCGATTACGAATGGGGCGACGCCGAGTGGATGGAGGCCCGTGCCGCGAAAAATTCGCCGAAAGCGCCGCAGGCCATATACGAACTTCACGCAGGCTCGTGGCGGCGGGGCGGAGACGGCGCGCCGCTCGGCTGGCGCGGACTCGCGAAGGAGCTCCCGCAGTATCTCGCGGAAAATGGCTTCACTCACGTTGAGTTTATGCCTGTGATGGAGCATCCCTTTTACGGCTCGTGGGGCTACCAGACGACGGGATATTACGCGCCGACGTCGCGATACGGGGCGCCCGAGGATTTAATGGCGCTTGTCGACGCTCTGCACCGCGCGGGAATCGGCGTGATTTTCGATTGGGTTCCCTCGCATTTTCCGATGGACGCGCACGGGCTCTCGCGTTTTGACGGCACGGCCCTTTATGAACACGCGGATCCCCGTCAGGGTTTTCACCCGGACTGGAAGAGCGCCATTTTCAATTACGGCCGGAACGAAGTCCGCAGTTTCCTTGTCTCTTCGGCTAATTTCTGGCTTGAACGCTACCACGCGGACGGACTGCGCGTCGACGCCGTCGCTTCTATGCTTTATCTGGACTATTCGCGCCGCGACGGGGAGTGGATACCGAACAAATACGGCGGCAAGGAGAACTGCGAGGCGATAGATTTCCTGAAAGAGCTTAACTGCGCCCTGTACGAGGAACACCCTGGCATTCTGACGACGGCTGAAGAATCCACCTCGTGGCCGATGGTCACGAAGCCGGTGTGGCTCGGCGGCCTCGGCTTCGGATATAAATGGAACATGGGCTGGATGAATGATTTCCTCTCATATATGTCGAGAGATCCGATATTCCGCAAGTATTGCCATGACAAGCTGACCTTCGGCATGTGGTATGCCTACGCCGAAAATTTTGTGCTGCCCTTCTCGCACGACGAAGTGGTCTACGGGAAGTGTTCGCTGTTTGGTAAAATGCCCGGCGACCCGTGGCAGAAGGCGGCGAACCTGCGGCTCGCTTTCGGGTGGATGTTCTGCCATCCCGGCAAGAAGCTCGTTTTTATGGGCGGCGAGTTCGGGCAGAGCCGCGAGTGGAATCACGACATGAGCCTTGACTGGCACGAGCTGAACGACCCCTTGCACGCCGGGATAGCGCGGTGGTTTGCCGATATTTGCCGCTTTTACCGCGACAGTCCCGAGCTCTGGGAGCTTGACGCCTCGCCTAAAGGCTTTGAGTGGATCGACTGCTCCGACAGGGACTGGAGCGTGGTCTCGTTTATACGGCGGGATGCTGAGGGGAGAGTTGTGGTTCTGGCCGCGAATTTCACGCCGGTTCAGCGCTCCGGGTACCGTATCGGCCTTCCGTGCGGCGGCGCGTGGCGCGAGGTGCTGAACAGCAACGCGGAGGTTTACGGCGGAACCGGTGCCGGGAATATGGGGCGCGTTGAAGCAGTGAAAGAGGAATTTCACGGCCGTCCCTATTCGGCGGAGCTGACGCTTCCGCCTCTCGGCTGCGTTATACTGCGTCCCGAAAACGGATAGAAGGTATGGCAACGCCCGGCTTTTGCCGGGCTTTTGTTTTCGCCGGATTTTTCCGCGGAGACTCTCTTTTTGCTGTTTTGCCATATAATATAGCGGTTTTTGAAAATTTGTTTTGCGGAGGCGTTCCATCTTGTCTTTCAGCAGAAGAAGCGGGGTTTTGATGCATATCACCTCTCTGCCAGGCCGCTACGGCGCCGGGGATTTCGGCCCGCGCGCGAGAGATTTCGCGGAGTTTCTCCGCGACGGCGGGTTTTCCCTGTGGCAGATGCTTCCGCTTACGCCTGTACTCCCTGTCTTTGGAAATTCGCCTTACAGCAGCTATTCCGCCTTTGCAGGCAATATCGCGATGATAAGCCCGGAGGCGCTTTTCGACGACGGTTTGCTGACCCGCGGCGAAATAGAGGGCGTCTGCATGCCCTCATGTCGCGCCGCGGATTTCGGCGCTGCTTTTGAAATCCGCTCTCGTTTTCTTCGCCTCGCATGGGAGCGTTTTCGCGGTGGCGGCTTCACGGAAATGGAGGAAGATTTTGAAAATTTCCGCGCGGTCGAAAAATACTGGCTTCGCGACTACGCGCTCTTTTCTCTGCTGAAGGAACGAAACGGCGGCAAGTGTTGGGCCGAGTGGCCGGAACGCTTTGCGTCGCACGACGCGGAAGCGCTGTCGCTTTTTGCCGAAGAGTTTGCCGGCGAGCTGGAGAGGATAGAGTTCGCACAGTTTATATTTTTCCGCCAGCTTGGCGCGCTTCACTCATTCTGCGCGGAGCTCGGCGTTGAGCTTATGGGCGACGTGCCTATCTATGTGGCTTGGGACGGAGCCGATGTGTGGGCCGCGCGGGAGCTTTTCGACCTTGACGGGGAGGGACGGCCACGCTGCGTCGCCGGTGTGCCGCCGGACTATTTCAGCGAGACGGGGCAGCGCTGGGGTAACCCGCTTTACAGATGGGAGGAAATGCGGCGCGACGGCTTCGCCTGGTGGCGCGCCCGCCTGAGACACGTGCTTAAATACTGCTCCTGCGCCCGGATCGACCATTTCCGCGGGCTTTCCGCTTTCTGGGAGATTCCGGCTTCCTGCGAAACGGCGAAGGAGGGGCGGTGGCGGCAGGCTCTCGGCGGCGAGATGCTCGCGGCTTTTCAGGCGGAACGCGGGGGAGGCGATCTGCCGCTCGCGGCTGAAGACCTCGGGATTATAACGGACGACGTCCGCGAGCTTATGGCCCGTTTCCGGCTGCCGGGGATGAAGGTGCTGATGTTCGCCTTCGGCGGCGGCGTGGCGGATAATCCTTACGCGCCTCACAACATAACCCGGCGCAGCATTGTTTACACGGGAACGCATGACAACGACACCGCCGTCGGCTGGTGGGAGAAGAGCGCCTCTTCCGAGGAGCGCGATAATTTTTCGCTCTACGCCGGAGAAAAAGCAGACGCGCGCCGAACCGCTGAAATAATGACGCGAATGGCTCTTGCTTCGGTCGCGGAACTTGCCGTTATCCCGGCGCAGGACCTTCTCGCGCTCGGGACGGAGTGCCGCATGAACCGTCCTTCCGTGCCGAGAGGCAACTGGGGCTGGCGAATGACCGAAGACGAGGCCGTGCGGCTGCGGCAAGAGGCGTCTTCGTTTGCCGCAGTAAACAGAATTTACGGCAGGCTCGCGCGGTGAACACCTCAGCCTGTTTCGCCGCGAAAGAGAGGTACGCCCTCTCGGCCCGCGGCGAATTGTTCTTTTACTTTCTTTGGGGAGCCGCGCTCCTCGCGAAATTCTATTTTGTGGAGCTTGAGATTTCTGGCGTTTACGCGCGCTCTTCTGTCGCGCTCGCGGCCTCCTTTTCTCTTTGCGCCGCTTTTGCCGCGGCGCTTTCCCTGCTGCCGCGCCGGCTGCGCTTTTTCGCAGCTCTGGCACTTGACGCGGCTTTTTCCCTTCTTGCCGTGACCGACCTTATTCACATGCGCTTTTACTCCGATCTCTTCACTTTCTATAATCTCGGGCTGTCGGGACAGGCGGAGGAGATTGCGGATTCGGTTTTCGCGCTGCTTTCGCCGCGCGACGTGCTTTATTTCTGCGACATTACGCTTTTTTGCCTTTATCGCCTTCCGCGCGGGAAAAAACCGCTTTTCGCGGCGCTTAATAAAAGGCGCGCCGCTCTCTCGCTTTCCGTTCTCGCCGCTTCGCTTTGCGTCTTCGCCGGAGCCGTTTCTTTCTACGATCGGCGGACACCGGACGCGCTTTCTTCGATGTGGGATCGCGCGGCTCTCTGTTCCGATGTCGGGGTCATGTGCTACCACGCCGCGGACGCGTACGGAGTGGTGAAAGAAAGCATAGGGCGGCCCGCTTTGAGCTCGGAGGAGCGAGCCGAGGCGGCTTTGGAGTTCGCCGCTTTCCATGAGGCCGCCCCTCCGCCTTTTCCTTCCGCCTTCGGAGCGGCGCGCGGCGCGAACCTGATAATGATACAGGCCGAGTCTTTGCAGAGTTTTGTCATAGGTCTGCGCCTGAACGGGCGCGAGGTGACGCCGAACCTGAACCGTTTCTCGCGCGAGGCGTCGTTTTCCTGCGGGCTGTACGTACAGACAGCCCTCGGCAACAGCGCCGACGCCGAGCTTCTGGCTAACGCGGGGCTTTATCCCGCGAGGTCGGGCGTCGCATATATCCGCTTCGCAGACAGGGTTTATGAAGCCCTGCCGCGCGTACTGCGCCGCCGCGGTTACGCCGCCGTCGCGATGCACGGCGACCGCGCAGGTTTCTGGAACCGCGCGCGAATGTACCCTGCGCTCGGCTTTGAAAAATTTATAAGCGAAAAAGACTACGATTCGGACGACTCGTTCGGCCTCGGCATCAGCGACGCCAGCTTCTTCCGCCAGTCGCTCGCGATACTTTCGCGCGAGAGGCGGCCGTTCTACGCTTTCCTCGTTACATTGTCGAGCCATTATCCCTTCTGTTTTCCCGAACTGCTGAAACGCGCCGGCTTTGACCAGGGAAATCGCGCGGAGGGGCCGATACTGCGCGACTATATAGCAGCCGTTCACTATTTTGACAGGGAGTTCGGCCGCTTCATCGACGGGCTGAAACGCGACGGGCTCTACCGCGAAAGTGTTGTGATAGTCTACGGCGACCACGCCGGCATACCGAAATGGGACGCGGCGCCGCTTGCCAAGTTTCTCGGCAAAGACCTTGACGAGGAACACAACTGGCGCTCTGTGAACATGGTGCCTTTTATGGTGCATCTCCCGGGAGTGGAGCGTCTGCCCAGCGTGCCGGGACGGGCATTCGGGCAGATAGATATACCTGCCTCGGCTGCGGCTCTGCTCGGCGTGAAATTTGATTCCGGAATGGGAAGGAACATCTTCGCACCCGAAATGCCCTCATCGCCCGTGATTTTTCGAAACGGCAGCTTCGTAAGCGGGAAGACGCTCGTCATTCCGGCGGGAAAAAGTGCCCGAGATATCGCCACGGGTGCGCCGGCGGACTACGCGAACTTTTCCCGGCTGAGCGAAAGCTGCGCCCGCGAGCTTTCGCTGAGCGACAAAATACTTGAATACGGCCTGCGCTTCGCCCCGCAGGGCAAATAGCGCCTTCCGCGTTGCTTTCCCCCGCGGCGCGCTGTATGATATTTAATTGAAATAACGCCGCGCAGCGGAGTACTGTTTCAGAGAAAACGATGCTCACGGATCCGCCGCGGCCTGTCCGGCGTGGGTTTCTTATCGCCGCGCGGCTGCGAAGCGTGTCGCTGCGGAAGTTTGTACAGGAAAGTTTTTTCGCGAAATGAAAAAACCGCAAAGAGGTGAACCGACATCAAATCCCAGTTCCGGCTTTTTCTGACGCGCCGCTTCGCGCCGCTCTTTGTGACGCAGTTCCTCGGCGCCTTCAACGACAATCTCTTCAAAAGCGCGCTCGTCACGCTCATCACGTTCGATCTCGCTGTCCGGCGCGGCCTGAACGCCCAGCTGCTGATAACGGTTGTGGCGGGGCTCTTTATCCTGCCCTTTTTTCTTTTTTCATCGCTCTCCGGCCAGATAGCGGACAAGTACGAAAAATCGCGCCTCATCCGCCTGATAAAGCTGGCCGAGATAATACTGATGCTGCTTACGGCCGTTGCGTTTCATTACGTGCGGCTGTGGTGGCTTGTCGTACTGCTCTTTCTGATGGGAACGCAGTCGACCTTCTTCGGCCCGCTCAAATTCAGCGTGCTGCCGCAGCTGCTGCGCGAGGACGAGCTTGTCGCCGGAAACGGCCTGGTAAACGCGGGGACGAACGTCGCGATACTGACGGGAACGCTCTGCGGCGGTCTTTTCATCACTTCGCCGCTTGGCCGCTACTACATCTCGGCCGGAATAATATCCGTCGCCGCGGCTGGATACATCGCGAGCCGCTTTATACCGCCCCTCGCCCCGTCGTCGCCCGGGCTGCGCGTAGACCCCAATCTCTTCCGCTCGACGTGGGAACTCATCTCATACCCCGTGGGCAACCGTCCCGTATTCATCTCCATCATAGGCATAAGCTGGTTCTGGTTCCTCGGCTCCGTATTCCTCGCTCAGTTCCCGTCATTCGCGAAAGACGTCGTGGGCGGCGACGAGCGGGTTTCGACGCTCTTTCTCGTGGTATTCACTGTCGGCATAGGTTTCGGCGCGACCTTCTGCAACAAACTGCTCGGCGGCCGCGTCAGCGTAAAATACGTTCCCGCCAGCCTTGTCGCGATAAGCCTGTTCATCGTGGCGCTTTACGCCGCGAGTCCGAGTCAGCCCGCCTCCGGTGAGCTCGACGGAGTCATGTCATTTCTGTCGCGCGGGCGCTCGTGGCTTATGCTGGCCGCGATGTTCATGACGGCGGCAAGCGGCGGCCTGTACAGCATACCGCTCTACGCCCTGATGCAGCGCCTGACGCCTGAGACCCACATGGCGAGAACCGTCGCGTCGCTCAACATAACCGATTCCCTCGGCATGGTTATAGCGGCCGCGCTAATGACGGTTATGATAGCCTTAGGCATGACCATACCGCAGGTATTTCTCTCAATGGCCTTCATCAATCTCTTGATGCTGCCGGTCACGCGTGTGCTCTCAAAAGCCGAAAAAGACGAAGAAAAAGTGCGGAGACCGACGCTTCTTTGACGAAACCGCAGCGCCGCCTTTAACGAGCCGCGCGAAAGCGAAGCGCAAAGGCGGCAGACGAAATGATGAAAAACAGCTGCCAATAAGGCTTTACGAGAGCGGGGAATAAACCGGAAGCGCGAAGGGAGAAAATTATATGAAAGACCCTTTTAATGACACAGACGCAGCCGAGCAGGCGCTGAAAGAAGAAATAATAGCGGTTGCGCGAGCTATGCTCGCTAAGGGGCTTGTGCAGGGAACGGGCGGAAATGTCAGCGCGAGATGCGGGCGCGGCATGATAATAACTCCAAGCGGCATGGACTACGGGCGCCTTGTCCCCGACGATCTGCCTGTGCTTGCGCTCGATGGGCGCGTGCTCTGCGGAGAACGCAGACCCTCGATAGAAAAAGAATTGCACGCCGCGATATACAGACGCCGTCCTGACGTCGCGGCGATAACGCACACGCACTCCGTATACGCCACGGCGGCCGCGGTGCTGCGCGCCCCGCTGCCCGCTCTGACGGACAACCAGGCGGTGATCTTCGGCGGAGAGATACCGTGCGCCGAATACGCGCCGATAGGGACGGCCGCTCTCGCCGAGCGCGCTGCAGCCGCCTTGGGCGACGGCTCGGCTGTCCTGCTTGCCAATCACGGCGCGCTCTGCGCCGCCCCGACCCTTGTTGAGGCGGCGGCGAAATGCGAAATGCTCGAAACTTTCGCCAAAATATATTTTCTTGCCTCGCTGCGCGGAGGCGGCGTTCCCCTCGGCGCCGAAGAAATAAAAAGCGAATCGGAAGACGTTCTGAAAAGATACGGGCAGAGATAGCCCCGTCTGGCTTTTGACACGGCGGCGACAATAGGCTATAATCATTTGCGGCTGTTGCGGAGAGGTGTCTGAGCGGTCGAAGGAGCTCGCCTGGAAAGTGAGTGAAGGGGCCAAACTCTTCCATGGGTTCAAATCCCATCCTCTCCGCCATTTTTCCCCCAAACATATCGCTCGTTTGCAAAAGGCCCCGAAAAGGGGCCTTTTTGTTGGAAAATCGTTTGCATTTTTGTCCCGTGTGTCGCGTGTGTCGCCTGTAAGCAATCTGGACACCGTATCAATCACCGTATTACAATAATGGACGGAGGTTGACTTCGCGGAGAGGCTTGTGCGGCTGCCGGCGGAGAAGATGAAGATGCGCCGCCCTCATATTGTGCCGCTCGCGTCGCAGGTGGTGTCTTTGCTTGAAAAGCAGAGGGAGCTGACGGGCGGGGGGAGGTATGTTTTCCCGTCGCCGAGGTGTTATACCGGCTCGCGGCCTATGAGCGACGCGGCTCTTGTGGCCGCGATGCGCGCTATGGGCTATGAGCAGAGCGAGGTGTGCGCGCACGGTTTCCGGCATACGGCAAGCACGGCGCTGAACGAGTCGGGGCTGTGGAGCGCGGACGCGATTGAGAGGCAGCTTGCGCACGCGGAGACGAACAGAATCCGCGGGACGTACAATATGGCGCAGTATCTGGACGAGCGGCGCAGAATGATGCAGTGGTACGCGGATTATCTGGACGGGCTGAGGGACGGGGATATAAAATAAACGGCGCGCG
>CAYVEQ010000044.1:0-12654 GCA_964450835.1 uncultured Synergistaceae bacterium
GCCGCGCCGAGCGCGATGAATCTGCATCCGGCGCGCTTCATTCTCATGGACAAAAGGGACATGGCGGCTCTTGCCGGCACGCTCGGCCAAAAGGGGCCTTTCGAGCAGGGTCAGTGGGCCGTCGCGGTCTGCGCGGACACGCGCGGCTACATACGCGGCATGGGCTGGCTTGAGGACTGCGCGGCTGCGCTTGAAAACATACTGATTGCCGCGACGGACGCGGGGCTCGGCTCGCTCTGGTACGGAGTCTACCGCCGCGAGGAGAAAGAGCCTCAGGTGAGGGCGGCTCTCGGACTGCCGGAGGGCGTCGAGTGCGTCGGCATCGCGGTCATCGGACAGGCCGCCGAACGGCGCGCGCCGAGCGGCAATGCCGACAAAAAATTTATCTTTCGCTCGAAGTGGGGAAAGGCCGGGAAAGAAAAATAAAATCACAGCGCGGCAAGACGCGGCGAAAAAAATAAAATCCCCGAAGCGCAGCGGCTTCGGGGATTCCGGTTTGATCCGGCATTTTTCGCGCTGCGAGACGGCCCGGCGGCAATCACACTCCGCCGCGCAGCAGCCACGCGATTTTCGCGCTTTCTTCAAGCTCCTCCAGAGAATAGAAGGCATCCATAAGGCTCTTGCCGGGGACGACGGCGCCGTGCTGTTTTAAGATGTAGCCGCCGCTTTTGCCGACGCGCTCCTCGAAGGCGTCAAAGAGTTCGCGCGAGCCGGGCTGTTCGTAGGGGATTGCGCCCACCGTGCCGAGTTTCATTTTGAGGTAGGGCGTGTGGGGCGGGATAATGTCGCTCTCGTCCTCATGCGGGACAAAGCTCCAGAGCACGGCGTATGTGCCGTGCGTGTGTATCACGGCACGCGTTTCCGGCCTGCGGCGGTAGAGGCAGAGATGCAGAGGCCATTCTTTGCTCGGGCTGCCTTCGGCGAGCGGTCTGCCCTCCATGTCGGTTGCCGCGAACTGTTCCGCGGAAAGCGAGCCGAAGCACGAGCCGCTTTGCGTTATGTACATTCTGCCGTCGTGGAGAAAGCTCATGTTGGCGGACGAGCCCGATGTCTTTCCACGGTCAAAGAGGCTTTTCGCTATCCATACGGCGTCGCTGAGTTTCCGCTGAAGCCCGTCCATCGCTAATTTTCCTTTCCCGTCATTTCAAGGGCGCGGGTGAAGAAGTCCTCCTGCCCGAAATTGCCCGATTTCAGCACAAGCCGCACATCGGGCGCGCCGTCCGGTGTCATGACAGGCACGCCTGGGGCGACGCTCTTCCCGATGCGGAAGGCGGAGAATCCGAGCGCGCGCGTGATCGCGCCCGACGTCTCGCCGCCAGCCGAGATGATTCTTTTGAAGCCCGCGCAAAGCGCGCGTTCCGCGAGCTCCGCCATGGTCTTTTCAAGCATCGACGCCACCGCCTCGCGCCCGTAGGACTGCGCCTCTTTCACGTTGTCGCTTGTGTCCGAGCTGTATATGAGAGTCGGCGTGTCAGGCTCCTCTTGCGCGAAGCGCCAGATATTCTCCGCGCTTTCTTCGCCGCGCAGCATCGCTGTCGGCTCTATTTTGTAGGAGCGCCCGCCCTTTCCGATGAAATCCTTTATCTGGCCGAGCGTAGCTTTCGAACAGCTGCCGGCGAGAAGTATCGCGCGCGAGGCGACGCCGCCGGAGGGCGACTGGCGGCCTCCGCCGTGTTTTGCCGTCATGCCGGCGAGAGGTTCAAGAATGCCGCTGCCTCCGGAAAGCAGCGAAAGCCCGCCGAAAAGACGGGCGATGCGCTCGCCGTCCCCGTCTGTCTCGTGATCGGGGATTACGTAGAAATGTTCGCGTCCTTTGCCGAACTCCTCGATTTTGCCGAAAATCTCACAGTCAGGCAGAAAGAGCTCGTCTTTGTGCAGCTCCATGCAGCCGTAGCGGCTTTGCGGGCGCATAAGCTCGGATATGCGGCTGTCCCACATCGGAGTGAGCGGGTGGTTTTTCATGTGGCTTTCGTCAAGCGGCACGCCGTTCACGTAAAGACGCCCGCGTGACACGGTTCTGCCGTTGGCGGGAAGCCCGGGGCAGAGCACGGTGAAGCGCGCGCCGAGATATTCCATCGCTGCGTCGACGACGGGGCCGATATTCCCGCGCGGCGTGGAGTCGAATGTGGAGCAGTATTTTATATAAAACCGCGCGGCGCCGTGTCCGCGCAGCCACTTCAGCGCGGCGAGCGAATCTTCCACCGCGGCCCCGGTTTGCTGCGTGCGCGATTTCAGCGCTATGACGACGGCCTCGCTCTCCTGCGGCTCTTCTTTCGGCACGCCGTTAGTGAGCAGCGCCGACATTCCTCCTTCCGCGATAAACGATGCGGCGTCGCTGGCTCCGGTGAAGTCGTCCGCGACGCACCCTAAGGACGGCATGGCAATCACTCCTTCGCAATATTTCTGTCCTTCAATAATAGCAAATCGAATGCCACGGCGTCCCCCCCTTCCGCTCCTTTCGCCGTTTGTTTTTTATTTTTCCGCGCGCACGGCCGTTGTTTGACATCGCTGTTGCGGAGTTGTAACATTGCAACAGCAACAACAACGCATCAAAAATATACCGGGGAGAGCGCAATGAGAATATTATTCATCTCACCCTATCCGGAGCTGCGCGACAGGGTTGAGTATGTTTTCGAAAATCACCCGAAGCGGCGCGAGGTAGAGATGGAGGTGCGGGTGCTCACAGTCGACCGGGTTTCGCCGAAAGACGTCGATGCCTACGACGTTGTCATAGCGCGGGGGCTTACCGCGATGCGCGTGCGCTCGATGATGCCGCAGCTGCCTTTCGTGGACCTTGCCATCTCGGGCTACGACGTCGTGAACGCGCTGGCCGAGTGCCGCCGCGAGTTTAACGGAAAGCGCGTCGCTGTCTGCGGATTTTTCGAGAAGATCTACGATACCGAAAGCCTGGGCAGGCTCATGGAGTGCGAGATCATCTGTTACCCGGCGGAGACTTTGCCGCAGCTTGAAAAGAAAATCGACGAAGCCATGGCGGCGGGCTGCGATTCTTTAATCGGAGGCTATTCGGCGGTTGAGCTGGCGCGCGCGCGCGGCATACCGAACAAACTGATTTTGGTCGGCGAAGACGCGATTTTGCAGTCAATCAGCGTCGCTGTCGAAACCGTGGAGCAGATACGCCGCGAGCGCGTGATCGCGGAACTTTACAAGACCGTCATATACACGTCAAAGAGCGGCGTGCTCTACGTCGACGCGGACGGGGCGATAAAGGTCCGCAATCACGCGGCGAAGGAGATGAACAGAGACGCGAGCCTGCTGAACAGGCCGCTCAAAAGCGCCCTGCCCTATCTTTACGCGCCTTTCATGGACGTGCTCCTGAGCGGGCGGGGGACAGAGGGGCGCGTCGTCACGATACCGTCGAGCGGCATAACCGTATCCGCCTCTCTTTCGCCCGTTACTGTGGGCGGCACGATAACGGGCGCCGTCATAACGCTCGACGACATCACGGACATCCAGCGCCTTGAGAGCCAGATACGCCGCACTCTGAACGAAAAGGGGCTTGTTGCGAGATATACCTTTGACGACATAATCCACGAAAGCGCGGAGATCGAGCGCGTGATTGAGACGGCGAAGCGCTACGCGGCCTCCGACTCCAACATAATCATCACGGGCGAGACGGGTACCGGAAAAGAGCTTTTTGCCCAGAGCATTCACAACGCAAGCGCGCGCCGCAAAGGGCCCTTCGTAGCGGTAAACTGCGCCGCGCTGCCGGAGAACCTGCTTGAAAGCGAGCTCTTCGGCTACGTCGAGGGTGCTTTCACAGGAACCAAAAAAGGAGGCAAAATGGGGCTCTTTGAGCTGGCGCACGAGGGGACGCTCTTCCTTGACGAGATCAGCGAGATTTCGCTCCCGCTTCAGAGCAAGCTGCTGCGTGTCCTTCAGGAGCGCGAGGTGCGCCGCGTCGGCGACACGAAGGTAATATCCGTAAACGTCAGGATAATCTCCGCGACGAACAAGAGCGTGACGCGGCTTTCGAGGGACGGACTGTTCCGCAGCGACCTCATGTACAGGCTCGACGTGCTGCGCCTTTACCTTCCTCCGCTGCGCGAGCGAGGGCGCGACGCGGAGGCGCTCTTCGCTCACATTCTGAAACAGCTCTGCGCGCGCGGGCGCGAGTGTCCCGCTATCGCGCCCTCGGCTCTTGACGTGCTCGGCGCTTATCCGTTCGCCGGCAACATACGCGAGCTGCGCAACATCGTGGAGCGCGCGTCCGCGCTCTGCGAGGGCGGCGTGATTACGAAAAGCGACGTGGAGGCGGCGCTTTACCCGAAAGATATGGAGGAGAGTGCGCCCGCGGCGAAAGAGCTTCGGGCGGCGGGAGAAAGAGACTGGCGCGCGGACATCGAAAAATCGCTCTTCGAACACGGCGGCAACAAAAGCCGCGCTGCGAAAGCGCTCGGCATAGACCGCACCACTCTCTGGAGAAAAATGAGAAAGTACGGCATGGTGTGAGAGGGCGATTGGCACGCTAATTGCTAACATAAATAGGCAGGTTTTTTTATTTTACAAATGGGAGGCCTGTTTATGTCAACTGGTTATGTACTGGCGGTTTTTGCGATTGTAATCGTGCTGATGATTGTTCTTATTTCTAAGTACAAGCTTCACGCGGGGTTCGGTATCCTTATCGCGGCCATAGTCCTTGCAATAGCGCTGGGGACGCCGTGGGAGAAAATCGAAGGAACGATTAACAGCGGATTCTCAGGCACAATCAAGAGCGTGGCCATAGTTATCTTCCTCGGCTGCACGATGGGCACCGTTCTCGAAAAGACGGGCGCCGCGATACGCATTACAAAATGGGCTATCAATCTGTGCGGTGAAAAAAACATCATATGGGGCATAGCTCTCAGTTCTTTCATTCTCGGCATTCCTATCTGGGCCGACACCGTCGTCATTCTCCTTATACCGATTGTGTCGCTGCTTGCCTATGAAACCAAGAAATCCATGATGAGCTTCGGCACGACGCTGTACATGGGCGCCCTCATCACCGCGTCGCTTGTTCCGCCCACGCCGGGACCGGTCTCGGCAGCCGCGCTCCTCGGCGTTCCCCTCGGCCAGGCCATTATCTGGGGTCTTATTGTCGGCGTTCCAAGCACCATCGCCGCTACCGTCTACTGCATTACGCTGAAAACACCGGTCGCACCGAAAGAAGAGTTTATAAAGACGGCCCGTGATGCCGAGCATCAGGCACTTCCTTCGCTCGGCACATCGCTGATGCCCATCATCTTCCCGCTCTTCCTCATCATCTGCAATACTGTGACTTCGGTTATCGCGCCCAAGACGCCCGTCGCCAACTTCATGTCATTCATAGGAAGCCCGCTTGCCGCGCTTCTTACCGGATGCATACTCTCGCTTGTACTCACAGGCAAAGAGTGGAAATCGAAGAAAGTTCTCAGCAACTGGGTTGATGAAGGCATCAACGCCGCGGCAATGCCCATAATAGTGACCGGCATGGGCGGTGCTCTCGCGATATTTGTCAAGAACTCCGGCGTGGCCGATCAGATAGGACAGCTCATCGCCGCGTCCCCGTTCCCTCCGATTATCGTTCCGATTATTATCGCGGCCATCATCCATGTAGTAACCGGCTCGAACGCGCTCGGCGTAATGACGGCGGCGGCTCTGATTGAGCCAATGCTCGGTACACTCGGCATATCCCCCGTCGCTGCATTCCTCGCCTGCGGCACAGGAGCCCTAATGTTCAAACACGCGAACTCAAGCGGCTTCTGGGTCACTGTGTCGATGTCCAACATGGACGTCAACCAGGGAATACGCGCCGTCGGCGGCGGCGCGACCGTAGCCGGACTGACCGGAGCGGTTATCACATGCATCCTTTATATGATTGGAATTATCTGACCTGCGTTTTACCGTAGCGCAGCAAAAGGATGGAGAGAACAATGGAAAAATTCATCACGAAGGCCGCGCGTCTCAACGGGCCGTATGACATTGAGCTTGTTGAAAGAGAGCTTGTATGCGGCGAGGATGATATAATAGTCAGGAACCATCTCATGGGTATCTGCGGCTCCGACAAGAGCTTCTACCGCGGCTTCATGCCGCCTCAGACGGCGGAGTTCCGTCAGAAGCCCGAGTTCCCCTTTCTCCTCGGACACGAAAGCGGCGGCACGGTAGTCGCTGTCGGAAGCCGCGTCAGCGACTATAAAGTCGGCGACAAAGTGATAGCCTTCGGCTGGAACAATAACTTTGCGGAGTATTTCAAAGCCAAGCACTTCCAGCTTCAGCCCGTGCCGTGCGGGCTTGACATGGACATAGCCGGGCTCGGCGAGCCGACGGCCTGCGCGATGTACTCCGGCCTCAACAGCGGCGTGCAGCTCGGCGACTACGTTGTAGTCATGGGCGCGGGCTTCGCGGGACAGATAATCGCGCAGTGCGCAAAACTTAAAGGTGCCTACAAAGTCATCATGGTAGACGTGCTCGAAGGCAAACTTGAACTTGCAAAGAGCCTTGGCGCGGACATCACGATAAACAGCAAAGAAGAGGATCCCGTCGCCAAGGTTAAGGAGATTACAGGCGGCGCGGGCGCGGACGTCGTAGTCGAGGCGGCGGGCACGGAAGCCTCTTTCAACGCGGCAAGCGCGCTCATCAGGCACAACGGAAAATTCGTCTTTTACAGCTGGGTGACTACGCCTGTGAAGCTCAACATCAGCCGCTGGCACGACGACGGCCTTGAGTTTGTCAACACATGCCTCGTTCACCACACGTGGCAGCAGCGCTACGTCTGGGTGCCGGACACCCTGCGCCCGATAATACAGGGGCTTGTGAAAATCAAGCCGCTCATCACGCACGAATTCAAACTCGACGACATAAAAGCCGGATTTGATATGGCAGACAAAGACGACGCGGCAATCAAAATAATATTCCGCCCGTAAATCGCCCGCTTCGTGTAAAAAAACGGCCTCCCGCAAAACGCGGGGGGCTGTTTTTTTGCCTTGCGCGCGACGCGGAAGACGCAGTGAAAAAGCTCCCTCCGCAAGGAGGGAGCCGAAGCGGTATTTTTGCTAAAGTTACAGCGCGAAGCCTTTTTCGTAAAGTTCGACGGGGATGCCGTGACCGAGGTCAACGGAGTCTTTGGTCACGGGTTCGCCCTTCTTTATCTCTTTTTTGAGCTTAAGGCCGTTTAAGAGATAGAAGGGGGCGATTTCCGCGGCTTCGGCCTTTTCCCAGAGTTCGGGAACGAGGCCGTCGATGGAGTGGTGGTGGCCCTTGACTTCCAAAACTGTGCCGGCCGGCAGGTCGCGGTCGGCCACTCCCGCCATCACGGAGACCTGGCGGCACTCAGGGTGCGAGCCTATGCCGAGCAAATCCCCGAGAATCATGGAAGTCGGCGTCTCGGCGCCCATGAAGTGGTAGGGCAGGTAGAGGCAGGCGTATTTCCTGTTGCGGCCGACGATGTGCCCTTTGCCCGCCAGAAGCTCCCAGACTTCGTCGTTCTCGCACTTGACGATGATGAACTCGCCTCCGCCGAAGCTCGGCTCGTCGGGGGCGCGGAGGCAGCAGAAGACGTCCACAACGCCCGTTTTCTTAAGCACGCCGCCCTCTTCTTCGGGAATGAAAATGTCGGCAAGCTCGCTCGCCTTGGCCACGGGGTAGCTGAGGCGTTTCGCCGAGGGGACGAGCCCCGTGATGTTTGAGACAAGGTTCATCTCGCAAAGGTCGGCGGAGATGACGTTCATATATTTTTCAAGGAGAGCGCGGCGTCCCTCCAGCGTCGAGCGGTCTTTGTAATGCCAGAACTCTTTAAGCCCGGGGATATTCTCATGCGGATAGTCGGGCCCCTCCGTGAGGGTCAGCTCGCCGCTGTCGGGGTCCCACACGAGGTCATATTCGCTCGCCTTGCCGGCCACGATAATCTCAAAGCCGAGCAGTTTGCCCCATGACCAGAGATCCACAAGGTTGCGCGGCTGGTCGCCGTTGACGAGAGCGTAAACCGCGCCGTTTTCCGCGGCTATTTGGTTGAGCATTGTGCCGCAGACACTGTCCGTTTCCTTTGAGACCATGTAGACATTGATGCCTTTCCTGAGCGCCGCCACGCTGACTTCCGAACTGACGGCCGTATTGCCCGTGCATTCGACGAGCGCCGTGATGTCGCTCTCGGGAACGAGGCGGTAATCGCCGACAATAAGAACGGCGTCCTTCGGCGCGGCGAGAATCTCATCCTTTGTGGAGCATACAAGCAGCTTCTCCTTCGGATAGCCGAGGTCGAGAAGGACTTTCTCGCATTCGTCGGTGTGGCGCGAGGAAATAAGACGCAGCTCCATCAGCTTCACCTTAGGTATCTGGGCGAGCAGCGTATAGCCGTAGCCCTTGGTGGCGCCGATTATGCCGACGCGCGATTTTTTGCCGCCGGCGTTTCTTAACAGACCGGTATAATCCATGAGCTCATCTCCTTGTGAGAAATTGTTATGAGAACATCCGCTTATATTAACAGCAATACGCGTGCCAAAAAGAAAAAGACGAGGGCGCGGAGCGGGGCCGCCGCTGCGGGGGAGGGCGTTTTGCGCTGCAGTCAGGAAAGAGGGGAAATCTTTCTCGCGCGGCAGTCGGCTATGCCCATTTCTTCGCGGTATTTGGCGACGGTGCGGCGAGATATTTCTATTCCCGTCAGAGCGAAAAGCTCCGACAGTTTTTTGTCGCTGTAGGGGGATTTTTTGTCTTCGTGCGCGATTACCGCGCGCAGTTTCTCTTTTACCTGCACGGAGGCGATTTCCTCTCCGCCGCTTTCCGTGACGTAACCTTTTGTGAAGAAGTATCCGAAGCTGAACAGGCCCCATCTGCATTGCAGGTATTTGCCGCTCGCGGCGCGGCTTACTGTGGATTCGTGCAGGCCGAGCCTTTCCGCGACTGTTTTCATGCGCAGCGGGCGCAGCGCGGCGCGTCCGCGCAGGAAAAATTCGCGCTGTTCTTCGGCGATGCAGCCGGCGAGAGCCGTCAGTGTCTCGTTGCGCCTTCTGATGTTTGCCGCGATCTGCTCGGCCTCTTTCGCTTTCGCGGCGATGTAGCGGCGCGCCTCCTCGGGGCAGTCCGCGCTTTGCGCCAGTTCGAGATACGCGCGGCTGACGGCGATTGTCGCCCCCGCGTCAAAGGCGAGTTCGGCGCGTAAAGTTCCTCCGCGCGAAGTCACAGTGACGTCGGGCGACAGGTATGCCGCGGGGGAGCCTTCCGTCAGGCCGTTTGCCGGCTTCGGGTTGAGCGTCTTTATTTTTTCAAGCGCAAGGAGCACCCGTTCGGGCGTGATTTTCATCTGCCGCGCGATTGTTTTTATATTCCGTTTCGCCAGGGCTTCGAGGTGGCGCGTCACTATTTCCGTTTCGATTTCGAGTCCGCCTTCTCGCGCGAGCTGCAGCGCAAGACATTCGGCGAGGTTTGCGGCGCATATGCCCGGCGGGTCGAGCGCTTTCATTTCGCGCAGACATCCTGCCGCGAAGTCTTCCGCCACGCCGAAGAGCGAGGCGAGCTCGCCCGCGCTTTGCGTGAAGTAGCCGCGTCCGTCGAGACTTTCCGCCACGTATCTGAATATCTTCATCTCTTCGTCGCCGAAGCCGCGCCCGATAAGCTGTTCCATGAGCGAGCGGGCGAGAGTCTCCTCCTGCGGCGCGGCGATGTTGTATATCGGGTCGTCCTCTTCGTCTTCGTTATCTTCCCGGAAATAGGCGGCGTTCTGCTCGTCAAATCCTGCCAGCCATTCGAGTTTTTTCAGGCTTTCGGCTTCCGGAGCGCGGTCGCAGGGCGGGCTTTCGTCCGGCTCAAGCAGAGGGTTTTCGGCGCGCAGTTCCGCAAGCTGCGCCGCGAGCTCGTCGCGGGACATCTGAAGAACCTGGAGAGATTCTATCATTCTTGCGGAAATCGTCTGCGTCTGTCTCTGTTCAAGCCTCAGCATGAGCGTCACCTTTTTGCGGCGGGTTTTTATACTTTCGCGACGTTTCACAAACTACGGCAAAGGCCGGGAAAAGTCAAGGAGCCGGCGCTTCCGCGGCCTTTCGGGGTTTGCGCGGGCACGCGCTTTTCCGCCGCGGCGCAAAGCCGGACGGAAACCGCGCTACCATGCGCGCTCGTATATAGCTTTCAGCGCCTCTTCCGTGATTTTGCGCGGGTTGTTGCCTATGAGGCGCGTCTCGCGCATCGCGGCCGCGGCCATGCGGGCGGCGGCGTCTTTCGGTATGCCGAAGTCGCGCAGGCGCGTCTTTACGCCGCACTCCTCGCCGAGCGCGATCATCGCGTCGAGGGCGGCTTTTGCCGCGCGCTCCGCGCTCATTCCTTTTGTGTCGATTCCCATCGCTTTGGCTATCGGGATGAATTTCTCCGGGCAGCCCTCAAGGTTGTATTCCATCACCCAGCGGAGCATGGCCGTGTTCGCCTCGCCGTGTGTGACGTGGAACTCGCCGCCCAGCGGATAGGCGGAGGCGTGCACCGCCGCGGTGCCCGACATCGCAAAGGCCATTCCCGCTGTGAGGCTTCCGTAGGACTGCGCCGCGCGTGCCTTCGCGTTCCCCGGCTCGCGCACGCAAAGGGCGAGGTTGTCCGCGATTTTGGCAATTGACGCGAGCGCGAGGTCCTGCGTCAGCGGGTTCGTGCCGAGCGAGAGATAGGACTCTACGCCGTGGACGAGGGCGTCCATTCCCGAGGCGGCCGTAATCGAAGGAGGAAGGCCGTGCGTCAGCTCAGGGTCGACGAGCGCTCTGTCCGCTACGATGTTGCCGCTCGCGACGCCTTTTTTCATTTTTTCCTCAACGAAGGAAAAGACCGCGACCGCGGAAACCTCCGAGCCGCTCCCCGATGTCGTCGGTATCATTATCGTGGGCAGGCCACGCTCCGGAACCTTTTCCGAGCCGACCATCGCCGCGACGTCGAGGTCGGGGAATCTGGAAAGCACCGCCGCGATCTTCGCGAAGTCCATCGAGCTGCCGCCGCCCAGAGCGATCAGGCAGTCTCCGCGCGCCGCGCGTATATCGGCGGCCGCTTTGTAGAGCAGTCCGACGGGAGGCTCCGGCTCCACCTCCGTCCACATCGAGGGCTTCATGCCGCGTTTTGCCGCCTCGTCGGCGAGGCGCGCGAGAGCGGCGCTCTTTGCCATGCTGCGCCCCGTTATGAAAACAGGGCGCGCCGAACCGAGGGCCGCCGCCTTTTCCGCCGCGAGGCGCGAGCACCCGGCCCCGAAGAGCACCTCGCGCGGCATCCTGAAATTGAAGGGGCGCGTGATGATTTCATCCATTTCACTTACCTCCCTATGATTGTAAGAACGCCTGAAATATTTTTTACCGCGGGAACGACAGGGCTTGCGTCCGTCTCCCCGCAGAAGAAAATGTCGTTGTCAAAGCCGAGGCCGGATAGGATTTTTCCGTGCGCGGACTCGCGGCAGACAGCAGTGATGTCCGGCCCCATGCTCTGCCAGAGCGAGAGAGCCGACAGCGCGCCGTCGGTGAGTTCCATCTCCTCCGCGCCGTTTGAAGGGGCGAGAGCCAGGAGTTTCTCGACAATCATGCCGGCGCAGACGGCGTCCTCGAGCGAAAATTCGCCGTTGCGCCCCGCGCAGATTATCCCTATCGAGGCGCCGGAGCAGAGCGCGTCCCACGCCGCGGCCTCGGCGTTGCGCGCGCAGCCCGCCGTGACGCGCCCGCAGTCCGCCGCCGCGCGCGTGACGGCGCGAGTGCCGTTCGACGTGGTAATCACGGCCCGCGGCGGCGCGCCCGCGCTTTGCAGTTCAAGCGGCGAGTTGCCGAAATCAAAGCCGGCAACGGGCAGCCCGCCGCGCTCGCCCATTATCTTCCAGCCGGGCCCGAGGTTTTTTTTCATCTCAAAGGCTTCCTCCACCTCAGTCACGGGAACGAGCGCCTCGCCGCCCGTGTCGAAAAAAGTTACGATTTGCGTCGTCGCCCGCAGAATGTCGACGACGACGCGCGCGTCATGCCGTTTCAGTCTCTCGCACGGGAGAAAAGCAACGTCGAATGTGTATTTCAATCCGGCAAGACCTCCAGAAAAATCTTGATGGCAAAATTATATAACCACGCCGCAGTCCGCGTCAGTCCCGCGCGTGTTAAAAATTATCGCGCGGCTTTACGGCGTGTACCCCTGCTTGGCTGAAGCGCGTGTCCCCGGCGCCTTTTCGCGGCACGGTTTCCCGCGCGGCGAAAGCTGTGATAAAATGTAGCCTGAAATCAAAACGAATCGGAGGAATAACAATGCCGGCACCAATGCAGATAAGCCTGGAAGAGATAATCTCGATGCTGCTGCAGCGCGTCGAGGCGCTCGCGGCGAGCGACGAGAACAGCAAAACGAAGCAGAATATAATTTACAGGGTACTCTATAAGAAAGGACTCATCACGGATGAAGACATTCTCGGCTCTGTGAAAGAGGAGTACCGTATGCTCAAAGAACTCGGCGCGATACAGAGCGAGCCTGACGGCGAGATGTACAAGACCATCGCGGACGGCATACTCCAGTGGATTAAGGGAGACGTCGACGGAATAAAGCAGTCCATGGAGGAATATGAGAAGAAGCTGAGGGAATACGCGCGCGAGGAGGCGGCGAAGAAGCCGAGGATCGAAGTCGCCGGCGCGAACGTCTTGAACCAGCTCGACGCCGCCGCGAACAAAGGCGGCAAGCTCATCATATAGCCGCGAAGCAAAT
>CAYVEQ010000045.1:0-12411 GCA_964450835.1 uncultured Synergistaceae bacterium
CGGTTCAGCTTGCTGTCGGGCTTACCCCTGAAGAGATGAATTCAGGCCCGGGTGCGTCCTTACGCGCCCGGGCTTTTTTGCAAAGATTTTTTTAGGAGGTGTAATACCATAGCAAACACGAAAGATGACGAACCGCGCGTAAATTCCGAGATAAGATCTCCGGAAATTCTTCTCATCGACGAGATGAACGTTAAGCGCGGAGTTGTCGGCATTCAGGAAGCGCTGAGATTGGCCGAGGCGGCCGAGCTCGACCTCGTGGAGGTGGCGCCGCAGGCAAAACCGCCGGTATGCCGCATCATGAACTACGGCAAGTACCGTTTCCAGCAGCAGAAGCGCGACAAAGACGCCCGCAAGAAACAGAAAAACCAGGTCGTCAAGGAAATAAAGATGCGCCCAAAGATCGACCTGCACGATTATGAGTTCAAAGTCAAGGCCATCAGGACATTCCTTCTGGACGGGCACAGAGTTAAAGTCTCGATATTCTTCCGCGGACGCGAAATGGCTTTCCTCGACAGAGGGCGCGACGTGCTGAACAAAGTTATGGAAGCCGTCTCCGACGCGGGCAGGATGGAGATGGAGCCGCGCATGGAAGGCGCCTATATGCGCATCATGATAGCGCCGGCGTCAGACGCCCAGGCGAAAAGACAGACGCAGAAAAAAACGCAGAAGCCTGCCGATGCGCAGACTCCGGCTCAGCCGCAGCAGACTTCAGCGAAGACGCAGAAGGTCAAAAAAGACGTTTTGCCTGATGCGGACAAGATATAAGAAACGCCGCAGTACGGCGGGAATTAGAGGAGGAACATTCAATGCCTAAACTGAAAACACATTCCGCTACGAAAAAACGTTTTAAGATAACAGGCACCGGCAAAATCAGCTACAAGAAATGCGGACGCGGACACCTTCTTTCATCGAAGAATTCAAAGCGTCTCCGTTCGCTGAAGAAGAAAGGCATTCTTCTCCCGGGAATCGAAGCTCACGTCAGAAAGATGCTCCCCTACGCGTAAGCGGCGGTGCAGACCGTTCATCTTAAAACAAATTTCAAGGAGTGACCGATAATGCGAGTAAAAGGTTCAAGCGCCAGCCGCAGTAAACATAAGAAACTTTTCAAAATCACAAAAGGATTCTGGGGGCGCAAAAAGAACGTCTACCGCCGCGCGCGCGAGGCTTACCTGCACGCGCTGTCAAGAGCGTTCGCCGGACGCAAGAATAAAAAGCGCGACTTCCGCAAGATGTGGATAGTCCGTATCAACGCCGCGGCGCGCGCCAACGGAATAGCATACAGCGCGCTGATAAACGGCCTTAAGAAAGCGGACATAGCCATCAACCGCAAGATGCTCGCCGACCTCGCCGTGAACGACGCCCCGGCCTTCGCGCAGCTTGTGGAAAAAGCGCGCGCGGCTCTGTAGCAGAGACGGCCGGGTGCGAACAGAGCGAAAGACAGACATCTTAGAAAATCGGGAAAGTTACAGCTTCGGGCTTCCTCCGGCAATATCGGAGGAAGCCTTTTTCGTACGGCTTGAAAGAATGTCATCCGTTCGCAACAGGCAAACCGCAGAAGAGCTTTAAGGACGGAACATCCGGGCCGCGCACATCAGGCGATGCGGAAGCAGGGAGAGGAAAACCCGCGCAAGGCGAGGCAAAAATCATGACGGCTTGTCGCCGCCTGATTTTTATTTTCCGGAAGATTGACAAGCGTTTCGTCCCATGTTACCGCGAGGGTTTACGGCGGCGCGATTCTTTGAATCGAGGCCGATGACGAGTTATCCGCGGATAGAAAGTCCGTGCACTTTGTCCCGCGGCGGCACTTTCGGTTCATCGCGGCAGTAAAGAAATTGTTCTGATATTATGAAGCCGGGTCAGCCTTGAACCGGCTGAAGTGAAATTTTCACAAAAATACAAGGTTATTGTTATACTTATGTAATGCGGCGGACGGCGGCGCGCCCTCAGTCACGGCAGTTGGCCTTTAAGGAAGACAGGGCGCAGACGCGGCCGGTATTCGGCCACCGGTAAGGGACGGATTAGCGTTTCGGACGGTTTCCGCCGGAATTGTAAATTTACCCGGCGCTCAACGGGGCGCCGCGGCGGGAGGCATAAATATGCAGGAGAACGACGGTTCAAGGACCCCGAGGAACGGGGACGGCGGCCTTCTCGAAAGATTGGAACAGATAAAAGAACTGGGACGGCAGAAGATCGCGGAAAGCACTCTGCCGGAACAGCTCCAGCTGGTTCGCGCGAATCTGCTAGGACGCAAGGGCGAACTTACCGACATTCTGAAAAGCGTCGGGCAGGCCGCGCCCGAAATGCGCAAGGCTCTTGGACAGGCGGCGAACGAAGTCAAGCAGATACTCTCGGAGGCGATTGAAAAGCGCGGCGAGGAGCTGCTCAATTCGCTTTCGGCTTATGAGGGCGAAGCGGACATAACGGTTCCAGGAGTGGCGCCCTTCAGCGGCGGCCTTCACCCCGTCACTCAGATGTGCTACGACCTTAACGACGCTTTCCGTTCGCTGGGGTTTGAAATTTTCTCAGAGCCGGAGATTACAAGCGAAAAATACGCTTTCGACAACCTCAACTTCGCGCCGGAGCACCCGGCCCGCGAGAGCATGGACACCTACTGGCTTAAAGGGCACGACAAAGGACACGGGGCGGAGCGCCTCTGTCTCCGTCCGCACCTGACCGGAGCATCGGTGCGTTATCTGATGGAACACGGTGCGCCCGCGCGTTTTGTCTATCCCGGGCGCGTCTATCGCAACGAGACGACTGACGCCCGCCACGAGAGGGCCTTCTTCCAGTATGAGGCGCTGATAGTTGACAGGGATTTCTCGTTCGCTTCCGGCATGGTTTTGATAAAGACGATACTCGAAAAGGTTTTCGGACACGAGGTTGACGTCCGTATGCGCGTCGGATTCTTCCCCTTCGTCGAACCCGGTTTTGAGATCGACATGAAGTGTCAGGTCTGCGGCGGCGCCGGCTGCAAAGTCTGCAAGCACGTGGGTTGGATTGAAGTTATGCCTGGCGGCACGCCGCACCCGAACGTACTCCGCGCAGCGGGGCTTGACCCCGCCGTGTGGTCGGGCTTCTATATCAACATCGGCCTCGACAGGCTTGTCATGATGCGCTACGGCGTGGACGACGTGCGCCTCTTCCACAGCGCCGACCTTCGCTTCCTTCAGCAGTTCAAGTAGGAGGGTGAAAATATGAAGCTTTCATTAAACTGGATTAAACGCTACGTTGACCTTCCCGAAGGGCTGACGATGGAAAAGCTCGCATACGACCTCACGATGTGCACAGTCGAGGTCGAGGAGGCGGTGAATATCGGCGACAGCCTCTCGGGCCTCGTCGTCGGTAAAATACTCACAGTTGAAAAACACCCCGCCGCCGATAAGCTGCGCGTCTGCACAGTCGACGTCGGCGCCCCCGAGCCGTCGGTAATCGTCTGCGGTGGCATTAACCTGGAGCCGGAGCAGCTGGTGGCCGTGGCGAAGCCCGGCTCCATGGTGCGCTGGCACGGAGAGGGTGACCTTGTCGAGATAAAGCCGGCGAAGCTGCGCGGCGTCGTCAGTTACGGAATGATTTGCGCCGCCGGAGAAATCGGCCTCGCGGAGCTTTTCCCGGCTTCACAGCCTGCGGAGATAATGGACATCACGGAGTTCGGCGCGGCGCCCGGCACGCCTCTTGCAAAGGCTCTTGACCTCGACGACATAATCCTTGAGATAGACAATAAGTCCATGACGAACCGCCCGGATCTGTGGGGCCACTATGGCATGGCGCGGGAGCTTGCCGCCATTTACAAATGCCCGCTGAAGCCTATCGAGCGCGTCGCCCTTCCCGAAATGAGCGAGGAGCTTAAAGTCCGGATAGAGGACGACGAACGCTGCACGCGCTACACCGGCTATATCATCAAGGGAGTAAAGAACATTCCGTCGCCCTTTGAGCTGAAAAGCATGCTCTGGCGCGTCGGGCAGCGCCCGATAAATCTTCCCGTCGACATAACAAACTACGCTATGTTCGCATGCGGCCAGCCGATGCACGCCTTCGACCGCACACACATATCCGGAGGCATAATAGTGCGCCGCGCCGAAGAGGGGGAGCAGCTTGTCCTGCTCGACGGAGAGACTCTCACGCTCACAAGTGAAGACCTTGTTATCGCCGACGAAAAATCCCCTGTCGGCCTCGCGGGGATTATGGGCGGCAAGCTCGACTCGATACTTGACGATACCACCGAGGTAGTGCTTGAAATCGCCAACTTCTCGCCTCTCGGCATACGCCGCACCTCACAGCGCTTCGATCTGCGCACAGACGCCTCGTCGCGCTACGAGAAAGGCCTTGCCCCGCAGCTCATCAACGATGCTGCGGATGTGGCGCTCGCCGCTTTCCACGACTATCTGCCGGAGTCGTATATCACAGCCCACGCGGACATCTACCCGCGCCCGCTTGACCGCGCCGTAGTCGAAGTGAGCCTTGAATTCCTGCGCAAACGGCTGGGGAGAGACCTGTCCGCGGCCGACGTCACCGCGATACTTGACAGGCTCGGCTTTGTCACGGAGGACAAAGGCGACATTCTTCGCGTGACGGCCCCGGCGTGGCGTTCCACAGGTGATATTTCTTTGCCCGACGACATTCTGGAAGAAACAGCCCGTCTCATAGGCTACGAGAATTTCCCCTTCGTCGCCCCCGCCGTGACTCTGGATCACGCTATCAACCAGAGAGATGCGCAGCTTGAGCGGGCGATTCGCGAATATCTCGCCTTCAGGTGCGATATGCAGGAGATTTTTACATATCCGTGGATTGACGACTTTTATATCGACGCCGCTGGGGCCGGGACTTCCGAAATGATAGAGCTCTCGACGCCGCCCGCGCCGAACGAAAGGCGCCTGCGTTCGACGCTTGTACCCGGGCTGCTGGGCGCTGTCGTGACGAATCTCCGTTATTTCCACGACTTCCGCATTTTTGAGCTGACGCAGGTGTTTTTCGACCGGAATTACCGCAGCTTAAACTCCGAGGACGAACTGCTCCCGGAGATGGCGCGCCACCTTGGAGCGGCTTTTGTCGGGTCCGACGCGCGTTCTCTCTTCCGCGAGGCGAAGGGCGCGCTCGAATATATGCACCGCGCGGTGCAGATGGAGCCTCTCGGCTTCGCCCGGGAGAGCAAGCCCGCGTGGGCCGACGAAAAACTGTGGGTAAACGTCACGAGCGGCGGCGAAGTAATAGGGTCGCTTGCGCTTGTCTCGCCCAAGTGCGCGAAGGCTTCCGGCATCAAACGCAGCCTCGTTATGCTGTTTGAGATAGACGTCGAGAAACTCGCGGCTCTTCCGTCGCGGCAGAACGAGTTCGAACATCTTCCCGAATACCCGCTTTCCGAGTTCGACCTTTCGATAATATTTGACGAGAAGGTCGAGTGGCGCGACATTGAGGCCATAGCCCGCAAGGCGGAGTTTGTGCGCGACGTGATTTTCATCGACGAGTACCGCGGCAGGCAGGTGGGCTCGGGCAAGAAATCAGTTTCCTTCAGAGTCCGCGTCGGCTCGGACAAAGGCACTCTGACCTCCGAGCAGATAGACGGCGCCGCCAGACAGGTGACCAAAAAGATAAATAAAAAATTCGGCGGGGACGTGCGCGGAGCGCAATAGTCTGTTAGACTTATACCGAGGATTGTTTATGTCCGAAGAACAACATACGGAGGTGTTTTGACAATGATGGAGCAGTTTGAGAAATTCAACGAGGCGCTCGACCGTCTTGAAGCGGTACTTACAGAAATGAAGAACGACAACGAGGCGCTGCGCCGTGAAAACGCGGAGTTAAAAGGCGTAATCGAGGACAGAGACCTTGAGATACTGCAGCTGCAGGAGGATGCCGAGAAGGCCGCCACGGCGGCCCGGGCCGAAAAGGAAGAAATCGGCAGCACGCTGGACAGCCTGCTCGGGCGTATGGGCCGTCTCGCGGCTCAGCCGAAAGAAACTCCGGCGGAATAGGCTAATCTGCCTTTAGCAGGGTTCGGCCCTCCGCCCTATGGATGACCTTAACGAAATAAAATCGCTCGGCGAAGGGAGATATTCTTTCTGGGTCGGGCGGCAGAAATATACTCTCACGACGAAGCTTGAGCCGGCGCGCTTCCGCAGAATCGCGGAAGGCGTCAGCTCGCTCGTCGCAGAGTTCCCGCTACACTTGAGCCAGGACGAAAAGCTCTTCCTGGCGCTGATGTCGCTCGCGTTTCAGATAGAAGACCTTGGCGGCCGTGTCGACAGCCTTTGCGCCGAGTTCGGGAGGAAGGAGAGCGGGGAGTGACAGTCGCGGGATTCAGCTGCTGGGATATTTTTTTCGCGATTCTCGCGCTTTATTTCATAGTCCGCGGGCTGTTCCGCGGCTTTGTCGGCGAAGTCGTAGCCCTTGCCGGCTTTCTGGCCTCTTTTTATTTCTCGTTCCAGTATTCGGGTGCTTTAGGGCGTTTCATCGCGGAAACGACCGGGATCAACGGTTACGCGGCGCAGGCGGTAGCGGGCGTCGTTATCTGGCTGTCGATTTCCATGCTTGCCGCCGTCGCCCGCATGGTACTGAAAAGCGTCATAAGAGCGGTCAGCTTAGGCGGGATAGATAAACTCCTGGGCCTTTTCTCCGGCGCGATGAAGACGCTGCTCGCGGTCTTCGCCATCATGACCGCCGGGATACTGCTCGCCCCTGTCGCGAACCCGGCGTGGATGTCAGACAGCGAAGTTCTGCGCTGTGCCGGCGGATACTGGCCCGGCTTCCGCGCGGCGCTTATCGGCCTCCGCATAGTCCCCTCCGACACATCTCTGCCCGACGGCACACTTGACGAGATACTGCGCTCCTACCGCGAGGACGGTGAGCGGACGAATGAGGACGAATATTACTACGACGGCGGAGAAGACACGCTTCCCCCGCAAGAAGAACCCCTTCAGCAGGAGGGCGACGCCGCAGTTCTTTAACCGCACGATGCGGAAATATTCCGTTCCCGGTCTGATGTCATGCACATAGAAAAATCGGCGTACAAAAGCCTTGAAATCTCAAAAATAACCGCGCTTATCTCCCGCAGGTGCCGCAGCGAGACGGGCGCGCTTGTCGCCGAAAACACGGCCCCCGCCGCCGACATGGCGGAGCTTGACAGACGCCGCGGGCTTTTCCTTGACGTCGAAAAATACCGGGAGCGCAAGGGGGAGCTGCCGTGGGCGGACGGACTTGTTTCCGTGGCTTTCATGCTTGAGTTCGCCGAAGAGACGGGGCTTCTTTCCGGAGAGGAGCTTGTCAAAATACGCCTTATGCTTGCGCTCTCCGGGCGCGTGCGCGAAGCGCTGACAGAGGCCCGCGAAGAATATCCGGCTTTTTCCATTCTCTTGCGCGGTATGCGCGACTTCGCCGAAGAGAGCAAAATGCTCTCGGCGATAGACGAAGAGGGGCGTCTTTACGACTGCGCCTCCGAAAAACTTTCCTCCGTGCGCGGCGAGATGCGCGCGCTCAAAGATACTCTGCGCCGCCGCGCTCACGCCCTGCTCGGCGACGCGGCGATTGCCTCCATGCTTCAGGAGAGGGTGCTGACCCTGCGCAACGGGCGGCACGCTTTCCTCGTGCGGCAGGACGCCATTGCGCAGTTCCCCGGAACCGCCATCGAACGTTCCGGCTCAGGGAACAGCGTTTACATGGAGCCGCGCGCGCTCATGAGCCTCAACGACGAATACAGCAGGCTCCGCGGCGAAGAAATGCTCGAAGAGACACGGATATTCCGCGAATTTACCGCGCGCCTCGTAAAACGCAAAAAAGGCATACTCGACACAGAAAACGTCCTTGGCACGATAGATTTATTCTACGCGCTCTCAGAGATGACGCGGCTCTTCAAATGGAGAATGCCGGAGCTGTCGAAGCGCGCGGAGTTCTCTTTCGTCAACGCGCGCCATCCGCTCCTCGGCGGCAAAGCCGTGCCGATAGATATAAAATGCGGCGGCTCTTTCCGTATTCTGGTAATAACCGGGCCGAACACGGGCGGCAAGACCGTCGCTCTTAAAACGGCAGGAGTCTGCCTCTACCTCGGCTGGCTCGGCTACCCCGTGCCGGCGGGTGAAGGCTCCCTGCTCGGCGACGTCGGCGAGCTGTTCGCGGACATAGGCGACGAGCAGAGCATAGAGCAGAGCCTTTCCACATTCAGCGCCCACATCACACACATCACGGAAATACTTGAAAACGTGACGCCGCGTTCCGTCGTCATGATGGACGAACTCGGAGCGGGAACAGACCCTGAGGAGGGCGCGGCGCTCGGCATCGCGCTGCTTGACTGGCTGCGCGGGCACGGGGCGCTTGTGCTCGCCACGACGCACCACAATCCGATAAAGCGCTACGCTCTCGCGGCAGAGGGAGTCGAGACGGCGAGCGTGGAATTTGACAGCGCGACGCTCTCCCCGACATACAAGATTCTGACAGGCATTCCCGGCCGCAGCAACGCGCTGCTCATCGCGGGCAAACTCGGTATGAAAAGGGAGATTATCAGCCGCGCGGAAGAAGCTATAAGCGACCGCGAGGTTTCTATGGAAGACCTTATCGGCGAACTGCACGAAAAGCGCGCCGCTCTCGAACGCGAGTCGCGTGAAGTCGAGCGCTCGCGCCGGAAGCTGGCCGCCCTTGAAAAAGAATTAGAGACCAAAATAGCCGCCATCGAGGAAAAGCGCGACGACATGATCGCGAAAGCCGACAGAAAAGCTCTCTCCATAGTGCGCAACGCCGAAGACTCCGCGCGCGCGCTCATCAAAAACATGGAAAAGGCCGAAGCCGAGCCGCAGGCGCGCCGCGAACTCGAGAAAAAGCGCAGCCATTTCCAGAAAATCGAAAACTCCGCGCTGAAGCGCGAGGAAAAGAAAGAAAAAGAAAAATCCGTGGTGGCGACGGGAGAAACGCTGAAAGCCGGCGACACCGTTCAGATTATAGGCACGACGAGCGTCGCAGCGGTAATAGAGGCTACGGACAAGAAAGCCCGCGTTCGCGCGGGAGTCGCGGAAGTCGAAGTGCCGCTGACGAAGCTGAAGATTGTCACGCGCAAAGCCGCGCCGCAGCAGCCCGACGTGCGGATAAAAGTCAGCCGTCCGACGGACGTTCCGTCGTCGATAATGGTGCGCGGCATGACGATAGACGAAGCCATGCCGATAGTCGAGCAGTATCTCGACCAGGCTTACCGCGCCGGCTACGACACAGTAACCGTCATTCACGGGCGCGGACAGGGCATACTGCGCCGCGAAGTCCAAGACCTCTGCAAGCGTCTGCCCTATGTCATAGAGCATAACCTGGGCGGCCCCGGCGAGGGCGGCTACGGCGTCACAATAGTTAAGTTCAGGAGATAAAAAATTAACCCCCGGCGAGCCGTGAGAATGTCTGCACATCTGGCGTGCTCGGCTATGATCTCTTTCCGGCATCGAAGATTGTAAATTCACCGATGAAGTTCCGCGCGATGCCATATTTGGACGAACTTCCGTCTGACAAAGATTTTATGATTTTCCGAATGCGTTGTATTATTATGTTGAAAATCTGAAAACGACGCAGAAAATAGCGGGCAGAATGAGAAAGCGTTTCAAAGGTATGAACATAGAGGGCTATTTTATCCGGGTGCTTCAGCTGTTCTTGCAGAATTTCATACTGAGGGAAACAAAGAAACGCGGACTGGATGTTGAAGTGGGGTAAAATAGCTGCGCAGGCCGGCTCGGCAGAAGTATGCGCCTGTTGCCTGTTGCGTGAAAGCTTATACATAAAAACACACGGCGCGGAGCGCCGTTCTTCGGAAAACTTTAGCCGAGGCCGCACTCCGCCTCAGGGTCGAAATAATAGAGATGATTCGTTTGTCTTGCAAACCGGAGGGAACAGATAAATGATTACTGAATCAAAATTAAAGGATGTGTTGCGCTTGCTGGGTTTTACCGGGGAAGGGGATTTATATGAAAAACAGTTTTCCATAGGAACAGCCATGAGCGTGGATTTTTCTGCCAAAAAATTATATTATCCGGATGCTGTCAAGGGCCGTGAAAGAAATGACGGGTTTGATAAGCCGGAAAACTTTGTTGTGTTCGAATGTGTAAATCGCCTTCTTGAAAAAGGGTATCGCCCTGAGCATATAGAACTTGAAAAAGAATGGCACCTCGGTCATGATGCAAAGAGTGGTCGTGCCGACGTCTGCGTAGTGGATGAAGAAGATGCCATGCTCTTCATTGTTGAATGTAAGACATGGGGCAGAGAGTTTGACAAAGCGTTAAAAGATACGAAAAACGACGGCGGGCAGTTGTTTTCCTACTGGCAGCAGGAAGAATCCTGCCGCTGGCTTGTTCTGTACGCCTCCGACTTCGAGGACGGACATATTGAGTATCAGGCACCGACGGTTAACTGCTCGGATGATGCCAACATCATCCTTCTTGCAGAAAAAGATAAAACCATAAAGCTATATCGCGATGCGCATACCGCCGCCGAAAAATGCGAGGTATGGAAAGAAACATACACAAGTCAGATTTATGATGATTTAATTTTCTCTGAAGATTCCGTAGCCTATAAAATCGGTGTAAAGCCTCTGCTCAAGAAAAATCTGCGCGACTTCACACCGGAGGATAAAATAGTCAATAAATTTGAGGAAATTCTGCGTCACAACAATGTCAGTGATAAAGAAAACGCCTTTAACCGTTTGATTGCTCTTTTTATTTGTAAATTGGTGGATGAAAGCACGAAGGGAGACGATAACGAGGTAGAGTTTCAATATAAGCAAGGAGCGGATACATACGAGACATTGCAGGATCGCCTTCAAAAACTTCACCGCGACGGCATGGAAAAATTCATGCGCGAGGAAATTTTCTACATTCCCGCCGACTACCCTGAATGGCTGTTTTCCACGTATACGGGCTCAAAAAGAAAAAAGGCCGTCGAAGATTTGCAGAAAACGATTCGGATACTGAAGTTCTACTCCAACAACGACTTTGCCTTTAAGGATGTTCATAACGAGGAGCTGTTTTACCAAAACGGGAAGATTCTTGTTGAAATGATTCAGCTGTTTGAAAAATACCGGATAGTCTATCCGTCAAAGCATCAATTCCTTGGCGATATGTTCGAGCAGCTTTTACACAAAGGGTTCAAACAGAACGAAGGGCAGTTTTTTACGCCAATGCCCATAACCAGATTTATCTGGGACTCTCTCCCGGTAGAGCGGATTGTAAAAACCGACACGGGCACCGTATATCCGAAGATCGTTGACTATGCCTGCGGCGCAGGGCATTTTCTGACCGAGGGGATAGAGGCTATCAACCACTTCGCTCATTCGGACGGCAACAACGAATGGGCAAGGGATCATATTTACGGCATCGAGAAAGACTACCGGCTTGCCCGGGTGTCTAAAATCTCTCTGTTCATGAACGGAGCGGGAGAAGGAAATATCATTTTCGGTGACGGGCTTGAAAACGCGCCCGACAAAGGAATTGAAAACGGGTCTTTCGATATACTTGTCGCGAATCCTCCGTATGCCGTAAAGGATTTTAAACAGCACCTGCAGCTCAAAAATAATGTTTTCACTCTTCTGGGGCGCATCGGCTTGAACGGCAGTGAAATTGAAACGCTGTTTGTGGAGCGTATCGGACAGCTTTTGAAGCCGAAAGGGATTGCCGCCGTCATACTGCCGAGTTCGATTCTTTCCAATGACAGCGCCAGCTACAGCGGGGCACGCGAGCAGCTTCTGCGGAACTTCTATATTCGGGCCGTAGCCGCGTTCGGCTCAAATACCTTCGGAGCCACGGGTACGAATACGGTCGTTATGTTCCTCGAAAAATTTAATGAGCCTCCGAAGCGGTCTGACCTGTCCACGGACTCTGTGGACGCGATAATGAGCGGCGCCGAGCTCGCGGATTGGGAGGACGGGGAAATCCTTAAGGCTTATACGGAGCAAATCCATGTTGCCGAGGATAAATACAAAGAGTTTTTGAACAAGAAGTATTCTCTTGCGGAGCTCAGCGGCATCGAATATTTCAAGATGTATGCGGACGCTTTCGCGGATTCCGCGGAGGTTAAAAATCTGCAAAAGACCAGAGCGTATAAAAATAAAAGCGCGGAGGATCAAGCCGCCGCGTATCTGGAAAAATTCTATGCGTATGTTCGTTCCGTCGAGAGTGAAAAATTGTTCTATTTCTCTTTGGTGTACCGGCAGACTACCGCAGTTATCACCGCTCCCGCTGATAATAAGGAGCAGAAAGAGTTTCTTGGTTATGAGTGGTCTAACCGCAAAGGCAACGAAGGAATACAAATTGTAAAGCCGGGCGGGAAAATGTATGACGATTCCGACCGCGAGGCGAAAAACACGCTTGCGGGCGCGATCAGGCAATCTTTTGCCGGAGCAATCCCATCGCTTAGTGAAGAACAGAAAAAGTATGCGTCTGTGATTAGCACGAAAAATAT